>NZ_JBSFRT010000008.1:0-185581 GCF_053589375.1 Rhodococcus sp. NPDC003348
CACCCCCCCCTGTAAGCAAGAACTCCAAACGCTGGGGGGGCGGGGGGTGGTTGACGGGGGCCGCCCACTGACTTCACCACCGAACGGCGCCATCGGAGCGAACTCCGTTGGCGCCGTCCGCTATTGGGACACGTCCCGCAGCTCCCGCGGACGTGGACGGATCCAGGCGTGCAGCGCCGCGAGCAGACATCCGCCCGCGCACCGCAACACCGCCCGCAGCCGCGGATCGTCGAGCACCTCGACGGGCCTCATCGGACCGGCACCGTCTCGGCGGCCCGGGCCGGGCGGAGCGTCACGGCCGCCAGTGCCGCGCCGACGAGAGCGATCACCGCGGCCGTGAGGAACGCGGCCGAGAACCCGTCGGTCAGGGCCGCGTGATCACCCACCCGCCCCGCTCCTGCGACCGCCGCGACCGCGGTGGCGGCGGCGAGGCCCAGCGCCGAACCCAACTGGTAGCTGGTGTTGACGATGCCCGAGGCGAGACCACCCTCCTCGGGGCGGGCACTGGAGATGGCGGTGCCGAGCGACGGGATGAAGGCGAGGGCCATCCCCAGCGCAGAGATCAGCGAGGCGGGCAGGACGTCCACCCAGAAGCTGCCGTCCGGACGCACCAGTGAGAGCCAGCCCAGGCCCGCCGCGAGCAGCAGCAGCCCGGCCACCACCGCAGGCTTCGGCCCGAACCGTGCGATCAGACGTGGCGCGAGCACGATCATCCCGACCATGATCAGTGCCGTCATCGGGATCAGCGCGGCACCGCTCGGGAACGCCGAGAGGCCGAGCACCTGCTGCAGGTACAGGTTCAGGAAGAACCACATCGGGATCCACGCGGCGCCGAGCAGGAACTGGGCGAGGTTCGCGGCACCCAGGTTGGGGGTGCGGAAGATCGCCAACCGGACGAGCGGCTCGCGCCGCATCGCCTGGATCACCAGGAATCCCGCGAGCAACGCGGCCGCGGCGAGCAGGACACCCCAGGTCTGCACGGACAGCCAGCCCACCTCGGGCGCCCGGACGATCGCGTAGACCGCCGTACCGATGCCGAGCGTCACGGTGACCGCGCCGAGCAGGTCGACGCCACCCGTTCCGGTGCCGCGCCCGCCCGGCAGCAGCGCCGGCGCCGCGACCAGGGCGAGGACCGCGACCGGGATGTTGACGAAGAACACCCATGGCCACGAGGCGTACTCGGTGAGCAGCCCGCCGAGGAACACGCCCGCGGTCCCACCGGCCGGCGCCGCGGCGCCGTACACGGCGAGCGCCCTGGTCAGGTCGCGCGGGTTCGACCCGAACAGCATCATCAGCAGTGTCAGCGCGGCCGGCGCGATGAGGGCCGCGCCGACCCCCTGGACGGCGCGGCCGACGAGTTCGGCGGGGACGTTCGCGGCCAGCCCGGCCACCAGGGAGCCGACCAGCAGGATCAGCCACCCCAGGCCGAACATGCGACGAGCGCCGAACAGGTCCGACAGCCTGCCGCCGAGCAGAAGTAGCCCGCCGAACACCACCACGTAGGCGTTGAAAACCCAGGTGAGGTTCTCCTGTGTGAAGCCGAGATCCTCGCCCATCTGTGGCAGCGCGACGCCGATGATCGACGTGTCCATGATGACCATGAACTGCGCGAGCGCAATCAATCCGAGCGCCAACCACTTTCGCGATTGCACCCGGCCCGTTTCCTGATTCATCTCGATCCCTCCCTGCATCGGTGAGCGATGACCGTGGTTCGACCGTCGCCGTTCGGTTTATACCCCCCATGGGTATCTGACACAATCCCCACCAGAGGGTTGCGTCACATGCCCTCGGGGGGTATGTTTCGACTCGTTGGCCATATACCCCCAGTGGGTATGCGAAGCAGACGAAGGAGAACGTCATGGAGATCGCGAACTACACCGTCACCGGGATGACCTGCGGGCATTGCGCGGGCTCGGTCCGCGAGGAGGTCGCCAAGCTCGACGGGGTCACCGAGATCACCGTCGACGTCCCCACCGGGCTGCTGACCGTCACCTCGATCGACCCCGTCGACCCCGCCGCGGTTCGCGCCGCGGTGGAAGAGGCCGGCTACACCGCACAGTCATGAACACCGCCACCAAGCTGGCCGCCTACACCGGGGGCCTCGCCGTGATCTTCGCGGCGGCCCTCGGTGTCGGGGCGGCCGTGGGGAGCCCGACCGACATGTCCACCACCACGCACGACACCCACACCGAGGAACCCACCGCCACAACGGAGACCGGGATTCCAGCCGGCCTGCAGGTCAGCGAACAGGGATACACGCTCTCGGAGATCTCGGCGCCGGGTACGGCCCGCACCCCGGGCGCACTGACCTTCCGGATCACCGGGCCGTCCGGCGACCCCGTCACCGCGTTCACCGACCAGCACGAGAAGCAGCTGCACCTGATCGTCGTCCGCGCCGACACCAGCGAGTTCCGGCACGTGCACCCGACCCTGGCCGCCGACGGCACCTGGTCGATCGACTGGACCTGGCCGACCGGTGGCACCTACCGCGTGTTCGCGGACTTCCAGCCCGTCGACGGGCCCGCACTGACGCTGGGCCGCAACGTCGACGTCGCCGGCGACCTGACCCCGGTCCCGCTGCCTGCACCTTCGTGGACCGCGGAGGTCGACGGATACCGGGTCGAACTGTCCGGCGATCTGACCACCGCCGGTGGCGCGCTCACCCTGGCGGTCACCCGCGACGGCGGCCCGGTCACCGACCTGCAGCCCTACCTCGGCGCCTACGGACATCTGGTCGCGCTGCGCACCGGCGACCTCGCCTACCTGCACGTGCACCCGCAGGGCGCGCCCGGCGACGGCGTCACCGCGCCCGGACCCGACGTGGTGTTCCACGCGCAGGCTCCGAGCCCCGGCACCTATCGACTGTTCCTCGACTTCCAGCACGAGAACACCGTCCGCACAGCCGAATTCACCGTCGAAGCCGACGCAGACACCGCACCCGCCGCGCCTGCCGCACCGGCCGGCCACGGGCACTGACACACCACCCGGAGAGGAGTCACGATGAACCCCGTCGCACCCGCGCCGACCGAGGGACAGGTCGAACTGCTGATCGGTGGCATGACCTGCGCGTCCTGCGCGAACCGCATCGAGCGCAAGCTCAACAAGCTCGACGGGGTGACCGCCACCGTCAACTACGCCACCGAGAAGGCCCGCGTCGACTTCACCGGCGACATCACCCCCGACGACCTCGTCGCCGCCGTCGAGTCCGCCGGGTACACCGCCGCACTCCCGGCACCGCCGTCGACCGCCGACGACACCGATGCCGCCACCGCCGAGGACGATCCGACGGCCGGGCTCCGCCGACGACTGCTGATCTCGCTGGCACTGAGCGTGCCGGTGATCGCGATGGCGATGATCCCGGCACTGCAGTTCAGCAACTGGCAGTGGCTCTCGCTCACCCTCGCCGCCCCGGTCGTGGTGTGGGGCGCCTGGCCGTTTCACCAGGCCGCGTGGACCAACCTGAAGCACGGCACCGCCACGATGGACACCCTGGTGTCGATGGGCACACTCGCCGCGCTCGGCTGGTCGCTGTACGCGCTGTTCTGGGGCACCGCCGGGGTCGCCGGCATGACACACCCGTTCGAGTTCACCATCGCGCGCACCGACGGCACCGGAAACATCTACCTCGAGGCCGCCGCCGGCGTGACGACGTTCATCCTGGCCGGCCGCTATTTCGAGGCCCGCGCCAAGCGTCGCTCCGGGGCCGCCCTGCGCGCGCTGCTCGAGATGGGCGCCAAGGAGGTGTCGGTGCTTCGCGGCGGCGTCGAGCAGCGGATCGGCGTCGACCAGCTCGCGGTCGGTGACGAGTTCGTGGTCCGGCCCGGCGAGAAGATCGCCACCGACGGCGAGGTGATCGAGGGGGCATCGGCCGTCGACGCGTCGATGCTGACCGGCGAGTCGGTACCGGTCGAGGTCGGCCCGGGCGATGCGGTCGTCGGCGCCACCGTCAACGTCGGCGGACGGATCGTGGTGCGCGCCGCCCGAATCGGATCCGACACCCAGCTCGCGCAGATGGCGAAGCTGGTCGAGGACGCGCAGACGGGGAAGGCGCAGGCCCAGCGGCTCGCCGACCGCATCTCCGGCATCTTCGTGCCCGTCGTCATCGCACTGGCCGTCGCGACACTCGGATTCTGGCTCGGCACCGGAGGTTCCGTCGCCGCGGCCTTCACCGCCGCGGTCGCGGTGCTCATCATCGCCTGCCCCTGCGCCCTGGGTCTGGCCACCCCGACCGCGCTCATGGTCGGCACCGGCCGGGGTGCCCAACTGGGAATCCTGATCAAGGGACCCGAGGTGCTCGAGTCGACCCGCCGCGTCGACACGGTCGTGCTGGACAAGACCGGCACCGTCACCACCGGAACCACGACGCTGCTCGAGGTGCACGCGGCGGAAGGCGAATCCACCGACGACGTGCTGCGTCTGGCCGGTGCACTCGAGCACTCCTCCGAGCACCCGATCGCGCGGGCGATCTCGACTGCGGCCGCCGGTGCCGGGGCACTGCCGACCGTCGCGGAGTTCGCGAACGTGGAGGGTCTCGGCGTGCAGGGCGTCGTCGACGGGCACGCGGTAATCGTCGGCCGGCCACGGCTGCTGGAGGACTGGGCACAGGCCCTCACACCCGACCTCGAAGCGGCGCTGCAGACGGCCCAATCCGCGGGTCGGACCGCGGTCGCGGTCGGCTGGGACGGCAGGGCCCGCGGCGTACTCGTGGTCGCGGATGCCGTCAAACCGACGTCGGCGGAGGCGATCTCGCAGCTGAAGGCGCTCGGCCTGACCCCGATCATGCTGACCGGCGACAACGCCGCCGCCGCCCGCGCGGTCGCCGACCAGGTCGGCATCGACGAGGTGATCGCCGAGGTGCTGCCGCAGGACAAGGTCGAGGCCGTCAAACGCCTGCAGGCGGAGGGCAAGGTGGTCGCGATGGTCGGTGACGGCGTCAACGACGCCGCCGCGCTGGCCCAGGCCGATCTCGGTCTGTCGATGGGCACCGGCACCGACGTCGCGATCGAGGCCAGCGACCTGACCCTGGTGCGCGGTGATCTGAGGGCCGCGGCGGACGCGATCCGCCTGTCCCGCAAGACCTTGCGCACCATCAAGGGCAACCTGTTCTGGGCGTTCGCCTACAACGTCGCCGCCCTGCCGCTGGCCGCCGCCGGCCTGCTCAACCCGATGCTCGCGGGCGCCGCAATGGCGTTCTCCAGTGTCTTCGTGGTCAGCAACAGCCTGCGGCTGCGACGCTTCAGGTAGGCGGCTGCGCCACCTGTGCGCGAGTTCGGTAGCTGGACTACCGAACTCGCGCACAGGCGGCTATTCGCCGCCGGGCATGTCCCAGCTTCCGAAGTTGGCGCCCGCGATGACTCCGCCCGTCAGGATCACCATGATCGTCTTGGCCGGGTTGGCAATCGCGAGCTCGGCGAGATCACTGCCCACGTCCGCCGAGCCGACCGGCGCGTAGAGGATGTTCCGGATCACCGCGCTCCCGGTGTCCAGCGGGCTCTCCGCCGATGCGGTGCCTGCACCAGCCGCGAGCCCACCGGTCAGCAGGGCCGCTGCGGTGACGGTCGATGCGATACGCCGCCTCGTCGAACGAGACATACCAACTCCAATCACTGTGGGACCGACGCCAAGGAAAGCGCCGGCCGCCGGGACGCGCCGACCCGACGCCCCGCCGGACCCTACCGACAATTGACCGCACGCGAGGCGGATCACCGGATCAGTGTTCTCGCCGTCCTGTTGTGAAAAGAGCCGCGGCCTTGGGCGAGAGACACGCCTCGCCATTGCGACGGAAGAGCTCGGCCGGCCTGCCCGCGCCGGTGGACACCAGTTCCTCCGTCGGCTCCAGCGCCGCGATCACGTGCCGCCGGAAGGAGTCCTTCTGGAGCTTGTCGAGCCCGAACACGACCCGGTAGAGCTCGTTGAGCGCGAGCATTGTGAACTTCTCCCCCAACAGGCCGTCCGGGTCGACCCGCTGTGCGTAGCGGCCCCGGAGGTCGTCGACCGCAAGCCGCACCATGTCGGCGTGGTCGAACAGCAGGTCCTCCGAGGTCTCCCCGTCGGCCACCGCAACGAGGACGGCGTCGGCGGGCAGCGTCTTCGCCGGCAGGACTGCGGTGTGGGCCATCGAGATCACCCACCCGCGGTCGTCGCGCCGCGGATCGTCGAACATCGCCAGTTGTCGGAAGGCAGCACCGGCCAGCCCGGCCTTGTGGCGCAGTGCCCGCTCCGCGGCGTCGGCGAGCCGCTCCCCCAAATGCAGGAACGTCCCCGGAAGCGCCCGGCCCCCGAGTTTCTCGTGCTCGACCACCAGAACCCGGAGCGCACCGTCACGGTAGGTCAGGACAGCGACATCCACCGCAACCGACGGGCGGTCGTAGTCGGAGAACGCCTTGCTGCGTGATTTCGGGCGGTCAGGCACCCCGGCATGATAACTCACTACTGATCTATTGTTGCCCCGGCCGCGCCACTCGCCGTGCCCTGCACTACGACAGAACGGAGAAGCAGGTCACCGCCCCATGCCCGGCACCACAGATATGGCCGTCGCGCTCGGATCGCTCATCGGCGTGAAGTCCTGCACTAGGACTCGACCGACCCACCGGTAGTGCACGCCATCTCATGTCCCGGCGCTTCGCCACAACGGGAGACGATTCCCCACGCATATCCGACCTCACTGAGAAGCCGCAGCGCGTCATTGAACGGATCCCCACCGTAGTCCGGCATGTCGGGATCCGGAACCGCCGATCCGGTGAGGTAGAGGATTTCGACAAATCCGTCGGATGACCCCTCGGCGGCCCCGGCGGTGCCGGCACCGGCCGCGACGCCACCGGCCACGACGGCCGCTGCCACAACAGCGGACGCGATACGACGTCCTGCGAAACGAGACATGCTGTACCCCTCAGCAACGGTGCGCGAGCCCATGCGCACGCTGGCGGCGTCGGGTCCGACGCCGCCGACACCGTACCGGAGCGAGTCATGTAACGCGGAATATTGAATCACCAAGCAGCACTTTCCAATTCGTTCAACACAAACGAGTCACGCGAGCTGGACTTTCACCAGCCGCACGCACGCGGCCGCGTCCAGGACCTCACACCCGTGCGGAGGGTTCGATGCCCGCCGCGACCAGACGTCGCTCCGCCTCCGCGGGCGATCCCGCCCACTTCGCCGGGGCTGGAACTACCAGTTGTCGTTCGCTCCGTATCCGCAGGGATTCCCCTCGTCGATCAGGCTCCCGCAGATGACTGCGCTTCCAGCCATGAATAAGACACCAGGAACCAAAGACGCCGCAGCGAGGAAGAGACTCGCGGGATCTTCCGTAGACCCCAGAGACTCGTCGGTCAACGATCCAGCGGCCGAAGCACTTCCCACACCCGCAACGAGACCCCCGGCCAACACAGCCACCGTGACAACGACGGACGCGATACGACGTCCCACAGAACGAGACATTACGAACCCCCTTGGACAACGGTGTGCGCTCCACCTGCGCACGCTGGCGGCGCCGGATCAGACGCCGCCGACACCGTACCGGAGCGAGGCATACCACGGGGACAGTTCAAATCACCAAGCAGCACTTGTTAATTCGTTCAACACAAACGAATCAGGCAGACGGCTCGACGTTCGCCAGGCGCACGAAGGCTGCCGCGTCGAGAACCTCGCCGCGTGCGGAGGGTTCGATGCCCGCCGCGACCAGGCGTCGCTCCGCCTCGGCGGGCGATCCTGCCCACGTCGCCAGGGCTGCACGCAGCGTCTTGCGACGCTGCGCGAATGCGGCATCGACGACAGCGAACACACGCTTGCGATGTTCCTCGTCCATCGACCAAGGCGCGTCCTCGTACCGGTCGATGCGGACCAGCCCGGACTCGATCTTCGGTTCCGGCCAGAAGACCTGTCGCCCAACGGAGCCCGCGCGCCGTACCTGCCCGAAGAAGCACGCCTTCACGCTCGGCACGCCGTAGATCTTGTTGCCGGGTCGCGCGGCGAGCCGATCGGCGACCTCCGCCTGCACCATGACCAACGCGGTCCGGAGCGACGGGAACTCGGCGAACAGGTGCAGCAGCACCGGCACCGCGACGTTGTACGGCAGGTTCGCGACGAGGGCGGTCGGCTCGGCCTGGACCTGCGACGGCATCACCCGCATGGCGTCCTCGAGCACCACGTCCAGCCGGTTCGACAGCTCCGGGGCACGTTCGGCGACGGTCGTGGGCAGCCGGGCCGCCAGCTTCGGATCGATCTCGACGGCGACGACCTTCTCCACCACGTCGAGAAGCGCCAGGGTCAGCGAGCCGAGACCGGGTCCCACCTCGAGGACCACGTCGTCACGGGCGACACCGGAGACCGCGACGATCTTGCGGACGGTGTTGCCGTCGTGCACGAAGTTCTGCCCGAGCTGCTTGGTCGGGCGGATGTCGAACTCCGCCGCGAGCGCACGCACCTCGGCGGGGCCGAGCAGGGCGGCTTGGCCGCGGGGCTGTGAATCCGACACGGATCGAACTTAGCGGGCAGGTGTCACGGCGGCGAAATTCACCGTACGCCGAGCCGGGACGAGCAGGACGGCCACGCGCCCCACCCCTGCGTCTGCTGCGTCTTCATGGCGATCGCGATCTGCTCCTCGCGGGTGGCGAGGTCGGCGCGGGGCGCGTACTTCAGGCCGCCCTGCCGCTCCCAGGTGTTCTGGTCGAACTGCACGCCGCCGTAGAAGCCGTTGCCGCTGTTGATGTGCCAGTTGCCCGTCGCCTCGCACTGCGCGAGCGCGTCCCAGGTTGCGCCGTTGCTCACCGGCGGCACCTCCGTGCCCGGCTTGGCACCGACCCGCACCACCTTCGGCTGCGCCGGTGTCGTCACGTTCTCGGACAACTCCTCACGACCGGTCTCGACACCGTTGACGGTGGTCACCGCGAACGTCACGTCCCGAACGCCGGGGGCGCCCGCGGATTCCTGGACGGTGCGGCTCATGTTCATCGTCGGGTCCTCGATCCGCTGCTCCGGCGGAGCCACCGGCTGGGTTTCGGTCCGACTCTCGGTGCGGATGCGGGTGACCTTCACCTCGAGACCCTCGGTGACCGGGGCGTCGGCGGCGGGCTCGACGGTGTCCTGCTGTTCGAGCGGCGCACCCTGCGCGGTGAGCAGATCACCGACGGTTGGGGCGGCCAGTCGGATGTCTGCGGCCGCGGCGGCGCCGTCGAGCAGGCGCACCACCTTGGGGCTGATGACCTCGAGGTCCGTGCCGTCGAGGGGCAACCTCTCCGAGCGCGACGCCGACACGTGCACGTCACCCGCGAGGCGTTCCTGTGCGAGCGCCTCGTCGACGGTCAGCGCGGTGGTCCACAGGGTGCGGGGCTCGCCGTCGACGGTCAGGGTCACCTCGCGGGCACGGCGCAACACGACGGTGTCACCGTCGGAAACCGAGGCGCCCTTCGACGGCGCCACGGCGTCCTTGTCCCCGATCGCGTAGCCGGCATCGGCGAGGACCGAGTCGACGTCGGTGGACATCGTGCTGAGCGAGATGGTCTCGCCGTCGACGTCGACGAGCACGGTCTTGTGTCGGCTGACCGCCAGCGCACCGCCGGCGATGAGGGTGAGGAGAAGTGCCCCGACGACGAGACGCAGCAGCGGCGAATTGGCCTTGTTGATCCGAGTGAGAGGTGACACGAAGAAGTCCTGTGCTGTCGGTTACCGGGATGTGATCCCGGCCTTAAGCGATCACAGTACGGTAACGAAAGGGCGGAGCTCCGGCAACCGCTGCCGTTCGTGAGCAGTAAAAAAGGGGTGAAGCTCACTAGGGTCGAGACCCAGGCACAACCAATGCACGGCGACCACGAAAGCTGGTTTGGATGAGCAGTTGGATGAACCTTCGGCAGTCCTCACGGGATCGACTCGGCCGCCGTCGGCGCCTGGTCACCGCCGCGGTCGTCGCCCTGGTCGGCCTGCTCGGCATGTTGCTCGGACAGGGCTCCGCCGCCGCCCAGTCGGGGTCCGGCAAGACCTATGTGATCGCCACCGACGTCACGTTCGCGCCGTTCGAGTTCCAGAACGAGCAGGGCAACTTCGTCGGCATCGACATGGATCTGTTATCCGCCATCGCGGCAGACCAGGGTTTCAGCTACGAGATCAAACCCCTCGGCTTCAACGCGGCCGTGCAGGCGCTGCAGTCGCGACAGGTGGACGGCGTCATCGCGGGCATGTCCATCACCGACGAACGCAAGATGGTCTTCGACTTCTCCGACCCCTACTTCGACTCCGGCGTCCAGATGGCCGTCGCGAAGAACGACGACTCGATCAAGTCCTACGAGGATCTGAGGGGCAAGCGGGTCGCGGTCAAGACCGGCACCGAGGGAGCCGCGTTCGCCGAGTCGATCCGCGACAAGTACGGCTTCACGATCGTCACCTTCGACGACTCGGCCAGCATGTACGACGACGTCAAGACCGGGAACTCCGTCGCGGTCTTCGACGACTACCCGGTACTGCTCTACGGCATCGCACAGGGCAACGGTCTCAAGACCGTCACGGGCAAGGAGGCGGGCAACTCGTACGGCTTCGCGGTCTCGAAGGGCCAGAACGCGGAACTGCTGTCGAAGTTCAACGCCGGCCTCGCCAACCTGCGGGCCAGTGGCGAGTACGACGAGATCCTGAACCGCTACCTCGGCGAACAGCCCGAGGTGCAGGGCGGCAACACCTTCTTCTCGCTGCTGAAGGACAACTTCTCGCTGCTGATGAAGGGTCTGTGGCTGACGCTCGTGCTCACTGTCGTCTCGCTGGCGATCGCGCTGGTGCTCGGCCTGATCTTCGGCTTCTTCCGGGTTTCGACCAGCAGGATCCTGCGCGGCATCGGCGTCACCTACGTCGACATCTTCCGCGGCACCCCACTGCTGGTGCAGGCGTTCTTCATCTACTTCGGCATCCCCGCCGCACTGGACTTCCAGATGCCCGCGATGACGGCGGGCATCATCACCCTGAGCCTGAACGCCGGTGCCTACATCACCGAGATCATCCGCGGCGGCATCCAGGCCGTCGACAAGGGACAGATGGAGGCCGCCCGCAGCCTCGGCATGAGTTACCTGCCCGCGATGCGCAAGGTGGTGCTGCCGCAAGCGGTGCGGACGATGATGCCGTCGTTCGTGAACCAGGCCGTCATCACGCTCAAGGACACCTCGATCCTGTCGGTGATCGGCATCGCCGAACTGACCCAGACCGGCAAGATCATCATCGCCAGGAATTTCGAGTCGTTCAACATGTGGCTGATCGTCGGCATCTTCTACTTCGTCATCATCATGGCCCTGACCAAGCTGTCCGCCCGGCTCGAGAAGAGGATCAACGCGTGAGCGAGTCCGTCACCACCGAAAGCAAGATCCGGGTCACCGGGCTGAAGAAGTCCTACGGCGACAACGAGGTCCTCAAGGGCATCGACGTCGACATCGCCGCAGGCGAGGTGGTGTGTGTGATCGGGCCGTCGGGCTCCGGCAAGAGCACCTTCCTGCGCTGCCTGAACCGGCTCGAGGACATCACCGAGGGCAGCGTCGTCGTCGACGGCGTCGACCTGACCGCCAAGAAGGTCGACATCGACAAGGTGCGCCAGCACATCGGGATGGTCTTCCAGCACTTCAACCTCTTCCCCCACATGACCGCCCTCGAGAACGTCATGCTCGCGCCGGTGCAGACGAAGAAGGCCACCAAGGACGAGGCCCGCGACATCGGGATCCGGCTCCTCGGGCAGGTCGGGCTCTCCGACAAGAAGGACGCCAAGCCCGCCAACCTCTCCGGCGGACAGAAGCAGCGCGTCGCGATCGCCCGGGCGCTGGCGATGAACCCCGACGTGATGCTCTTCGACGAGGCCACCAGCGCCCTGGACCCCGAGATGGTCGGCGAGGTGCTGCAGGTCCTGCGCGACCTCGCCGCCGAGGGCATGACCATGGTCGTCGTCACCCACGAGATGGGTTTCGCCCGCGAGGTCTCGGACCGGGTCATCTTCATGGCCGACGGCTACATCGTCGAGGAGGGCACACCCGAGGAGGTCTTCGGCAACCCACAGCAACCGCGCACCCAGGACTTCCTGCGGAAGGTGCTCTAGCGACGTCAGAGGCGGTAAACGCGCTCCGCGTTGGCGGTTGCGGCGGCGGCGAGCTCGAACGGGTCCTGACCGCGGGTCGCGGCCAGCGACCGGACCGTGTACGGCAGGCAGTACGGCTCGTTGGGGGCGCCGCGGAACGGGTGCGGGGTCAGGAACGGCGCGTCGGTCTCGACCAGCAGCTGGTCGTCCGGCACCAGTTTCGCCGCCTCGTGCAGCTCGCGGGCATTGCGGAAGCTGACCGTGCCGGAGAAGCTGAGCACGTATCCCGCCTCGACGCAGGCCAGCGCCATCGTCGCGTCCGACGAGAAGCAGTGGAAGATCACCGTCTCGGGCGCGCCCTCGTCGAGCAGCACGGTCAGCAGGTCGTGGTCGGCCTCACGGTTGTGGATCATCAGCGGCTTGCCCAGACGTTTGGCGAGGTCGATGTGCCAGCGGAATCCCTCGACCTGATCCTCGATTGCGGCGCAGCCGTCGAGCTTGCCGGGCCAGTAGTAGTCGAGCCCGGTCTCCCCGACCGCGACCGTGCGCGGGTGCGCGGCGAGCCGCTCGATCTCGGCCTTGGTCGCGTCGTCGAGGACGTTCGCGCGGGTGGGGTGGATGGCGACCGCGGCGTACACCCGCGGATCCCAGGTGGCGGCGTCGACCGCGAACCGCGCGGCGGCCAGGTCGTCGGCGACGGTGACCACCCGGCCGACGCCGACCTTCTCGGCGCGGTCGACGATCTCGCCGACCGACGCGGCGTCGTTCGCCCCGCACGCATCAAGGTGGGTGTGGGCGTCGATCAGCGGCGCTAGAGGCTCGGGCAGGTCCGGAGCCGGACGATCCTTGGGCACGCAGATAGAGTAAGGCCACCATGACTGCAGCGACCCGGCCCCCGTTCTTCATCACCACTGCGATCGCGTACCCCAACGGCGCCCCGCACATCGGGCACGCCTACGAGTACATCGCCTCGGACGCGCTCGCCCGCTTCAAGCGGCTCGACGGGTTCGACGTTTTCTTCATGACGGGCACGGACGAGCACGGACTGAAGATGCAGCAGACCGCGGCGAAGGAGGGCGTCGACGTCCGCGACCTCGCCACCCGCAACTCCGACGTGTTCCAGGCCATGGACAAGGTGCTGAACATCTCGTACGACCGGTTCATCCGCACC
This sequence comes from Rhodococcus sp. NPDC003348, assembly GCF_053589375.1. Classification (NCBI taxonomy): domain Bacteria; kingdom Bacillati; phylum Actinomycetota; class Actinomycetes; order Mycobacteriales; family Nocardiaceae; genus Rhodococcus; species Rhodococcus sp. NPDC003348. Next base: position 13,206 of record NZ_JBSFRT010000008.1, read on the forward strand.
ACCGACAGCGACCACACCACGGCCAGTCAGGCCATCTGGGAGCGGATGGTCGCGGCCGGCGACATCTACCTCGACACCTACGCCGGTTGGTACTCGGTGCGCGACGAGGCGTACTACACCGAGGCCGAGACGACGCTGCAGGAGGACGGCAGCCGGATCTCCACCGACACCGGCACACCGGTGGTGTGGACCGAGGAGTCGACCTACTTCTTCAAGCTGTCCGCCTACCAGGACCGATTGCTCGCCCTGTACGAGTCGCACCCCGAGTTCATCGCTCCCGCGACCCGCCGCAACGAGATCGTCAGCTTCGTCTCCGGCGGACTCAAGGACCTCTCGGTGTCCCGGACCACGTTCGACTGGGGTGTGCCGGTTCCGGGCGATCCCGACCACGTGATGTACGTGTGGGTGGACGCGCTGACCAACTACCTGACGGGTGTCGGCTTCCCGGACGTCGACTCCGAGTCGTTCGGGAAGTACTGGCCGGCGAACCTGCACATCATCGGCAAGGACATCAGCCGCTTCCACACCGTGTACTGGCCTGCGTTCCTGATGTCGGCCGGCATCGAACTGCCCGAGCGCGTGTTCGTACACGGGTTCCTCTACAACAAGGGCGAGAAGATGTCGAAGTCGGTCGGCAACGTCGTCGACCCGCTCGAGATGGTCGAGGAGTACGGGCTCGACGCCGTCCGCTACTTCCTGCTGCGGGAGATCTCGTTCGGCCAGGACGGCAGCTACAGCCACGAGGCGATCGTCACCCGGATGAACGCCGACCTGTCGAACGAACTGGGCAACCTCGCGCAGCGGTCGCTGTCGATGGTCGCGAAGAACTGCGACGGACAGGTACCGACTCCCGGCGAGTTCACCGACGCCGACACCGCGCTCCTCGCGCAGGCCGACGCGCTCCTGGAGAAGGTGCGGGCCGAGTTCGACGTGCAGGCCATCCATCTCGGCCTCGAGGCGATCTGGCACGTGCTCGCCGAGACCAACCGGTACTTCAGCGCCCAGGAGCCCTGGGTCCTGCGCAAGACCGACCCCGCGCGGATGGCGACCGTGCTGTACACGACGCTCGAGGTGGTGCGCATCGTCGGTATCCTGGTGCAGCCGGTGATGCCCGACGCCGCCGACAAGATCCTGGCGGTGCTCGGCCAGGCGTCGGAGAACCGTCAGTTCGCCGATCTCGGCACGCGGATCGTCGCCGGCACCCCCCTGCCCGCACCGGCCCCGGTCTTCCCCCGCTACGTCGAGCCCGAAGACGCCTGAAAATCACGCCGTGACCTGCGGCGAGAGAACTTGTCGTACCCCCGGGGCAGACTGCCCCCATGGGGACCAATCGAACAGGTATTCGAGACCGTGGGGATGCTGCCGAGGCCGGGACGCGTGACTGCCTCGGCGCCGAGGAGGCGCTGCGCCGCGCCTACGAGAACGGCTGGCAGCCGGGCGACGTCGTACACGTCGCCCGGCGGGGCCTGGCCTCCGTCGAGGTCGCGCCGGTCGCGCTGCTGATCCTGCGGGAGGCCAACCGCAGCGGGGCGTGGGCGCGTGCCCCACTGCACTGGGCGGACCAACTCAAGGTCCTCGCCCACACCTATCCGCGGCGGACCGACGAGCCACCACTGACCGTGTCCGCACTGCGCCTGTTGCGGCACCTGCAGCCACTGCGGCGACTGTGCCCACCGCCGTCCCTGTGGCCCGAAGTCCGGGCACCGCAACCCGGCGACGGAACGGACGCCGAGATCGCGGATGCCAAGGTGCTGAATCGGATTCGCGGCCTGCTGGCCAAGGCGGAGAGCACCGAGTTCACCGAGGAAGCCGAAACCCTCACGGCCAAGGCGCAGGAACTGATGACCCGCCACTCCGTGACGGCCACGCTGCTCGAGGCCGCGTCCGAACGGGGCATCACCGGTCGGGACATCACGGTGCATGCCCGGCGCATTCACCTGGACCGGCCCTACAGCAAACAGAAGGGCCTGCTCCTGACCACGGTCGGCGAGGCCAACCACATCCGCACCCTCTACAACGCCGTCGATGACATCGCGACGGTGCTGGGCACCCCGTCCGACCTCGAGAAGGTGGACCTGCTGTTCACCTCGCTGCTGGTGCAGGCGACGCGGGCGATGCACGCCGAACAGGCGCGCGGCGCGACATCGGCGGCCTTCCGGCGGGCATTCCTGTACGGCTTCGCCATCCGGATCGGGCAACGACTGACCGAAGCCGAGAAGGCGGCGACCGCGCAGGCGGTCGTCGACGCCCGCGCAGAGTTCGGCGACCTGCTGCCAATCCTCGCCCGGCGCTCCGACGCGGTGCAGGTCGAGGTGGACCGCCTGTTCGGCCCGAAACTGCGGTCGTGGGGCTTCACCGTCAGCGATCTCGGCGGGGTCGCGGCCGGCCGGTCGGCAGCGGACGCCGCACGTCTGGCCCCCGACCGGCGGGCGGTCGCCGGATGACGGGGACCGCGCGCACCTGCCGGTTTGCCTGACCCGGGTGCGCTCGTGACACCCTTTCCGAATGCGGATCGAACGGTTGGGCACGGGTGGCACCCCGGCAGCGGTGTTGCGAGCACTCGCGCACCTCGCCGCCGTCGGTGGCACCCCGGCTCCGGCCGCACTGATCGGCGACTGGTTCGGGGCCAGGGCGATCCTCGCCCCCAGCGTGGCCACCCGTCCGGTGGCTCCCCGGGAGGCATTCGACGTGACGGGGCTCCCGGCCCCCGGGCACCCCACCGACGGTGGAGTCGCCGGGCCACTGCTCGGCGGTGGATGGATCGGTTACCGCGGCTACCCCGACCTCCCCGACAGCGGCCGGATGCCGGGGCTGCCGGAATCCGCGGGCGGCTGGACCGACAGCATCCTGCGCCTCGACTCGGACGACTGCTGGTGGTACGAGTCACTCACCGAGACCCCCTGTCCCCCAGACTGGTTCGCGGCGGTCACCCGGCCGGAGGTGACGCCGCGATCCTGGCGACTCGAGTGGACGCCACCCGACCGCTCTGCGCATCAGTCCGGTGTGCGGCAGTGCCTCGACGCGATCGCTGCCGGCGAGGTGTACCAGGCATGCGTGTGCGCCCGATACACCGGAAGGATCGACGGCGCCCCCCTCGACTTCTTCGCCGACGCGGTGGAGGCGACCCGCCCGGCTCGAGCCGTCTTCCTGCAGGGACGGTGGGGTGCGGTGGCGTCACTGTCGCCGGAGCTGTACCTCTCGCGCCACGGCGACCGCGTGACATCGAGCCCGATCAAGGGCACGCTGCCGATCGGCGCCGACCCGGACCTGCTGCGCGCCTCGGTGAAGGATGTCGCCGAGAACGTGATGATCGTCGACCTGGTCCGCAACGACCTGGGCCACCTGGCGATCCCGGGCACGGTGACCGTCACCGACCTGCTTGGCGTCCACCCGGCACCGGGCGTGTGGCACCTGGTGTCCACGGTCGCGGCGACCGTACCGCCCGAAACCTCCGCCGCCGATCTGTTCGACGCCAGCTTCCCGCCCGCCTCGGTGACCGGGTGCCCGAAACACCGTGCCCGGCAACTGCTCTCCGCGTGGGAGCCGTATCCGCGCGGGGTGTACTGCGGCACCGTCGGGTTCGCCTCCCCGCTGGCGGGCACCGAACTGAACGTGGCCATCCGGACGGTCGAATTCGACCCGCACGGTCAGGCAGCGCTCGGCGTCGGCGGCGGCATCACCATCGACTCGGACCCCGACGCGGAGTGGCAGGAGTGTCTGGACAAGGCGTCGAGCATCGTGACGCTGCGCTCGGCGCACAACGGGTTCCCCACGAGGAGCCGGTCCTCCTAACACTCCCCTCGCGCGGATCCGGTCAGTTCGAAGTCGGTCTCCTGCGGACCGGTCAGCGGGGACGACGCCACGCAGATCCGTTCGATGATCGAGTCCACGTCCAGCCGCCAGGCCCGCAGCACGCCGTCACCGTCGGCGGCGACCACGGTGTCCGAGCCCGGCAGGAACGCCACCTGCCAGCGTCCCGACCCGTCGGTGGCGATCGGACCGCCCACCTCCCGCATCTGCGCCTGATCGGACACGTCCCACAGGCGTACCGTGCCGTCGTCGCTGCCGGACACGACATGGCGACCGTCCGAGTCGAACGACACCGAGTACACGGTGCCGCTGTGCCCGCGCAGTTCCGGCTCCCGCACCGTCATCGACCCGTCCGCGGCACGGTCCCACAGCACCAGCGTCTGGTCGTCGGTCCCGGTCGCCATCACCGTGCCCTCCGGGTTGAACGACACCCCGTTGATCCCGGCACCGCCACCGCCGTCCTCGACGTCGCGTTGCTCCGGCCGGGCCGGATCCGTGACCGTCCACGCGAACACGCCGCCGTCGGCATCGACGGCCACCAGCGACGCACCGTCGGGGCTGAACACGACGGTCCGCACCAGGTTGCTCGGACCGTCGAGACGCTCCCCCCACGGCACCGGGTTCGCCGGATCGGCGAGGTTCCACAACCTCACGCTGGTGTCGTCGTCGCCCGTGGCCAGCGTCCGGTTGTCCGGACTGAACGCCAGCTCCCAGGTGTATCGGGTTTGCGTCGCGATCGGCTCGCCCAACGGTTGCGGCCGCGCCGGGTCGCGGACATCCCAGATCTGCACCTGTCCACCGGTCGTGGCGGCAGTCGCCATCAGTGTTCCGTCCGGCGACAAGGCCACCATGTGCGCCCCGCCGAACGGCCGGGGCAGGGGCACCGACCCCACCATGCGGGCGCGCCCGTCCCTGCCGACACCCCACAGCCTGATCACCGAGTCATAGCCGCCGGTGGCCATCAGCGATCCGTCGTGGCTGATCGACGGCAACGTCAGCGCCGACTCCGACACCGACAGCGCGGACCTCGGCAACGTCCACACCCGCAGGTTCGAGTCCTGACCGCCGGTGACGACGGTCGCGCCGTCCGGCGACAACGCCAACGCCGGGACCCCGCCACCGTTGCCGGTCATCGCCGGCTTCAACTCACGCATTGTGCCGCGGCCCGCGGCGACCGACCATCGCTTGACAGTGCCATCCCAGGACGCGCTGACCAGCGTGGCGCCGTCCTCCGCGAAAGCGATCGTCCAGATGGCGCCGGTGTGCGCCTGGACCGGCGTGCCGATCTCCCGGACCGCGCGGACATCCGTGGTGTCGAAGAGCCGGATCACGCCGTCGTCACTGCTGGCAGCGAGGGTCCGTCCGTCCGGCGCAAAGGACACCGAGTGCACCACGTCCCCGAAGTCGGCATGCACCGGCGGCAGTTGCACCGGCGCCGCCCGGTTCGCCATGTCCCACAACCGGATGCTGCGGTCGTCGCTGGAGGTCGCCATCACGGCGGAGTCCGCGCGGAACGCGATGGTCCGCACCCCCGCCGGGTGCGCCGGCAGCGTCGTCACCGGAAACGGACCCGGCGCCGGCGGTGACGCCAACGCGGCCGAGGTGTCGAACAGGCTCACGGTGCCGTCGTCGTTCGGCACGGCGAGGGTACGGCCGTCCGGGCTGAAGCGGATGTTGTGGACGGACTTCGTTCCCGCCCGCACACCATCGAGCAGCACGCGCGGCGCAGCCGGGTCGGACACGTCCCACAGGAACACCGTGCCATCTCCGGTACCGGCGGCCAGAACCTTTCCGGTCGGAGCGAACGACACCGAGGCCATGTACTTCGCCGACCCGGTCAGCGGCGCCCCGACAGGGCTGGGTCCGGCGGGGTCCTTCAGGTCCCACAACCGGACCGTGCGGTCGTCACTGGCCGAGGCCATCATCGCGCCGTCGGCGGAGATCGCGACCCCGTAGACCGGCCCGGCATGACCGTCGAGAGTCTGCCCGATCGGCGTCGCCTCGGTCGCGATCAGCCGCGAGTAGGCGGCGTCGCTGCCGGGACGCATCTGCCACGCTGCCAGCGACAATCGCGCCGCTGTCGTCGGGTCGGTGGCGCGCAGCGAATCGGCCAGCGCCACGACCTGGCGGAACTGGGCGGCGCTGCGCTCCGATTCGGCGCGGTTCTTCGCCGACACCGCCATCGACACCGCAACCAACGCGACGACGGTGGACAACACCAGCGCGGCCATCACAGTTCGCGCGACCCACGTGTTGCGACGCACGTGCCTCGTCGAGGTCGACAGGAACTCGGTCGCCGACGGGGTCAGCGTCGCCGCCACCCGGCCCGGGTCACGCGTGGCACCCGGATACCCCTGGGCGGCGATCCGCGGCGCGTCGTACTCGCGCACGACGTCGAGGCGTCCGCGCTGGTACAGCAGGCTGCTGTCGCGGTTCGACTCCTCCCAGCGGACCGCATCCTCCTCGATCTGCTGCCGGACCGCCGAATACGACCCGTCCTCCTGGATCCAGGTCTTCAGCCGCGGCCACGCCTCGATCACCGCATCGTGGATCAGCTCGACGCTGTCGGCGTCCGCGACCAGCACACGCGCCGCGATGAACTGGTCGACCACCTTGCGGGCCGCGTCCGCATCGTCCCCGGCGAACGCCAGCAACTGCGGCAGAGTGCGGCGGATCTTGACGTCGGTTCCCGTCTGCGTCACGTACACCAGATGCACCATGATCGCGCGGGCCAGCACCCGTCCCCGTTCGTCGAGGTCCTCCCAAGTGCGCTCCGCGGTCGCGGCGACGGACCCGCGGACGCCGCCGGTCGCGCGGTAAGCGGACACCGTCAGCTGGCCCCCGCGACGGCGTTCCCACATCGAGTCGAGGAGATGCGAGAGGAGCGGCAGCACGGTGCTGCCGCCGTCGTCGGAGGTCAGTACACCGAGGTCGTGCAGGATCAGGTCGACCAGACCCGACTCCAGCTTCAGACCGATCAGCTGCGCCGGCCGGGTGATGACCTCGACCATGTCGGCGCGGGACAGCGGTGTCACCGCACGGCTGCGCCGTTCGAGAGCATCGGCGAGGACTGGATGGGCGATCGCCTGCGCATAGAAATCCGACCGCATCGTCGCGATCACCATCGGCGCCGCGTCGGAGGTCTCGTCGGCGTCGAGAGTGGTGGCGGCCTGGTCGAGGATCGTCAGGAAGCGGTGTCGCGCGCGGGCGTCGTCGCACTGGGTGAACAGTTCCTCGATCTGGTCGACGATGATCACCAGTTGCGAGGTACCGAGCCGGTTCGCGGCGGCCCGCACAGCCTGCCGGACGGCCGTTCGATCCGCATCGGCGGACAGCTCCCCGAGTTCGGGAACGGCCGCGGCGAGTGCTGCGAGGGGGGACGGTCCCGGGGTGAGGACGATCGCGGCCCCGGTCGAGGTTCCCGTGTCGGACCGGAGCGATCCGCCGCGGAGGAGTTCCGGTACGAGACCGGCCTGGACGATGGAGGACTTCCCGACCCCGGACGCACCGGTGACGATCGTCATGCCCCGTCCCCGCGCTGCGGTCACGACGTCGATCAACCGCTGCAGGCTCGCGGTCCGGCCGAAGAACAGGCGGGCGTCCTCCGCACGGTACGGCTCGAGTCCGCGGTACGGCCGCACGCCTGCCAGCGGCGGGGACGCCTCCGCCCGCTCCGACTCGGTTCTGGCCCGCGTCGCGGTGCCGCCGTCGCGGGCGGCCTGCCACCACGCGTGCCATTGCTTGAGCGAGTACAGACCGGGCGAGGGTGGCTGGTTGCCGTGCAGGGACTGTGCGGTGCGAATGAGGACGACGAGGACCGGCCGGAGTGCGTCGAAACTCGCCGGCACCCGCTTGCCGGACCGCCAGTCACTCAGCCGCTGGATCGACACCAGTTTGTCCGCGCCGATGGCTCGGCCGAGGGCACTCGCCTCCGATACGACGGTCTTCAGGGGCGGCCCACCGGCGGTCGCGAACAGCAGCCGCAAATGGTCGGCAAAGTGCAGCCTGGCGCTGGGTTCATCCGCCATCCGGTCCGTCCACTCCTCGTTCCCACGTGCGGAAAATCCGCTGCGGAATAGTTCCTCACGCGTTGTGAACAGGGAGAATACCGGGTTCCGGCTTCACACCGATTGGTCGGGTCCGGATGGACCGGCACAGTTGTCGGCGGTGCAGGTGGGGTCCTGCGCCACACGCGGCGCCGGCGGGGACTGACGATTTTCGAGGGGTAGTTCCCGCCGGGCGCGCACATTCGTTCAGGCGAATGCGACCGGGAACCCGAGGAGCCGACCATGAGCCGAATCGCCGTCAAGATCGTCGCCATGATTCCGCCGACCCTGGCCGCCGCGCTTGTCATCGCGGCCTCGGTCGCCTTGATCGTCGTTCTGGCAGGCATGCCGAACTGACCGCCGGGCCCCGGCCCGCGGCGCCACTGTCCGCGGCCGCGGCGTCATTCCTTACGCGCGGCCAGGACCGCTTCGTACACCTCGCGCTTGGACACGCCGGCGGTTGCCACCGTCGCGCACGCGTCCTTGAGCCGTGCCCCGTCGGAGACGAGCCGCTCCACCTCACCGACGAGGTCCTCGGGCCGCGCCGCCACCGGAGTCGCGCCCTCCAGAACCACGGTGATCTCGCCGCGGGCGCCGTCGCGCGCCCACTGTGCGAGTTCGGCCAGGGTTCCCCGCCGGACCTCCTCGTAGGTCTTCGTCAGCTCCCGGCACACCGCGGCGCGGCGCTCGCCGCCCAGTACGTCGACCGCGTCGGCGAGGCAGTCCGCGAGACGGTGCGGAGCCTCGAAGAAGACGCACGCCCGCGCCTCGGCCTTCAACGTCTCCAGCCAGGCCCGTCGCGGCCCCTGCTTCCGCGGCGGGAAGCCGTCGAAGCAGAATCTCTCGACCGGCAGCCCCGACAGCGCCAACGCCGTCGTCACCGCGGAGGGTCCGGGCAGGCAGGTGACCGGCAGGTCCCGCGCGACGCAGGCGGCGACCAGCCGATACCCGGGGTCGCTCACCGACGGCATGCCGGCGTCCGTGACCAGCAGGACCGTGCGCCCCTCGGCGACGTCCTCGACGAGGGCGGGCAGCCGCGTGGTCTCGACCTGGTCGTAGAAGCTGACCACCTTCCCGGTGATGGTGACCCCGAGCGCCGACGCCAGGTGCCGGGTGCGCCGGGTGTCCTCCGCGGCAACGACGTCGGCGGTCGCGAGGGCCTCCCGCAATCGCTCCGAGGCGTCGCGCACCTCTCCCATCGGTGTCGCAGCGAGGACCAGGCAACCGTTCATGCCCGACAGCCTACGATCGTGCGGTGACCCAGTTGACCGACGAGCGCGCGACGCCCCGCGTCGACCGCCGCGTCCTGGTGAGCCCCGGTCCCGCCGCACCGCTGTCGGACCCCGGCCCGACCGACCGGCTGCGCGGCTGGGTGGTCACCCTGTTCCTTACCTTCGTCGCCGCCGTCACCCGGTTCACGATGCTCGGCTACCCGACCGATGCGGGCACCCCCGTGTTCGACGAGAAGCACTACGCGCCGCAGGGCTGGCAGGTGCTGACCGGAGGCGGGCTCGAGGACAACCCCGGCTACGGCCTGGTGGTTCATCCGCCGGTCGGCAAGCAGATGATCGCGCTCGGTGAGGCGATCTTCGGATACAACGGGTGGGGCTGGCGGTTCGCGGCCGCGGTCGCGGGCACGGTGATGGTGCTGCTGGTGATCCGGATCGTCCGCCGGATGACCCGGTCCACCCTGGTCGGCGCTATCGCGGGAATCCTGCTGATCGCCGACGGCGTGACCTTCGTCTCCTCCCGGATCGGGATGCTCGACATCTTCATGGCGCTGTTCGTGGTGGCCGCGTTCGGCTGCCTGATCGTCGACCGCGATCAGGTGCGGGCCCGGATGGCGACCGTGTTCGCCGAGGGCCGGATCGCGGACTCGGTGTACGGGCCGCGGCTCGGTGTGCGGTGGTGGCGGTTCGGTGCGGGCATCCTGCTCGGCCTGGCCTGCGGGACCAAGTGGTCGGGCGTGTACTTCATCGCGTTCTTCGGTCTGATGTGCGTGGCCTTCGACGTCGCCGCCCGGCGGTACCACGGGGTGCGGCGCCCCTGGGTCGGCACCGCCCTCCGTGACATCGGACCGTCGCTGTACGCGCTGGTGCTGGTGCCGATCGGGGTGTATCTGGCGTCGTACTGGGCATGGTTCGCATCGGAGACCGGAGTGAATCGGCACGCGGTCGGCGACCAGATCGGGTTCGGCGGATCCTTCTCGTTCGTGCCGGGCGCGCTGCGCTCGCTCTGGTACTACAGCGCCAACGTGCTCGAGTTTCACGGGAACCTGACGAACTCCGCGGGCAATCACCATCCGTGGGAGTCGAAGCCGTGGACGTGGCCCATGGGGCTGCGACCGATGCTCTACTACTTCGCCGAGGGCGATCACGTGTCCGGTTGCGGCGCTGCGAGCTGCGTCAAGGCGGTGATGCTGATCGGCACGCCTGCGATGTGGTGGCTGGCGCTGCCGATGCTGGGGTGGGCGCTGTGGCGCACCGTGGCCGGACGGGACTGGCGGTATGCGGCTGTTCTCGTCGGCTACGCCGCCGGCTGGCTGCCGTGGTTCGTGACGATGGATCGTCAGATGTACTACTTCTACGCGGTCGCGCTGGCGCCGTTCCTGGTGATGGGCCTGGCGCTGGTGTGCGGCGAGGTGATCGGCGCGGCCCGGGCCGCAGCCGAACGTCGCGGCACCGGCCTGCTCGCCGTCGCGCTGTATCTGGGCCTGGTGGTGGCGAACTTCGTGTGGCTGTGGCCGATCCTGACGGCCGTGCCGATCACCCCGGAGATGTGGCAGCAGCAGCTCTGGCTGCCGAGCTGGCGCTGATCCCGGTCACGCGCGGGCGGGTTCGGCCGGGGCCGGAACCGCCCGCGCGGGTGAGTGCGTGCTAGACCTTCACCTTCGCCTGCCGTGCGCCGCCGATCAGGGCGTCGACGCTGAACCGACCGGCACCGATCGCCGCGATCAGCAGCGAGGAGACGCCGAGGGCGAGGACCAGCTCGTAGCCTCCTTCGGAGACGAAGATGCCGTTGCCGGCATGCGTGATGAAGAACGCGCCGAGCATGTCGAGAAACAGCAGGACGCCGACGATCGGTGTGGCGATGCCCGCAATGAGTGCGAAGCCGCCCACCAGCTCGATCGTCGCCGCGAGGACCGCGGACAGGTTGTGCAGGGGAGCACCCATCTGCTCGAACGACGCCTGGACACCGCTGATGCCGTAGGTGAAGAACTTCTGCCAGCCGTGCGCGACGAAGATCACACCGATCCCGAGTCGGGCAACGAGAAGGGCGAGGTCGCGGAGTGCGCTGGATTTCATGTCGTGGTCCTTTGCGAGGTACGGCGCGGGTTCCCACGGTGGGAACGGAACGCACCAACTGTGGCACGACTAAGTTGAAGCGTCAACTATCGCCGAGCGCGCGTTCCGACGTCGGACGTGGCGCGGGTATCCGGCCCACGAGAGCGCCACCACCGCGACGACCAGGAGCCGCACCAGGTTCACCGCGTCGGCCGGATAGAGCACACCGGTGATGTAGTGCGCGATGAAACCCGACGAGGGCAGCGGCGGTCGGCCGTCGGCGATCCGCGCCCAGTTCTCGACCGCCGTCAGCGGACACTCGTAGCCGACCAGCACCGAGCCCGCTCCCCACACGACCGCGACGACGTGCAGCACGATCGTCCGCGGCCACCGCCAGGCCAGGAAGCCACCGAACACCAGGTACCCGATGAATGCAAAGTGCACGACGACGCTGAGCACCTCGATCGCGCGGTAGAACATCACCACCTCCGCGGGCACACCCCCACGGTTCGAGAGTAGGCCCCTCAGGCCCCGCGAATCGCGGCTTCGACCAGTGCCCGAACCACGTCGTCGGACAGTCCGAGACCGCGCACCGTCGCGACGTACTCGGTCGCCGCGCGTTCGGCCAGTCCGGTCGACGCGTCGCCCATCGACGCGACGAACGACCCGAGCCTGCCCCTCGTCTCGATCGCCCCCATCGACTCGAGTTCCCGGTACGCCTTGGCGACCGTGTTGGCGGCCAGCCCCAACTGCTCGGCCAGGGCCCGCACGGTCGGCAACTTCGTGCCTGCGATAAGCCGGCCGTCACGCACCTGTTCGAGAATCTGCAGCCTGAGCTGTTCGAACGGGGCCGTCGCCGCAGTCGGATCGATGTCGATGCGCATGTCGCGAGGCTAACCCGCCGAGAGCCTGCACGTGCGCAAAGAAACTCACTGCGCGAACGCGTCCTCGGCCCGGTCGAACCAGGCCCCGTCCTCTACGAGCCGGACACTCCGCCAGCCGTTCGGGGTTCGGACCAACTCGTGGTGGTACCAGCCCCCGCAGAAGAACTGCTTTCCGGGCGTCACGATCATCGGGTTGTAGAACATCGCACTGACCTCCGCGGTCCCGGTGACGGCGTCGAAACGTCGGATGTCGACGTTCGTGACGTAGTGCTGGGTGCGGGTGAAGAGCGCGAGCATCGGCTCCAGCTGGGTGATGACCGTCTCGCGGTCCCCCGTCGGCCCACCGGACGTGCTGTAGTCGATGTGTGCGTCCGCGGCGAACACGGTGCGGTAGAGATCCCAGTCCCGGCTGTCGACGGCACGGGCGTACCGGGTCAACAGATCATGGGCCTCGATCCAGAAATGCAGGTACGCGGTATCCATCGGGCCATGAAACCGCACCGAGGCCGCCTCCGTCCGGCGTTCCGGCCGAGCGGGCACAATGTGGTTCATGGCAACGACTTCCGCAACCAGTTCTCCGGCAAGCAGGGCGACGATCTACCACAACCAGCGCTGCAGCACCTCCCGCAAGGTGCTGGCACTGATCGAGGAGGCGGGCATCGTCCCGACCGTCGTCAAGTACCTCGAGACCCCGCCGTCGCGGGACGGCCTGCGCAAGCTCCTCGACGACGCCGGCCTGCACCCGAGCGAGGCCATCCGCAAGAAGGAGGCAGTCTTCAAGGAACTCGGGCTCGCCGACGCGAGTGAGGACGAACTGCTCGACGCGATGGTGGAGAACCCGATCCTGATCGAACGCCCCCTCGTCGTCACCGACCGCGGGACGGTCCTCGCCCGCCCCGTCGAGAAGGTCACCACGATCCTCTAGGGCGTGTCTCCTGATCCCTCTCGGATGAGCCGGAATGGGGATTGGGTGACCTGCGCTAGGACGCGCCCGGGTCCCGGAGGATCGGGCAGGACATGCAGCGGGGTCCACCGCGACCGGAACCGAGTTCGGAACCGGCAATACGCAGGACCTCGATGCCGGACGCCTCGAGCCGGGCGTTGGTCTCGACGTTGCGTTCGTACGCGACCACGACGCCCGGTGCGAGCGCAAGGGTGTTGTTCCCGTCGTCCCACTGCTCGCGTTCGGCGGTGACGTGGTCGAGGCCGGTGTCGATGACGCGGAGCTTGTCGATTCCCATCGCCGCGGCCGCCGCGTCGATGAACGGCTCGGCACCGCGGATCGACACACCGCCATCCTCGTGGCGCAGCGTGAACGCGGACAGGGTGTGCGCGGCGGCCGGGTACATCACCACGGCGTCGACATCGACCATCGTGCACACGGTGTCCAGGTGCATCGACGCGCGCCGCTGCTCGATCGGCACGACGAGCACGGTGTGTGCGAGACCGTCTTCGAAGACGCTGCGCGCCAACGCCTCCGCACCGGCGGGGGTGGTCCGCTCCCCCACCCCGACGGCGATCACCCCGGGCGCGAGCAGCAGCACGTCGCCGCCCTCCACCGGCGCGGTGTGCGACTCGTACGCACGGCGCACCCCGCGGAACCGGGGATGGTGGGCGTAGATCAGGTCGGTCAGCGACGCCTCGCGCACCCGCGCGGGCAGCGCCAGCGAGGTGATCGCCACCCGGTCCCCGATCCAGAACGACGAGTCGCGGGTGAACAGCAGGTTGGGCAGCGGTTCGATGACGAAGTCCCCACCGTGGTGCATCCGGCGCACCAGCGAGGGGCCGCCCGGCCCGATGGGCAACTCGTCGAATGTCATCCCGGCGGTCAGGACGGTCGCGAGCGCGGCCGGGTCGACGGTGCGCAGGTAGGCCGAAAGCTCCTGGGCGAGGGTGTGTCCGAGCCGACGCGGATCGACAGCGGCCGCGATGCCCTGGATGCGGGCCGCGCCGCTGACCGTGAGCGCCTCGGTCAGCACCTGCGAGAGCAGCAGCACCTCCACCCCGCGCGAGCGCAGCAGGTCGGCGAACGCATCGTGTTCGTCCTGGGCGCGATCGACCCATGGCAGCCCGTCGAAGAGCAGTTGGTCGTTGTTGCGCGGAGTCAGCCGCTTGAGCTCGTCGCCGGGCCTGTGCAGCAGCACGGTACGCAGCCGTCCCACCTCGGAATCGACCCTCGGAGACTCGTGCTCGCTCATGGTTAGACGGTAGTCCCCACCCTGGCGGGCCGCGAATCACCACCGCGGCGAGCCGCGAAACACGACCGCGGCGGGCCCGCGTTGACCCTCAGCCGATCAGGCCGCGTTCGCGTGCCACCGCCACCGCAGCGGTGCGGCTGTCCACGCCCAGCTTCGAGAACACGTGCACGAGGTGTGATTTCACGGTCGCCTCGGTGACGAACAGTTCTTTGGCGATGGCGCGGTTGGACAGACCCCGGGCGACGAGTCCGACGATCTCCGTCTCGCGCGCACTCAACTCCACTCGGGGAGAGCTGATCCGGCGGTAGAGACGTTGTGCGACAGCCGGGTTGAGGACCGTCTCACCTCGCGCCGCCGCGCGCACCGCGTCGACCAGCACCTGCGGGTCGCTGTCCTTGAGCAGGTACCCCGACGCCCCCGCCTCCACCGCGCGGAGGATGTCGGCGTCGGTGTCGTAGGTGGTGAGCACGACCACCCGGGGCGGGTCGGGGTCCGCGAGGAGCGCCTCGGTGACCTGCGCGCCGTCTGCGCCTTCCCCGAGACGCAGGTCCATGAGCACCACGTCGGGCCGCCGGGCCCGGACCACCGCCAGCGCTTCCTCGCCGGAGGCCGCCTCACCGACCACCTCGAGTCCGTCCTGGGAGGCCAGCAGTGCACGCAGTCCGGCCCGGACGACGGGATGATCGTCCACCAACACGACCGTCAGTGTCATGACGCGGCCCACCGCGGTGTCATGACGCGGCCCACCGCGGTGTCATGACGCGACCCACCGCGGGCGTCATGACGCGACCCACCGCGGGCATCATGACGGCACCGGAAGCGTTGCGGCCAAGGCCGTCCCGTCACCGATGGCGGACTCGACCACCAACGACCCACCGAGTGAGTCGAGACGGTCCCGCATCGCCTGCAGGCCGAACGTGCCGGGAGCGGGCCCGGCGGCCGGGTCGAACCCGACGCCGTCGTCGACGACGTCGAGACGCACCTCGTCGGGGGTGTACGTCAGCGTCAACCGCACGTGCCGCGCCCGCGCATGCAGTCGCACGTTCGACAGCGCGCTCTGTGCGACGCGCAGCAGTGCGACGTCGTACTCCATCGGCAGCACCGTCGGTTCGCCGTCGACGACGAACTCACCGTCGATGCCGGTGTGCTCACGCAGTTGTCCGACCAGACGACCGAGCGCGGACGCGAGCGAGGCGTCCTCCAACGCGGACGGCGTCAGTGCCCCGACCACCCGTCGCGCCTCGACCAGGTTGTCCTGCGCGGTGCCCGCGATCTGCTCGAGTGCCGCGACCGGGTCCGGCCCACGCTGACCCGCGCGGGCGAGCAGGACTATCGACGAAAACCCCTGTGCGAGAGTGTCGTGGATGTCGCGGGCGAGTCGCGCCCGCTCGGCGACCGCGCCGGCCTCACGCTGAACGGATGCGAGTTCGTCCTGGGCGCTGAGCAATTCGTTGTGCGAGCGGGTGAGTTCGTCGTACAGCCGGTGTCGCTGCTGGGCATCGCGGACCAACTGCTTGTACACGAGCGCCATGCCTGCGGCCGCGCCGGCACCGAAGATCGGCCCCAGGATCGATGCGACCGTGTTGGCGGTGCCGTGCCACAGGATCGTCGCGATCGCCATCGCGGTGATCACCACCGTCGCCGTCAGTGCCGCGACCGTCGACAACAGGTGAAAGCACAGGAAGAACAGCGGGAACGCCACCCACGCGAAGTCCGGGTTCAGCACGGCCAGCCCCAGCCATCCTGCAACGAGGATCGCGAGCCACACTGCCCCGTACCCGCCCCGGCCGGTGGCCGCGGACCTGCGGGCGAACCAGACACCCGTCACATACCAAAGGAGCACCAGGACGGCGAGGGCAACTGCCGGAACGGGATTCGGGTCGTCGACGACAGCGCGCGCGACCCCGACGGCCAGCAGCAGCACGAACAGTGCGTGCGCGCCGAGCGCCATGACGCGCAGCACCGATGCCGGGCCGCGCTCGTGGAGCACCGAGGCCGAGCCCCGATCACGAGGCACAGGGAGTTGCATTTCGTCCACGCTAACACCGCCCCGGGCCGCTGGGCGGCCGGAGCCGCCGGATTCCAACTTTCGATTGAGCACGAAACTCAACCGTTGCGCGATGCCGGCACCCGCCCTCGGCGACGACGCTGGAAGCCATGTTCCTCAGTATTCGTGACCTCAGGTTCGCCAAGGGCCGCTTCGCCTTGATGAGCGCGGTTCTGTTCCTCATCTCGCTGATGGTGGTGATGCTGTCGGGACTGACCGCGGGCCTGGGCAACCAGTCCATCGCCGCGGTGCAGAACATGGGCGCGGACCACTTCGCGTTCGGGGAGCCCGCCGAGGGGCAGCCACTGTCGTTCTCCGATTCCCGGGTGACCGCGGCCGAGCGCGACGCCGCAGCCGCACGTCCCGGCGTCGACGACGCCGCGATCGTCGGCATCGCCCCGACCCGCATGACGGTCGACGGCCGCGACGTCAGCGCCAGCGCGTTCGGCGTCGACGGGTCCTCGTTCGCCGCGCCCGTTCCGCTCACCGCGGGCACGATCGCGGTCGACCGGGCGTTCGCCGACGACAACGGCTGGTCGGTCGGGCAGCGCGTCGAGGCGGGCGGGCGCCCCTTCACCGTCACGGCACTGGTCGACGACTCCTACTACAGCCACCAGCCCGTGGCCTGGTTCGACCGCGACGACTGGCTGGCGCTGCCGACCGCCGGTGGCAGCGAGGGCACCGTCCTCGCGCTGCGGACCTCCGGCGGGTTCGACGCCGCGGCCACCGCAGCGGCCACCGGAACCGTGATCACCGACGTGGACGGTGCGTTCGACGCGATCGGCGGCTACAGCTCGGAGCACGGGTCGCTGCTGTTGATGCAGACCATGCTGCTGGCCGTCAGCGCCCTCGTTGTCGGTGCCTTCTTCACGATCTGGACCATCCAGCGCGCTCAGGACATCGCGGTTCTCAAGGCCGTCGGCGCCTCGACCGGTTACCTCCTGCGCGACGCGCTGGGGCAGGGCCTGGTGGTGCTGGTCCTCGGCGCCGGCCTCGGTACCGCCGCCGCCGTCGGATTGGGAACCCTTGCCGCCCAGGCAGTCCCGTTCACGCTGACGGTCACCGGTACCCTGCTGCCATTCCTCGCCCTGATCGCTCTGGGCACCCTCGGCGCCACCGCCGCCCTGGTCCGCATCGTCTCGGTCGACCCCCTCACCGCGCTCGGCGCGGCCCGCTGACACCCTCGAAGGAAGGAACCCTCGATGAGCATCTCGCTCAGCAACACCGTCCTGACCTACCCCGACGGGGAGACCAGACTGCGCGCCCTCGACGACGTCTCCTTCGCGGTCGACCGCGGACAACTGGTCGCAGTGACCGGCCCGTCGGGGTCCGGCAAGTCGAGCCTGCTCGCAGTTGCCGGGCTGTTGATCACCCCCGACTCGGGCACCGTCAGCATCGACGGCGTCGACGTCACCGGGCTCGGCCGGTCCGAACGCACGACGGTGCGCCGCGAACGACTCGGGTTCGTGTTCCAGCAGTCCAATCTGCTCGCTTCGCTGTCCGCGACGGAGCAGCTGCTGATGATGACCCACCTGAGCGGAGGCCGGGTCCGGCGTGAGCGGGACCATGCCCGGGACCTGCTGACCACCCTCGGGCTCGGCGGGCACCTCGACAAGCGGCCGCACCAGCTCTCGGGCGGCCAGCGGCAGCGAGTGGCGATCGCCCGCAGTCTGATGAACGACCCGTCCGTACTGCTCGTCGACGAGCCGACCTCCGCGTTGGACGAGGCCAGGAGCCGGGAGATCGTCGGACTGCTGGCGTCCCTTGCCCGCGAGCGGGGCGTCGCGGTCGTGATGGTCACCCACGACCTCGGACAGCTGGACCTGGTCGACGATGTGTACGAGATGCACAGCGGGGCGCTGACACTCGGCACCCGTCCCACGACCGCAGCCGCCTGAACGCACTCCCGCCCCGCCTCGGAGGTTCCGGGGCGGGGCGGGAGTGTGCGGTCGATGATGCGCTACGAAGCGAAGAGACTGTTCAGGTCCAGGCTGCCGCCGCCGGTGCCGGGCACCGGCTCATCGGTGACGGTGATCGTCGTCGTGCTCTCGGAACTGAGGTAGCCGGGGGCACCGCTGTAGACGGCTCGGATGTCGTACGTCCCGCTCTGGCTGAACATGTAGCTCTGCTGCGCTTGCCCGTCGGACAGGTTCGCCGGGTTGCCGAGCGGCTCGGTACCGCTGAAGTACTGCACGGTCCCCGCGGTGGGCTTCGGCGTGACGCTCGAGCGCAGGAAGAGGTAGTGGCCCTTCTGCGCCTGCGCCGGGATGTTCAGGGTGAGAGTGGTCGCGACATCGGTGGCGCCGGGGGCGGTGACGGTGATGGTCTGCGCCGCCGAGGTCGAACCGGTGAATCCGGGGGCGCCGGAGAACACCGCGACGATGGACTTGGCACCGGTGACGTTGAAGTTCTGCACGATGCCGGCAGTGCCGTCGGCACCGACGTCGGCGGTGCCGAGCACCGTCATGCCGTTCTTGAACGTGACCGTGCCCGCGCCCGGGAAGGGCGAGACCTGCGCCTGGAGTGCCACATCGGTGTTGATCAGCGACGTGGTCGGGATGATCAACGTGGTCTGGGTGCTCTGGTCGCCCGCCTCGATGGCGATGGACTGCGCCGGCGAGACCGACTCGAGCGCGTAGCCGGTGGCCAGGAACTTCGCGGTGATGTCGAAAGTGCCCGCGTCGGTGTTGGACGGCGTCCAGTCGAAGGTTGCGACGCCGCCGTTGAGCGTGCCGGTCCCGACCTCGTCGGTGCCCTTGTAGAACTTGACCAGGTCGCCGTTGCGGCCGCCGAGAACGTTCGCGGTCAGCGTCGACTTCACGCCGCCCTTCAGTGCGCCGACCGGCTTCAGTTCGGTGGTGGTGACGTTCTTCGTGACCGTGTATGCCGGGCCCTGGTTGCGGTATTCGCCGGATGCCGTGGTGCCGCCGTAGGCGACGCCGGTGTTCTGGGCGACCTCGCGGGTGCAGTTCTCGCCGACGGTGTACTGGAACTCGAAGGTCTGCGCGGTGGTGGCGTCCCACGAGCCGGAGACCCTGACGGTGCCGGCGCCGAGGCTCGACACCGCCACCGGAAGTCCGTTCACCTTGGCCGAGTCGTTCTTGTAGTTCAGGCAGGTCGGCCGGACGTCCTCGACCCAGCTGACGGTGTTCCCGGCGCCGGTGATCGTCGTGGTCGCGGTGACCACCTCGCCCTCACCCGGCGTCGCGTTGCTCACGGTGCGACTGAAGCTCAGCGCGCCATCCGACCACGTCACGGTGGCGGGGTCGGCTCCCGCCGCTCCCGCTCCCATCGTCACCGCGAATCCGGCGGCCACGGCCAGCGCGCTCGCTGTCGCGATCGCACGGCGTCCAGACATCCCCGACATGTCATTCCTTCCGAACCGGTGGGCGACCCAGATGAGCCCCCGACTGTGGCAAACGGAGCCCGACGTCCACCGCGTGAATGGACGAAATGCTCCGAAATCGGGGAGCAGTAGATCACGGTTCGATCACCGGCGACGGCGGTTTCGACGAAGTTGGTCGGACGTCCATCCAGACCGATCGCGACCAAGCAGACTTTTCGGTCTGCTCAAGATTGCCGCAGGCTAACGCAGGAATTTGCCGAACTGGTCGTTGGCGAACTGCATGACGAACTCGTACGGCGGGGCGAACTTGCGTGCCCACCAGTAGCCGAAGCGGACGTCCGCCGACGTGTACACCAGGAAACGGTTCTTCTCGATCCCCCGCACGATGCACCGGGCGACCTTCTCCGGCGACGCCGCCCGCTTCTCGAACCGGTGCACCGCCTTGCGCACCCGCGGGTCGTCCCGGTCCACACCCGCGATCTCGACGGTCCCGACCAACGGTGTCTGCACCGCTCCGGGGACGACCAGGGACACCCCGATCCCGTGCCGCTTCAGGTCGAAACGCAGCACCTCCGACACCCCGCGCAGACCGAACTTGCTGGCGCTGTAGGCGGCGTGCCACGGCAGCGCAAGCAGCCCCGCCGCCGAGGAGACGTTGACGAGGTGACCGCCGCGACCGGCTCGGACCATCGGGGGGACGAAGTTCTCGATGACGTGGATCGGCCCCATCAGGTTCACGTCGACCATCGACTTCCAGTGCCGGTGTTCGAGATTCTCCACGGTGCCCCAGGCGGAGATGCCCGCAACATTCATCACGACATCCAGGGCACCGTGCTCGGCGTCGACCTGCTTCGCCCACTCGGTGACGGCCTCGTAGTCGGACACGTCGAGCGCACGCGAGTCGGCCACCACGCCGCCTCGGTCGGTGACCAGCGCAACCGTCTCGGACAATCCGGACTCATTGATGTCGGTGAGGAACAGATGGGCGCCTTCGGCTGCACAGGCCAGCGCCGTCGCACGACCGATGCCGCTGCCCGCCCCGGTGATGAGGCACTTCTTGCCGCCGAGATCCTTCACGCTGCCCCCTGCCGTCCGGACGATCCGAGTGGGGCGGATTCTACGTGGACGGCGCTACGAGCAGCACGATATGAGCGGCCGAGGCCGCCGCTCGCCGCAGCGCTCTCAAGACCGGGTCGCCATCTCCTCCTGGTAGCCGCGGATCGTCCGTTCGAGTTCCTCGGCCGTGGCCGGGTCGTCGTGACCGCGGGCGTAGTCGGCGCGATCCCGCAACATCCGGATCGCCCTGCGCAGTTCGTCGTCCGACATCCTGTGATCCATGTCACCCAGTGTGCCCCGTTTCCCAGCACCGGCCAACAACCCGGAACAGCAGACCGCGCAGCGTTATCCTGAGAGGTGACGTGGGTCACAAGTCTGTCCGGGTTCGCCGGCGCGCGATCTAAGGAGGATCCACCATGAGCCTCGACACCCTCTGCGCGGCGTTCCAGGACACGGCCGCCCGCCACCCCGACAAGGTGGCACTGCGCACGCCCGACGACGAGGTGGCGATCACCTGGCACCAGTACTCCGAGAGAGTCCGCGCCATCGCCGCCGGCCTCGCGAAGCTGGGTGTCCGCCACGGCGACACGGTTGGCCTGATGATGACCAACCGACCCGAGTTCCACCTGGTCGACACCGCCACTCTGCACGCGGGCGGCACCCCCTTCTCGGTCTACAACACCCTCGCCGCCGAGCAGCTGACCTACGTGCTCACCAACGCGGGCAACCGGGTCATGGTGTGCGAAAGACAGTTCCTGCCGGTGCTCCGCGAGGCCGTGCCGGGAACCGCGGTCGAGCACATCGTCTGCGTCGACGACGCCCCCGACGGCACTGTCGGACTCTCGGAGCTCGAGGCGAACCCCGACCCGGACTTCGACTTCGAGGCCAGCTGGCGCGCGGTCCGCCCCGACGACCTGATCACCATCATCTACACCTCCGGCACCACCGGGCCACCGAAGGGCGTGGAGCTCACCCACGCGAACGCCGTCGCGCTCCGCGACGCGATCGCCGATGTGGCCTATGTGACCTCGGACGACCGGGTGCTGTCCTACCTGCCCGACGCCCACATCGGCAATCGCGGAGCGGCCCACTACCTCCCGATCTTCTTCGCGGAGGAGGTGACCACCCTTGCCGATCCGAAACAGATCGTGACGACGCTGCCGAAGGTGCGCCCCACGATCTTCTTCGGGGTCCCGCAGGTCTGGTACAAGGTCAAGGCCGGCGTCGAGGCCGCGCTCGACGCCGAGCCCAGCTCGGCCAGGCGGCGACTGGCAACGTGGGCGTTGGACGTCGGCAGGCGCACCGCTCGCATGCGGTCCGCAGGCACCCCGATCCCCCACCGATTGGAGCTGCAGCACGCGGCCGCAGATCGGCTGGTACTCGCCCCGATCCGGCGAAGGCTCGGCATGGACGAGGCGCGATTCGCCGTCTCCGGGGCCGCGCCGATCTCGCCCGATGTCCTGACATTCATTCTCGGACTCGGCATTCCGTGCTACGAGCTGTGGGGGATGTCGGAAACCACGGCGATGGGGGCCGCGAACCGGCCCGGCTCGATCAGGATCGGGACCGTGGGCGAGGCGGTGACGGGCGTGACCCTGAAACTGGCCGACGACGGCGAGCTCCTGGTCTCCGGGCCGACCGTGATGCGCGGGTACCGCGGCGAACCGGAGAAGACCGCCGAGGCCCTCGATGCCGACGGCTGGCTGCACACCGGCGACATCGCGACCATCGACGCCGACGGTTACGTCACGATCGTCGACCGCAAGAAGGAGCTGCTCGTCACGACCGGAGGGAAGAACGTGTCACCCGCGGCGATCGAGGACGCACTGCACGCGGCGAGCCCTCTGATCGCCGGAGCAGTCGCCATCGGCAACGAACGGCCGTATGTGACCGCGCTGCTCACCCTCGACCCCGAGATGGCGGCGGCGTTCGCGATCCGCACCGGGGGCACCGACGACTCGCCGAGCGCGCTCGCCGAGGACCCGGAGGTGCGCGCCGAGATCGCGCGCGCCGTCGAGGCCGCCAACACCCATCTGTCGCACGTCGAACAGGTCAAGAAATGGGCCCTGCTGCCCGACGTCTGGGAGCCGGGGGGCGATGAGTTGACTCCCACGATGAAGTTGCGGCGCAAGCCGATCGACGCGAAGTACGCCCGGCAGATCGAGGACCTGTACACGGCGCACTGACCCTCCCCGGACAGCACGGATCCCCGCCTCCGCGGACGGTGACGGGGATCCGAGTTTTCAGCGGACTAGCTGGAACCGAACAGCGAGCCCAGGCTGCCGGAGCCGCCGTCACCGCCGTCGCCACCACCGTTGCCGGCCGCGACCTGCACGGACTCCGAGTCGGCGGAGGCGTTCACGTTGCCCGCCCCCGAGTATTCGGCCTTGATCACGCGCTGGCCGGCGGTCGCCGGGGTCCACGACAGGCTGGCGGCGCCATTTGCGTCGACCTGCGCGGTCCCGATCACGGTGTCGCCGTCCTTGAAGGTGACGGTGCCGCCCGCATTGCCCGGGGTGACCTGCGCGGAGAGCATATTCGCCACGCCGACCTGCGGGTTCGCACCGACCGCGAGGGCGGTGCTGGACGAGACGTTGCCCGCCGGCGCCTGCGCGACGTCGACGGTCGTGTTCGCGGCCGACCCGGTCACGCCGGTTCGGCCCGAGAAGGTCGCACTGATCGCGTGGCTGCCCGCGGTCGACGGCACCCAGGTGTAGGCGGCCTCGCCGTTCGCGGCGACCGGGACCTCGGCGAGGGTGGCACCGCCGTCCTTGAACACCACGGTGCCACCCGCGGCGGCCGGGGTGACCGTCGCCTTCAGCACACTCGGGCTGCCCACCTGTGCGCCGGTGACCGCGGCCAGAGCCGTCGACGACGCGACGTCGGAGTCGGAGACCTGCACGCTCTGCGCGGCCGACTCCGACGCGTCCGCCTTCGCGGTGGCCGGGAACTTCGCGACGAGGGAGTGCGAGCCCCGGTTGCCCGGGGTCCAGTTGTAGGTCGCGACACCGTTGTTCAACGTGCCGGTACCAACCTTGGTACCGCCGTCGTAGAACTCGACGGTGTCACCGTTCGCCCCACCGGTCACCGACGCCGACAGGCTCACCGCCTGACCGACCTGCGCCCCCGACACCGCCGCCAACGTGGTCGTGGAAACATTCTTACGGACCGTGATCGCCGGCCCCTTGTCCTGGTAGACACCCTCACCAAGGCTGCCCGCATAGTGCATCGTCGTCATCAACGGCACGCCGCGCGCGCAGTCCGGCCCGACCTTGTACGAGAACTCGAACGTGTGCGACTTCGGATCGATGTTCGGGTACACCGTCCAGCTACCGGCAACCTTCGCGAAGTCCGCGGCCTGACTGTCCAGCGCACGCGGCGAACCATCGACCTTCGCCGAACCCTCGACATAGGTCAGGCACGTCGGGTGCACGTCCTTCACCTGATAGAGGATCTCGAGCACGGTCAACGCCTTGCGCTCGAACTTCGTCGACGACGTGATCACGTCGCCCTCAGCCGGATTCGCATCACTGATCGTCCGCGTGAAATGACTGCTGCCATCCCACCAGTCGACAGTCGCGGGCGCCGCACCCGCGGCGCCGGCACCGGCCGTCACGGCGAAGCCGGCAGCCACCGCAAACGCGCTGACCCCACCGACGACGCGGCGAATGTTCTTGTCGGACATGCTGTTCCTCTCAAGGATGAGCCGGGACGGCCCGTCTGCTCTGGACTGTGTCGGAACCGGCTCAGGAGCCGAAGATGTTGTCGAGCGATCCGGTGCCCGGATCGGTGCCGGGATCGGTGCCCGGATCGGACACCGTCACCGTGGCCGCCGCGGAGGTGGAGCCCAGGTGGCCCTGCGCACCGCTGTAGACCGCGACGATCTCGCGGCCCCCGGTGAGCGCGAACGCGTGCGACAGGGTCGCCTTGCCATCGGTCACCACGACCGGGCCGCCGATCGGTGCGGTCCCGTCGAAGAACTGGACGGTGCCTCCGGCCGGGCTCGGGGTGACGGTCGCAACGAGGTCCACCGCGGCGCCCTTGACGGCGGTCGCGGGGACGGTCAGCGCCGTGCTGGTCGCGACGTCGGACGGATCCGGATCACTGACCGTGATGGACGCGTCCGCCGCCGTCGACGCCGTGAAGCCGGTGCCGCCGGTGAACCGCGCCTTGACGCTCTTGACGCCCGGCGTGGCGAAGGTGTGGGTGACATCGGCGACGCCGGCGACGACGTTCACGGGCGCGAGCACCTGGCCGTCGACGGTGAGCTCCACGGTGCCGACGGATCCGATCGGGGCACTGTCCGGGCCCGCGACCGTCGCGTAGAGGTGAACGGCCTGCCCGGTCTTCGCGCTACCGGGGACGTTCAGCGTCGTGGTGGTGGCCTTGTCCGTCGGGACGACGGCCGACACGGTCAAGGTACGAGCCTCGGACACCGAGGCGATGAACCCGGGCGCACCCAAGTACACAGCGGTCAGCTGATGGGCACCCAGAGACAGTGCCCGGCTGATCGACGCGGTGCCGTCGGATCCGACGGGCTCGGCCGCACCGATGTTGGTGTCACCGTCCTTGAACTGGACCGTGCCGCCGGCCGGGGTCGGCGCGACCTGGGCGGTCAGCGTGACGGCCTGACCCTCGGTGGCCGTTGCCGGCGCGGTCAGGGTGGTGGTCGTGGCCTCGTCCGGGACCGACACCGTCACGGTGAACGGTGCGGACGTCGAACCGGTGAACCCGGTCGCTCCGGTGTAGACCGCAGTGATCTGGTGGGCTCCAGCGCTCAGCGACGGCACGGTGACAGACGCCTTGCCGTCCGCACCGACCGCGACCGCGGCCCCGAGCTCGGTGGCACCGTCCTTGAACTGGACCGTGCCCCCCGTCGGGGTCGGCGCAACCTGGGCGGTCAGCGTGACGGACTGCCCGTCGACAACGGTCGCGGGACCGGAGACGGTGGTCGTGGTGGACGTGTCGGGCACGGTGGCGGTGACGTTCTGCGCGGCCGAGGTCGAGCCGTCGGTGCGCGCGTTGCCGAGGAACTTCGCAGTCAGCGAGTGCGCACCGCCCGCGGTCGGGGTCCAGTTGTAGGTCGCGACACCGTTGTTCAACGTGCCGGTACCAACCTTGGTACCGCCGTCGTAGAACTCGACGGTGTCACCGTTCGCCCCACCGGTCACCGACGCCGACAGGCTCACCGCCTGACCGACCTGCGCCCCCGACACCGCCGCCAACGTGGTCGTGGAAACATTCTTACGGACCGTGATCGCCGGCCCCTTGTCCTGGTAGACACCCTCACCAAGGCTGCCCGCATAGTGCATCGTCGTCATCAACGGCACGCCGCGCGCGCAGTCCGGCCCGACCTTGTACGAGAACTCGAACGTGTGCGACTTCGGATCGATGTTCGGGTACACCGTCCAGCTACCGGCAACCTTCGCGAAGTCCGCGGCCTGACTGTCCAGCGCACGCGGCGAACCATCGACCTTCGCCGAACCCTCGACATAGGTCAGGCACGTCGGGTGCACGTCCTTCACCTGATAGAGGATCTCGAGCACGGTCAACGCCTTGCGCTCGAACTTCGTCGACGACGTGATCACGTCGCCCTCAGCCGGATTCGCATCACTGATCGTCCGCGTGAAATGACTGCTGCCATCCCACCAGTCGACAGTCGCGGGCGCCGCACCCGCGGCGCCGGCACCGGCCGTCACGGCGAAGCCGGCAGCCACCGCAAACGCGCTGACCCCACCGACGAAACGGCGAATGTTCACATCTGACATGCGTTTCCTCCACGGCGGACCGCGACCGGAGGGTCGTCGGGCCCGTCGTACTCCTGTCTCGGTGCGCCAGTTACCTCGGCATGTGGCCTCGCGGGCACAAAGTCGGAGAGGAGTAGATCACACTGTTCGTCAGTTCAGAGGCGTTTCGGAGGAGAACATGGACGAACGTCCGACACACGAAAAACGGGGAGCGACCGATGTTTCACCAAACGAGCTATCTGGCAGCAATTGCCACACGGGCCGGATGCACGAAAGGCGTCACCCGCGGTGCGGGTGACGCCTTTCGTGTCCAACTGGTGGAGCTGAGGGGAATCGAACCCCTGACCTCTTCGATGCGAACGAAGCGCGCTACCAACTGCGCCACAGCCCCAATCCTTGCCCTCCGAAGGAGTGCCCGGCAACTCTAACAGGCCCATCCGCCAACCATGAAATCGGCTGGTCGGCGCCGTTTCCGGCGGACCCTGCGCGGCTACTGACCGACCACCCGGCGCACGTCCTGCGGGCCCTCGTCCTCTTCGAAGTGCGGATCGTGATGGTCGAGGTGATCGAAGACCGGGTCCTCGTCGTCGACCTCGAGCACCACCGCACCGGGACGGCGCAGGCGGGACGGCACCAGCCGCAGTTCCTCGTCGTCGTGCGATTCCACGCCGAGCCGGGAACGAGTCAGCCGAGCCATCCGGCGGAGCCGGATCTCCTGCTCGATCTGGACCTGGCGACGCAGGTACGCGAGATACCCGCCCAGACCGAGGACCGCGGCCACACAGGCCCACCACAGGGCCGGGGAGATGATCAGGGCCAGTGCCGCCGCCATGATCGCGGCGAGCACCAACCCGAGAACCGCCCGCTGCCGGAAGGCGTAGCGGGTCGCGCGGGCGATGGCATCGGCCTCGGGATCGAAGCCGCCGCGTCCCCGGCGGTACGGAACCGAGCCACCGTCGTCGTACCGCGGCACCTCCCGGTCGTCCTCGTCGGCGTACTCGGCGTCTCCCAGGTCGGGGTCGTCGTAGTCGAGGTTGTGGTGGTCCACGTCTGCTCGAGCGTGCGCTTCCATCCAGTCCTCCGCGTGCATCGGGCGATTGGGGTCTGGGCGCCAGTTCGGATCGCTCCGGTGCCCGCTCGCCGGGCCGCGCCGGTTCTGACGGGCGTGTTGTTCGCGATCGAGTACGCGAGTGGCGAGTGCCGCGTCTGTGGTTTGCCGGATCCGGGGGCGGCGCTTGGCCTGCATCGGAAGCAGCACGAACAGCCACATCGCCACCAGCGCGACGACGACCAGCGAGTTCGGCATGTCGGGCGACCTCCCTCCCTGTCGGCTGCCAGCACAGCTGTCACCTGCGTATTCGACCCGGTTGGTCCACTCAGGCTAGTTGCGTCGGCGCGCTGTTCCCCGCAGACGCGCCGACTCAGCTTTCTCATATGCCACATTAGTCACTGCTGCCGCATTGGCGCACCCCGGGTAACGGATATGTAGCCAGGGCTACTTTCAGCCCCACGACGCCCGGCCCGCCCGGACCAGTCGATCCGCGACGGTAGCCTCGACCTCCTCGACGGTCATCCCCACCAGGAGGTGGTCACGCCACTGACCGTCCACGTCCAGATACCGCTCCAGCAGGCCTTCCTCCCGGAAGCCGACATTGCGGAGCACCGCCCGGCTGGGCAGGTTCTCCGGACGGACGGTCGCCTCGATGCGATGCAGTCCGACGGGACCGAAGCCGTGGTCGAGCCCGAGGGCGAGTGCCGCAGTCGCCACACCGCGACCACCGTCCTCCTTCGACACCCAGTAGCCGATCCACGCCGACCGCAATGCGCCCCGCACGATGTTGCCGATCGTCAGTTGGCCGCAGAACCGCCCGTCGAGCTCGATGACCATCGGCAGCATCCGGCCCTTCCGGGCCTCCGCCCGCAGCGACGAACACAGGCCGGGCCAGTTCCCGATGTGGTGCCGGGCGTCCCACGGCCCCTCACCGGTCGGCTCCCAGGGCCGCAGGTGGTCCTCGTCCCGGATCCGCAGCCGGCTCCACGTCGCCGCGTCCCGCAACCGGATGGGTCGGAGGGTGACCTGTCCCGCGGGCACCACGAGCGGGCCGAGTCGGGCCGGCCACCCGGGATGAACGGTGTACCGGCGCAGGGCCGTCGACACCGGGTCAGCCCCGCTGAGCGAGGAAGGCGACGTCCACGCGGTCGCCGGTACGGATGTCGGTCACTTCCGGATCGACCAGCACCAGGCAGTTCGCCTCCGCGAGGGTCGCCAGCAGGTGCGAGGACGAGCCGGGGGCCCCGCCGAGCGCCTGGACCAGATATTCGCCGCTCGTCTCGTCGCGCATCAACTGCCCCCGCAGGAATCCCTTGCGGTCCTCGATCGACGTGATCGGTGCGACGGTCCGGGCGGTGACCACCCGGCGCATCGGCTGCCTGCGTCCGAGCGCGATGCGGATCAGCGGCCGCACCATCACCTCGAACACCACCAGTGCGCTCACCGGGTTGGACGGCAACAGGAAGGTCGGGACCTCGTCGCGCCCGAGCTGACCGAAGCCCTGCACGGATCCCGGATGCATCGCGACCCGCTCGACCTCGAGGTCGCCGAGTTCACGCAGCGCCTCCCGGACCTGGTCGGAGGCACCGCCACCCACCGCACCCGCGATGACCACGATCTCCGAGCGAATCAACTGGCCCTCGACGACCTCCCGCAGCCGCCGCAGGTCGGTGCCGGCGATACCGACCCGGTTCACGTCCGCTCCCGCGTCGCGGGCGGCGGCCGCCAGCGCGTACGAGTTCACGTCGTACACCTGACCGGGACCCGGCGTGCGGTCGACGTCGACGAGTTCGCCGCCGACGCTGATCACCGACAGCCGGGGCCGCGGATGCACGAGCACCTTGTCGCGACCGACCGCGGCGAGCAGGCCGACCTGCGCGGCACCGATGATGGTGCCCGCACGGACCGCGACGTCACCGGGCTGCACGTCGTCGCCGACGCGGCGCACGTAGTCGCCGGATCGCACCGGCCGCAGCACCCGCACCCGGTTCTGGTTTCCGTCCGTGCGATCGAGCGGAAGCACGGCGTCCGCGAGGGTCGGCATCGGCGCGCCGGTGTCCACGCGGACCGCCTGCCGCGGCTGCAGCCGAGTGGGCTGGCGCGACCCCGCACTCACCTCGCCGACGACGGGCAGCACGACCTCGATCGGTTCACCGTCGTCACCGACGTGCCCGCCACCGGCCGCGGACACGTCCACACTGCGGACCGCGTAGCCGTCGATCGCGGCCTGGTCGAAACCGGGAAGGGGGCGCTCGGCAACCACTTCCTCCGCGCACAGCAACCCCTGTGCCTCGGAGATGGCGACCCGCACGGGACGGGGTGCGACTGCGGCGGCGGTCACCCTGGCCTGCTGCTCCTCAACCGAGCGCATGTAGACGCTGCCTCCCGACCCCACTACCGCTCCGTCTGCTGCAGTCTCTCGACGAGCCACTCACGCAGCGACGGACCGTATTCTTCGCTGTCGAGCGCAAAGTCAACCGCAGCGCGCAGGTAGCCGCCGGGATTTCCGAGGTCGTGTCTCCCACCCCGGTGCACCACCACGTGCACGGGATGCCCCTCCGCGATCAGCAACGCGATCGCGTCGGTCAGCTGCAGCTCCCCACCCTGGCCCGGTGTGATCCGCCGCAGCGCGTCGAAGACGGCACGGTCGAGCAGGTAGCGGCCGGCTGCGGCGAAGGTCGACGGGGCGTCCTCCGGCTTCGGCTTCTCGACCATGCCGGTCACCTTGAGCACATCCGGGTTGACCGCGTCCGGGAGCTCCTCGACCTCGAACACCCCGTAGGCGCCGACCTGGTCCTTCGGGACGTCGATCGCGCACAGGACACTGCCCCCACGCTTGGCCCGGACCCGGGCCATGGTCTCGAGCACGCCACGCGGCATCACCAGATCGTCCGGCAGCAGCACCGCGATGGCGTCCTCGTCGTCGTCGAGGACGGACTCCGCACACGCCACCGCGTGGCCGAGCCCGAGCGGCTCGTCCTGCACGACCGACTCCACCTTCAGCAGGCCCTGCGCCTTGCGCACCTTCTCGAGCAGGTGTGACTTGCCGCTGGCCTCGAGCTTGCTCTCCAGCACCAGGTCCTCAACGAAATGCGCGACGACCCCGTCCTTGCCCTCGGAGGTGACGATGACCAGTCGGCTGGCGCCCGAATCGGCCGCCTCGCCGGCGACGAGTTCGATTCCGGGAGTGTCGACGACCGGCAGCAGTTCCTTCGGCACCGTCTTCGTCGCGGGCAGGAATCGGGTACCGAGTCCCGCCGCTGGGACCACCGCGGTGCGGAAGGCCCTGTTCGTGTTGGTGCCGGTGTCTGTCATGGGCACACCCTATCCGTGCCGACTCTCGGCCCGGGCTCTTAGGGTTACCGGTATGAGAAGTCGGACAGTCGGCCCGTGCCGGTGACGAAGACGCAGTGGCGCACGGAGATCCTGGCCCGTCGTCGTGACGTGGCTCCCGGAGCGAAGGCCGGCGAGGACAACGCGATCGCCGCCGCTGTCGCCGGTCTCGGTGCACAGCTCGGGCCGGACGCGACGGTCTGCGCATACGTGCCTGTGGGGCGCGAGCCGGGTTCGACGGCGATGCTCGACGCCCTGGCCGCCCTCGTCGGCCGGGTTCTCCTGCCGGTCGCACACGAGCCGGGCCCCCTGCGGTGGGCCACCTACCTCGGCGTGGACGCCCTGGTCCCGGCTCCCTTCGGGCTGAGGGAACCCGCGCCGCCGTACCTGCCGCCCGAGACCGTCGCCGAGGCCGCGCTGCTGCTTGTCCCCGCCCTGGCGGTGGACCGCCGCGGGGTGCGGCTCGGGCGCGGCGCGGGGTTCTACGACCGCACGCTGTCGCTCGCGGCCGCCGGAGACGGGACGGGCACCCGGCTCGTCGCCGTCGTTCGCGATGACGAACTGGTGGACGAACTGCCGGAGGATCCGCACGACATCCGGATGCAGGCGGTGTTGACGCCGGCCGGCGGGCTGCGCCTGCTCGGGGCGGCGGAATAGGCAGCGGATTACCGGCGTTGGCACTCAGGACTGTAAAGTGCCAGTGCCTGCGGTATCACTTGCCCAGGCTTCGAGTACCCGCGCGGAGGAACCTGCAGTGCCCACCTACTCCTATGCCTGCACCGAATGCGACAACCGCTTCGACATCGTGCAGTCGTTCACCGACGACACCCTGACCGTCTGCAACGAGTGCAACGGGAAGCTGCGCAAGCTGTTCAACTCGGTGGGCATCGTGTTCAAGGGCAGCGGCTTCTACCGCACCGACAGCCGCGGCGGCGGCAGCACCGCCAGCGAGCCGGCCAAGTCGAGCACGTCGACGTCCGATTCCTCGTCGTCGTCCTCGTCGTCCTCGTCGAGCACCCCGGCCCCCGCCGCCAGCGCCACCACCAGCTAGTTCTCGTTTCTCCACAGCCCCCGGATCCCTCCACAGGACGGGTCCGGGAGCAGCCCTGCGCGGTCGTGCCCACCCTAGCGTGAGCACATGACCCGCGACTTCGAGCGGCTCCGCGACGTCCTGTCCCCCACGCCGGTCGACAGGTTCGCGCGGCTCATCCGCCCCGACTGGACCCGCACCGCGCTCGCCCGCCGGGTGCTCGCCGGCGCACTGACCGTGCTGGCCCTGCTGCTGGCGGTGCGCGATCATCCTGGCGACGACCGCGTCGAGGTCGTGACGGCGGCCCACGACCTGAGCCCGGGTGCCGTCCTTCACGAATCCGATCTGCGACTGGCCGCCCTGCCCGCCGCCGCCGTCCCGGGCGGCGCGCTCCGGGGCCTCGACGACGCCCTCGGGCACACCCTGGCCGGCCCCGCCCGGTCCGGGGAGGCGCTGACCGACGTCCGCCTGCTCGGCTCCCGCCTGGCCGAGGGCACCGCCGGACCCGATGCCCGGATCGTGCCCCTGCGGATCGACGACTCCGAGGTCGCCGGACTGTTGCGGGCCGGAGACCGCGTCGACATCCTCGCCGTCGACCCCGAGGGCGGTGCCGCACCGCGCGTGCTCGCCTCCGCCGCGACGGTGGTCCTGGTGGGACAGCGGGACGGTGGACGGTCGGCGCCCGCGCCGGTGGTTCTCGCGGCACTTCCCGAGGCCACCGCGACCGCGGTGGCAGCGGCATCCCTCACCGGTGCGCTGACCGTCACACTGCGGTGACCGTCACAGCGCGCCTGCCGGTCCGTGTTCGTGCGGTTGCCGCCCTTCCCGGACAGTCCCTAGCATCTTGGGTGTCCGATTCCCTTGTCAGATCGAATCGAATCGAAACGAGGACTGGCCATGCTCAAGGGCTTCAAGGATTTCCTGCTCAAAGGCAACGTGCTCGACCTCGCGGTCGCGGTCGTCGTCGGCACCGCGTTCACCGCCATCGTGACCGCTTTCACCGCCAACCTCATCGAGCCTCTCATCGCCGCACTCGGCGGCAGTCAGGAAATGGGCTTCGGATTCCAGATCACCGACAGCCCAGAGACTTTCGTCAACATCGGCGCCGTGATCAGCGCCGCCATCAACTTCGTGATCATCGCCGCGGTCGTCTACTTCGTCCTCATCGTGCCGTACAACCACGCCAAGGAACGGTTCATGACCAAGGAGGAGAAGACCGCGACGGACATCGAACTGCTCACCGAGATCCGCGATCTCCTCGCCGATCGCCGCATCGAACGGGCCTGACCGCACCGCCGCCGACGGAGCACCGGCCGCGTCGGATTCGGCTCGGCCCCTGCTCGGCCCCTGCTCGGCATCCGGGATCCCAGCGACTCCCACACACGGGTCTCACACCGGAAATTACCGCGTGTCCGTTTTGCCAGTGGGTAACGGTTGTCCTTAGCATTTGAAAGATCCGAGCCCCCGTACCCAATCGAAGCGAGGACCAGGCATGCTCAAAGGCTTCAAGGATTTCCTGCTCAAAGGCAACGTGCTCGACCTCGCGGTCGCGGTCGTCGTCGGCGCGGCCTTCACGGCCATCGTGACCTCTTTCACGGACAACATCGTCAACCCGCTCGTCGCGTCCGTCGGCAGCGCAGACATGGGCTTCGGATTCCAGATCACCGACAGCCCGGAGACCTTCGTCAACATCGGCGCCGTGATCAGCGCCGCCATCAACTTCGTGATCATCGCCGCGGTCGTCTACTTCATCCTCATCGTGCCGTACAACCACGCCAAGGAACGGTTCATGACCAAGGAGGAGAAGACCGCGACGGACATCGAACTCCTCACCGAGATCCGCGACCTGCTCTCCGAGCGCCCGGTCGAGCGCTCCGTCGACTGACGGTCCGCACACCGAATCGGAAAGAGTTGGGGCCGTGACGCTTTCGTCACGGCCCCAACTCTTTTCAGTCGTGTCGGGGGAAGCGGTTCCGGCTCACCCGATGCTGAACGGCTGTCCCCACGGGGTGACACTGCCCGAGACCGTATCCGTGTCCACCGTTACCTGGACGAACGAACGAGACTGGGCGTGGCCGGCCGATCAGCGACCGCCTGGCAACGCGGGTGCGCCGCCAGTCGACGAAGGAGGCGTCAACCGTGATGTGGAGGGACCTGGCGACGCAGCCACTCGTCCGTGGACGCCTCGGCTCCGGCCCCGTCGGAATCGGACCGCTCGTCGCGGGTGGTCTCGGGCAGCACTTCTCCGAAGATGCGCGCCAGCCGGGCCCGAACTTTCGGGTCCCGGCTGGGGTGCGCGCCTCGTGCGTCGTCGGTGTTCGTCATTCCTCGATTCGGGACAGCTCGCCGATCACGGCACTGGCGAGCGGCGTCAGGGTCGCCATCCCGTCGCGAACGGCAGCGCGGGACGACGCCAGGTTCGCCACCAGGGTACTGCCCGACACCCCGACGACTCCGCGCGAGAGGCCGGCGTCGAGCGCACCGGCGGCCAGACCGGAGGACCGCAGCGCCTCGCTGATCCCGGGAATCTCCCGGTCCAGCACCGCAACGGTGGCGTCGGGGGTGACATCGCGGGGTGACACCCCGGTGCCGCCGACGGAGATGACCAGGTCCACGCCGCCGATGACCGCCGTGTTGAGTGCGTTGCGGATCTCGACCTCGTCCGCGGCGACCGCGACCACCGCGTCGACGAAGAATCCGGCCTCGGTGAGCAGCTCGGTGACCAGTGGTCCCGTCGAATCCACTCCGTCACCGTGAGCGGTTCGGTCGTCGACGATCACCACGAGTGCGCGGCCGGCCAGCGGGGCTTCGATGTCCATGACTCCTACGGTAGTGGTACGGGCGCGCACCGGCTCCGGGTGCCGGTCAAACCACGCCGGTCGGGTCGGCATCAACGGCCACCCTGGGTGGGTGCGGCAGCGAGGGTGACCTCGACGGTCTTCGCGTTGCCCCCATTGGGATCGGTGTAGGTGATCTGGACCTTGTCGCCGGGCGCGTGCGAGCGAATGGCCGCGATCAGGGCGTCTCCGCTGTTGACGACACGGTCGTCGACCCGGGTGATCACCACGCCGCGCGGGATGCCCGCCTGCTCGGCGGGACCGCCTGCCGTGACGTCCTGCACCGCGGCACCGTTGGTGACGTCCCGCGAGGACACCGACACCCCGATGATCGCCTGGGTCGCCTTGCCGGTCTTGACCAGTTCGTCGGCGACCCGCCGGGCCTGGTCCACCGGGATCGCGAAGCCGAGGCCGATCGACCCGCCCTGCTGGCCGGCCGCCGCGTCCCCGCCGAGGGTGGCGATCGCGGTGTTGACGCCGACCAGCTTGCCCTCCATGTTCACCAGCGCACCGCCCGAGTTGCCGGGGTTGATCGCCGCGTCGGTCTGGATGGCGTCGATCACCGTGTTCTGGTTGCCGGACTCACCGCTCGTCGACACCGGGCGGTTGAGCGCGGACACGATTCCGCTGGTGACCGTTCCCGCCAGGCCGAGCGGGGAACCGATCGCCACGACCGGCTGCCCGACCTGCACGTCCGCGGATGTGCCGAGCTCGATCGGGGTCAGGTCGGTGCGGCCCTCCACCTTGACCACCGCGATGTCCGACATCGGGTCGGCCCCGACGAGCTTCGCGGTCGCGGTCGTACCGTCCGAGAACGCGACGGTGAGCTTGCCGTCGGCACCGGCACCGGTCGCGACGTGGTTGTTGGTCAGGATCAGGCCGTCGGAGGAGAGCACGATGCCCGATCCCTCACCCTCGGCGCGGGCGCCCGCGACCTGGATCTGAACCACGCTCGGCAGCACCTTCTGGGCGACCGCCTGGACCGTGCCGGCCGGGGCGTTCGCGGTCTGGGTGGCGTTCGTGCGCGGGGCGTCGAGCGAGTTCGTCACCGTCCCGGAGCTGTTCCCGCTCTGGGTCCAGGCACCTACGGCACCGCCGACGCCACCACTGACCAGCGCCAACGCGATCGCGCCCGCCGCCAGCGCGGCGCGACCCGACTTCGGCTTGGTGGCGGCCGGGAACTGCCCGGCGGCCTGCGAGTCGGTGGCCTGCGTCGCGCCCTGCGGCTGGTAGGAGCCGTACGGGGCCTGTCCGTAGCCGGGCCGCTGGTAGTGCTGCGCCGCGGTCGGGTACTGGGCGGTCGGGTGGTCGCCGGTCGGGTACTGCGACGTCGGGTGGTCGCCGCTGGGGTACTGCGACGTCGGGTGGTCGCCGCTGGGGTACTGCGACGTCGGGTTGCCACCCGCCGGGTACTGGGCGGTCGGCTGCTCCCCCGCCGGGTACCGCGAGGTCGGGTTCTCGCCAGCCGGGTACTGGGACGTCGGCTGCTCGCTGCTTGGCGGCTGGTTCGGGGTGGCGGGCTGGTTCTGAGCCCAGGGCGAGTTCTCCTGTCCGGAGTCGCTCCGGCCGCTGCGATCCTCGGTCATCGTTGTGTGGTCCGTTCTCCCCTGCGCACCTGTGGGTGCGACTGCGATGCGATCTCGTTGACTCCAGCCTGTCGGGTCGGGCTTAGAGGGACCTGAGACTGCGCTTTCAGTTTGCCGAGACCTTGCTGCCCACACGGTCGACGCGCTCGGCCGGCGCCTCGCCGGGCAGG
The DNA here is from genome assembly GCF_053589375.1 of Rhodococcus sp. NPDC003348. NCBI lineage: Bacteria > Bacillati > Actinomycetota > Actinomycetes > Mycobacteriales > Nocardiaceae > Rhodococcus > Rhodococcus sp. NPDC003348. The sequence continues at coordinate 49,631 of NZ_JBSFRT010000008.1, forward strand.
ACGATGGTGATCAGCGCACCACCGCGATCGGATGCGCCGGCCTCGACGGTGCCGCCGTGCTTGACGACGACCTGGCGAACGATCGCCAACCCGAGCCCCGAGCCGGGCATCGACCGGGCCTCGGTGGACCGGTAGAACCGCTCGAACACCAGCTGCCGGTCCTCCTCGGGAATTCCGGGCCCGGCGTCGTCGACGGTCAACGCGAGATGCCCGTCGTCCAGCACCCGCATCCGCACCCGCACCTCGGCACCCGGAGGGCTCCACTTGGCCGCGTTGTCGAGCACGTTGAGGACCGCCCGGGCCAGCCCGGCACCGTCGCCGTGGACGAACCACGGCACGACCTCTGCCTCGAAGTCCACCTCGTTGCGGCGGCGACGTACCCGCTCCAGCGAGCGTTCGACGGTGTCCGCCAGATCGATTCGCTCGTGCACCGTCTCGGGTGCGTCCTCGCGGGCCAGGTCGACGAGGTCACCCACCAGCGTGGACAGCTCCTCGATCTGCGCCATCACGTCGGCACGCAGATCGGCCATGTCCTGGTCCGGGATCTGCGGGGCGCCCGGTCGACCGGCCGCGATCAGCAGCTCCATGTTGGTGCGCAGCGACGTCAGCGGGGTGCGCAGCTCGTGGCCGGCGTCGGCGACCAGCCGGCTCTGCCGGTCGCGGGACTCCGCCAGGGCCCGGAGCATCGTGTTGAACGAGACGGTGAGCCGGGCGAGCTCGTCGTTACCGGTAACCGGGATCGGCGTCAGCTCGTCGGTACGGGCGATCTGTTCGGTCGCCGCGGTCAGCCGCGCGACGGGTCGCAACCCGGTGCGCCCCACGGCCATTCCCGCTAGGGCAGCCAGGCCGACACCGCACCCACCAACGACGAACAGCACCCACGCGAGCCGCTCGAGCACCTCTCCGGTCGGCGCGAGCCGCTGCGCGATCACCAGGGTCGACCCGAGATTGGTCCGCTGGGCGAACACCCGCTGACCGGCGAACGTGCGCAGCGTCGAGTCGTGTTCACCTCGGGCAACGGACATCTCGGCCTCACCGATGGGCGCGTTCGAGCCCGGCGGCATGTACACCTTCAGGTCCGGGAAGATGAGCGCGACACTGATGTCGTTGGAGTACACCGTCGCCAGCGAGATGGTCCGAACGTCGAGGGCGTCGAAGTTGTTGGCGATCAGCGTCGTCGACCGGCTGCGCAGCTGCGAGTCGACGTCGTTGTACAGCGCGCGGGAGACGACGGCGTACGCCGCGATCGCCATCACGGCGACCGCGATCGCGACCACCGACGCGGCGAGCAGCGTCACCCGCCACCGCAGCGAGACGGACCGAGTCAGCGGCATCGGCGGCCGCATCTCGGGAATCTCGTGCGGTACGGACGAATTCGTGGCCGAGCGGCCGAACGGGGCAGCCATCACGGCGGCGTCTCCCGCAGCACGTAACCGACACCGCGGACCGTGTGGATCAGCCGCGGCTCGCCGTCCGCCTCCGTCTTGCGACGCAGGTAGCCGACGTACACCTCCAGGGCGTTGCCGGAGGTCGGGAAGTCGTATCCCCACACCTCCTCGAGGATCCGGCTGCGCGAGAGCACCCGGCGCGGATTCGCCATCAGCATCTCCAGCAGCGAGAACTCGGTGCGGGTCAGGCTGATCGAGCGACCGCCCCGGTCGACCTCGCGGGTGACCGGATCGAGGGTCAGGTCCTCGAACGTGAGCGCCTCCGAATCCTCGCCGACGTCCGGCACCGCCCTCCGCAGCAGCGCCCGCAGCCGCGCGAGAAGTTCCTCGAGCGCGAACGGCTTCGGCAGGTAGTCGTCGGCGCCCGCGTCGAGTCCGGCAACCCGCTCGGACACCGAATCCCGGGCTGTGAGCACCAGGATCGGCAGGTCGTCACCGGCGCTGCGCAGGCGCCGGCACACCTCCAGTCCGTCGAGACGCGGCATCATCACGTCGAGCACCACGGCGTCGGGTCGCGCCGCGGCGACCTGCTCCAGCGCGTTCAACCCGTCCACCGCGAGGTCGACGGTGTACCCGTTGAAGGTCAGGGATCGGCGGAGGGAGTCCCGCACGGCTCGGTCGTCGTCGACCACCAGGATGCGCATGACCATAGTTTCTACCCGGCAACTGAGATCGCGCTGAGAGGCGGCTGAGCCGTGTCGCTCAAGTCGGTGTCCCTCAGTCGTCCACGTGCCGCGGCCCGGGCAGGTTCCATTTGCGCCACAGCGCGAGCAATCGCAGCACCGACGCCGACACCGTGCCGATCACCAGGCCCGCGTTGGCCGTCAGCCCCAGCGCCGCGCACGCGACCACCACGGTCGAACCGATCAGCGCCGGGATCGCGTACAGGTCACGGTGCAGCAACAGCGGCATCTCGTTGACCAGGATGTCGCGCAGCACACCGCCCCCGATCGCGGTGGTGGCGCCGATCAGCATCGCGGCCTGACTGCTCGCGCCGACGTCGAGGGCGATCGTCGCCCCGCTACTTGCGAACAGTCCCATCCCGACCGCGTCGAGCACGAGGATTTCGCGGCGCAGCCGGCGCACGGCGGCGTGCGCGAAGAACACCACCACCGAGGTGACCAGCGCGGTGGTGAAGTACTTCCAGGTGTTCAGCGAGGTCGGCGGGGTGATGCCGAGCAGGACGTCGCGCAGCACACCGCCACCGATCGCGGTGAACACGCCGATCAGGCACACCCCGAAGAAGTCGAGGCGTTTGGTGACCGCGACCAGCGCACCGGAGGCCGCGAACGCGATCACCCCGACCAGCTCGAGCACCTTCAGCAGCACGCGTCACCCTCCCGTCGGTCTCATCTTGCCCAGCCGCGGCGGGGGAACGCGTCAGCGTCCGTGCGTGTCGGTATCGATCGGCGCGACCCGCGTGGCCTCGAACGCCGCGGCCCTCGCCGTCTGCACCGGCCGGCGCCGCAGCACCGCCCACACGAGGCCGAGCACCGCGAACCAGACCGGGGTCACGAGCAGTGCCTGCAGGGTGTCGGACTTCTGGGTGAACGCCCACACCAGGAACGCGAAGAACGCGAGCACCACGTAGCACATCGCGACGCCGCCCGGCATCTTGAAGGTGGATCGCTCGTGCAGCTCGGGCCGGCGCCGACGGTAGACGATGTAGCTGATCAGGATCATCGACCACACGAACATGAAGCACAGCGACGAGATGGTGGTCACGATGGTGAATGCGCCGATGATCGAGTCGCCGACCGCGACCATCACCACGCCGGACAGCAGGAACACACCCGACAGGTACAGCGCGTTGGCGGGCACCCTCCGTTTGGTCAGCCGCGCGAACGCCGACGGCGCGTCGCCGTTGCGGGCGAGGCCGTAGACCATCCGGGACGTCGAGTAGATGCCGGAGTTCGCCGACGAGGTGGCCGAGGTGAGCACCACGAAGTTGACGACGGACGCGGCGATGCCGAGGCCGGCGAGGCCGAACATCGCGACGAAGGGGCTGCGGTCGGCGCTGATCTCCCGCCACGGGGTGACCGAGATGATCACCGCGAGCGCGACGACGTAGAACAGCATCACGCGGATCGGGATCGAGTTGATCGCCTTCGGCAGGTTCTTCTCCGGGTCCTTGGTCTCGGCGGCGGCGGTGCCGACCAGTTCGATCCCGACGAACGCGAAGGTCGCGATCTGGAATCCGGCGACGAAGCCCATCGGCCCGGTCGGGAAGAAGCCGCCGTCGTTCCACATGTTCGCGAAGGACGACTCGGCCCCGTTCGGCGCGATGAAGTGGGTGAGCACCATCGCCAGGCCGACCACGATCAGGGCGACGATCGCGACGATCTTGATCAGCGCGAACCAGAACTCGGTCTCGCCGAACGCCTTGACGGTCGGCAGGTTCAGCCCGATCAGCAGCGCGACGGAGACCAGTGCGGGAATCCACAACGGCAGCGAGCCCCACCAGTAGGAGACGTAGCCTGCGATCGCGATGACGTCGGCGATGCCGGTGACGATCCAGCAGAACCAGTAGGTCCAGCCGGTGAAGAACCCGGCCCACGGCCCGAGCAGGTCGCCGGCGAAGTCGGCGAACGAGCGGTAGCCGGTGTTCGACAGCAGCAGCTCACCCATCGCCCGCATGACGAAGAACAGCATCGTGCCGATGATCATGTAGACGAACAGCACCGACGGTCCGGCCAGCGAGATGGTCTTGCCCGAGCCCATGAACAGGCCGGTCCCGATCGCGCCGCCGATCGCCATCAGCTGGATGTGCCGGTTGGTCAGCTGCCGGGACAGGCCCGGCTGCTGCTCTGTCGCACGGGTGATCTGGGTGTCTTCGGACACGGATGCTCCTCGCCACGGCGGCGCCGTGAATGAATGCGTTGGACGTCGGCGGACGTCGGGCCCGAGCGCGTTGGACGACGTCAGGCGGTAGTTATCGTAGCGAACGACCGGTCGGCGCCCGGGCACCGACCGGTCGGGTATCACCTCCGCGCGGGGTCGTACAGGCCGAGCCGCACCGCCCGGACCAGCCGTCTCGGCACCCGGTGCGTGACGCCGCCGACGGTCACGTCGACCAGGTCCGGGGCCTGCGCCTTCCACCGGGCGCGCCGGCTGCGGGTGTTCGACCGCGACATGCGTCGCTTCGGTGCTGCCATGGTTGTGCCTCCTCGTTGTGGGTGGTCAGCGCTCCTGCGGGCGGCGCGATCCGTAGCGGCGTTCGAACTTCTCCACCTGCCCGGCACTGTCGACGACGCGGGCCGAACCGGTCCAGAACGGGTGTGACGCGCTGGTGACGTCGACGACGATCAGCGGATAGGTGTTGCCGTCCTCCCACACCGTGGTCCGCTCAGCGGAGGCGGTGGACCGGGTCAGGAACCTCGTGCCGGTGCTGCCGTCCTGGAAGACGACGGGGCGGTAGTCGGGGTGCGTCGATGTCTTCATGCCTTGTCCTCTCGGTGTGCCTGCTGGAAACGGGTGTCGGATCGGCCCTCGTCGCAGGGCTCGGCGTGCCAGTCGCCGAATGGGTCCGGCCAGGTGGGCCAGGCGTGCTCGCGCCCGAACTCGGCATCGGTGAGCACCGCGTGACGCAGCGCCCGGTCGACGGCGCGCGGATCGGTGTCGTGGACCAGCACCACGAGGGAGGTGTGACGGTCGCCGTGCCGGGTGTCCCAGCGCAGCGCGGCCAGTGCACGGCGCGTCGCGTCCGCACCGGACTGTTCATCGGTGCTCATCGCGGCGAGCCAGCGTCCGGCCCGGCCGACGCGGAGGCCGCCACCGGCGGATTCGAGCCACAGCACGTGCTCGGGCTGGGTCGCCAGCCACATGCGGCCGCGCGCGGTGACGACACCGTCGAGCAGTACGTCGACCGCCTCGTGCAGGCGTTCCGGGTGAAACGGCCGGTCCGCGGTGAACTCGACGAGGGTGACGCCGCAGTCGGTGGCCAGCGGCGGCTGGCCACGCAGCAACGGCTCGTGCGCGCCCCCGACGGCTCCGCGCCGGGCATCGGAGGGCACCCGCGCGAGCACGCGGTCGCCGTCCGGCGCGAGGTCGTCGCCGATCCAGTCGATCGGCGCGGTCGGGGCCAGTCGGGTCAGGACGGCGTGCAGCCGGGCCTGGCTCCACCCGTCCGCACCGCGTCCGGCGACAACCAGGGCGTCGGCGCAGGCGACCTGCCCGACCACGACCTGCGCGACGGTGCGGTCGTCGTCGGCGGTGGTGGCGAGACCGCGGTCCGCGAGGTCGTCGTCACCAGTCGCGTCGTCGAGCCAGGTCGCCGCGTCCACGCAGGTCAGCACCGCCTCGATGCGGACGTCGCGGGATGCCGGACCGTCGAGTTGCCCGATCACCCCGCCCACGTGGACGTGCTCGATCGCCTCGCACACCGCCTCCGGTTCGAGTGTGCGATCGAGCTGCAGCACGATCCGGCGCACCGAGCCGCGCGCGTGCAGTCGCCGCAGCAGGGGCACGAGGTCCTCCCGCAGGGTGCAGCTGACGCAGCCGTGGGCGAGTTCGAGCAGCGTGGTGTCGACCACCCCGTCCGAGCCGGTGACGGTGCGCCGGACCACACCCTCCCGCAGGTGGTCGAGGTCGTGGTGGACGAGGACGGTTTCGGCGGTCAGCAGGCTCGCCGCAGTGGCCTCGGTGTCGGCCCAGCCGGCGACGAGGACGACCGGGGTTCGGCGGTCGGTCACTATCACTCCTTTCGACAACGATTGTCATTTCAGTGAAGGAACGGTACCGTCCCAGGCGGCATTTGTCGAAAACCATTTTCAACACTGGGTGAAAGGAGGCAGCATGTCGGCGCATTGCCAGGTGACCGGGCGCAAACCCGGATTCGGCAGGTCGGTATCGCACTCACACACACGGACGAGTCGGCGGTGGGATCCGAACATCCAGCGCAAGACCTACTTCCTGCCGAGCGAGGGCCGCCGGATCACGCTCACCGTCTCCGCAAAGGGGATCCGGACCATCGACCGCGACGGCATCGAGGCCGTCGTCGCGCGCATCCGCGCCGAGGGGGTGCGGATCTGATGGCCCGCAGCACCGAGGTCCGCCCGATCGTGAAGCTGAAGTCCACCGCGGGCACGGGCCACACCTACGTCACCAGGAAGAACCGTCGCAACGATCCCGACCGGCTGGTCCTGCGCAAGTACGACCCCGTCGTCCGCCGCCATGTCGACTTCCGAGAGGAGAAGTGATGGCGAGGAGGTCGAAGATCGTGAGAAACGAGCAGCGAGCGCTGGTCGTCGCGCGCTACGCGACCCGGCGCGCGGAACTGAAGGAGATCGTGCGCCGGCCGTCCAGCTCCCTCGAGGAGAGGTCCCGGGCCCAGGCGGCACTGCAGCGTCTTCCCCGCGATGCCAGTCCGGTACGATTGCGTAATCGTGACGCTGCGGACGGTCGTCCGCGCGGTCACCTGCGAAAGTTCGGGCTCTCTCGCGTGCGCGTGCGCGAATTGGCTCATCGTGGGGAACTGCCCGGCGTACGCAAGTCCAGCTGGTAACACTCGAGAGGGAAGCAATGGCAGTCAAGAGGGGCCCGTCCAAGAAGTCCCGCGGCGCGGACACCGGCCGCAAGCCCAAGAAGAACCCGCTGTTCGCGGCCAAGATCGAGCACGTCGACTACAAGGACGTGAACCTGCTCCGCACGTTCATCTCCGACCGCGGCAAGATCCGCAGCCGTCGCGTCACCGGCCTGACCCCGCAGCAGCAGCGTCAGGTTGCCGTCGCGGTGAAGAACGCCCGCGAGATGGCACTGCTGCCGTTCACCAGCCGGTAGCAAGAGTTTCCCGAAAGGCCGCACGGTCCCCGACCGTGCGGCCTTTCGCGTACCCGGCGGATGCACGCTCGGCGGCGGCCGGATTCGTTAGAAAGGCTGACGACTAGACTCCTCGGGGTTTGTTCGTCGAGGAGGTCACGGTGTCCGGAGTGCTCTCGGGATTCGCCGTCATCTTCGTCGTCATCGCCATCGGCTACGTGCTCGGCCGCTCCCGGGTTCTCGGCGAGCAGGGCGAGTTCGTCCTCAGCCGGCTGGTGTTCTTCGTCGCGACGCCCGCGCTGCTGTTCGACTCGCTCGCGAACGCCGACCTGTCGGTGATCTTCTCCCCCACCCTCGCCGTCGCTGCGGCCACCGCGTTCGCGCTCGGCATCACCTACTTCGCGATCACCCGCACCGTCATGCGCCGGCCGGTCCCGGAGTCGACGATCGGCGCGTTGGCGGCGTCGTACGTGAACTCGGCGAACCTCGGCATCCCCATCGCGGTGTTCGTGCTCGGCGACGCCTCGTTCGTCGCGCCGCTGCTGCTGTTCCAGATCGTCGTCTACTCCCCGATCGCTCTGACCATGCTCGATCTGACCACCGGACGAAAGAGCAGTTCCTGGGTCGAGACGGTGACGACGCCGTTCAAGAACCCGATCGTGCTGGCCGGCCTCGCCGGGCTTGCGGTCTCGATCACCGGGTGGACGCCCCCGGCCGCGATCACCGAACCGTTCCGCATCGTCGGCGGTGCATCGGTGCCGGGCGCGCTGCTGGCGTTCGGCATCTCGCTGTACGGCGTACGGGTGCTGCAACGCGGTGTCGCGCCACGCCGCGAGATCGCGCTCGCCTCGGTGCTGAAAATCGTCGTGCAGCCGGTCCTCGCGTACCTGATGGGACGGTTCGCCCTCGGCCTGGACGGTCACGAGCTGTTCGCGGTGGTCGTGGTGGCGGCCCTGCCGACCGCGCAGAACGTCTTCGTCTACGCCAGCCGGTACCAGCGCGGCATGGTCCTGGCCCGCGACACCGCCCTGGTCACCACCCTCGCCTCGATCCCCGCCATCGGACTGGTCGCCGCACTGCTGGCGTGACGCGACCGCGCCGCCCGTGCGTGAAGTGCCCGCTCACCGGGGTGAAAATCACTCACAGGCGGCGGAGCCGCACGAAGTCGCTGACCACCGCGGCTCCCAGACCGTCGAGATCGGGCGCCACGACCCGCCCGCCGACACGCTGCGCCATCCTGTCCACCACCCGGGCCAGGCCGGGATCGTCACCGAGCCGGAAGATCGTCACCTGCGCGCCCAGCTTGGCGAGGTTGTCGAGTTCCCGGACCGTCAGGCCCAGAGTCTTGGGGTGCGGCGGATAGTCGAAGAACGCCCGGCCGTCAGGCTCCAGATGTGCCGTCGGCTCACCGTCGGTGACGATCAGGACCACCGGTTGGGCGTTCGGGTTCCGGCGCAGGTGCCTGCCCGCCAACAGCAGGGCGTGATGCAGGTTGGTGCCCTGGTCCCACGCGCCGTCCAGGCCCGCCAATTCCTCCGGGGTGACGGTGCGGGCCTGCCTGCCGAACGCGATCAACTGCAGGTCGTCGCCGCGGAATCGGGTGCGCACCAGATGGTTCAGCGCCAGCGCCGTCCGCTTCATCGGCACCCAGCGCCCGTCCATCACCATCGAGAACGAGGTGTCCACCAGCAGCGCCACCGCGGCCCGGGTGCGCTGCTCCGTCTCGGCGATCTCGACGTCGGAGACCCGCAACCGAACCGGAACCGACACCTGCCCGGAACCCGCCTCGCGGAGAACGGCATTGGTGACCGTCCGCGTGACGTCCCACGGTTCGGTGTCGCCGAACTCCCACGGACGGCTGGATCCGGTGGGCTCCCCCATCGCCCCCGCCCGGCGGGTGTCGCGGGCACCGTCGCGCCCGGACAACCGCTGCGCGACATCACGCAACGCCGACTGGCCCAGCTTGCGCATCGCCCTCGGCGACAGTCGCCACTGGCCGTCCGCACCGCGGTCGAGGAAGCCCTGCTGGTGCAGCGCCCGCTCGAGGTCGGCGAGGGTGCGGGCGTCGGCGGCCGCCTCCGGTCCGAGCTGCCGCAGCAACGCCTCCGGGTCGATGTCGTCGAGTTGTGCGCCCGCGTACTCCTGCGACAGCTGCTCACCGAGCTGTTCGAGTTCGGCGATGTCCGCCAGCGCGGACGTGCCGTCACCGAGGCCCATGCCGTCGTCGCCGCGAAACCGGCGACTGCCGTCCCAGTCCTCGCCCGGCCGCGCCGCCCGCAGGTTCGCGTCCAGCCGGTCCAACTGCTGCATCAGGCCGGGGCTGCCGAACGCCTGCTGCGCCAACGCATCCAGTTCGGCGCGCTGCTCGGGGGTCAGCGAGTTCCGGAGGCGCTGTGCAGCGGCCGCGCGGCGGGCGAGCGCGTCGAGCAGCTCCTCCACGTCCCGCGGGTTCTCGGGGAAGAACTCGCCGTGATCGGCCATGAACTGCTCGAAATCCTCCGGGGTGTCCTCACCCCGAGAGTGCTTGTCCAGCAGGTCGTTCAGGTCCGACAGCATCTCGTCGACGCGCCGGCGGTCCTCGTCGGTGGCGTTCTCGAGCGCCTGCTTCATGCCGTCGAACCGCTGGTCGAGCAGTTCCCGGCCGAGCAGGTCCCGGATCTTCTCGTAGTCGGCACGGGCCTGCGGATCGCGCCAGTCGTAGTCGGACAGGTCCCGCACCGCCTGCGCGGTGGACGGCGGCAGCTCCGCGAGCTGCATCTCCGCGAAGCGGGCGTCGTCGTCGAGCGACCGTGCCAACTCCTTGCGTTCGGCGAGCACAGCACGGTCGAGCAGCTCGCGAACCTCGTCGAGGGTGCCGCCGAGGTTGTGCTCGCCCAGAAGCTCGCGGCGACGCCGGTTGGCCTGCGCGGCAAGCCGGTCCAGCCCGCGCATCGTCGAGGTGCCGCGCCGGAGCAGCTCGCGGAGCGCCTGCCGCGGAGACGAGCCCTCGAGGACGTCGTTGCCGATCGCCTCGAGCGCCTCGCGCAGGTCCACCGGGGGTGCCAGTGGATCCGGTCCCCCGTGGTAGCGGCCGTAACGCTGGTACATCAGCTGTACACCAGCTGCCCGTCGTCGTCGGGGTCCTTCGCGATCCGACGGGCCAGATACAGCCCTTCGAGGGCCAGTTCCACGGCCGATGCGCGGGCGCCGACCGTGCGGGCACCGAGCCGCTCGGCCACCTGGTCGACCACCGCCAGGTCCGGCAGTTCACCGAGCAGGTCCTTCGCGGTGACCCGGTCGCCGGTCACGACGGGCGATCCCTCCTCGACCGCCGCCACCAGCTGCCCGAGATCGATGCCGCCGAGCCGTTCACGGACGGTCTCCGCGGTGGCCCGCCGCAGCAGGTGCTCGAGGATCTCGCTCTCGCGGCCCTCCTCGCCGGACTCGAACTCGAGCTTTCCGCGCAGGACGTCGATCACCGTCCCGAGATCGACGGGCCGCGCGGTCGGGTCGGACTCGCCGAGGATCGCACCACGGTGCACCGCCGCCGCGCCGACCGTCTCCGCCGCCGCGACCGCGAACCGGGCCGAGACGCCGGAGCGCTGGTCGATCGACGGGGACTCGCGCAGCAGCCGGGTGAACCGGGCGAGGATCTCGAGCAGGTGCAGGGGCACCTCGGCGCGCAGCTGCGCCTCCTGCTCGATGACGGCGACCTCGTCGTCGACCTCGAGCGGGTAGTGGGTGCGGATCTCGGCACCGAACCGGTCCTTGATCGGGGTGATGATGCGTCCGCGGTTCGTGTAGTCCTCCGGGTTCGCGCTGGCCACCAGCAACACGTCGAGCGGCAGCCGCAGCGTGTAGCCGCGGACCTGGATGTCACGCTCCTCCATCACGTTCAGCAGTGACACCTGGATCCGCTCGGCGAGGTCGGGCAGCTCGTTGACCGCGACGATGCCGCGATGCGCCCGTGGCACCAGTCCGAAGTGGATGGTCTCGGGGTCGCCGAGACTGCGCCCCTCCGCGACCTTGACCGGGTCGACGTCGCCGACCAGGTCCGCGACCGACGTGTCCGGGGTCGCGAGCTTCTCCGAGTACCGTTCGTCGCGTCCGCGCCAGGCGATCGGCAGGTCGTCGCCGAGTTCGGCGGCCCGCCGGATGGAGGCGGGGGTGATCGGTTCGTACGGGTGCTCACCGAGCTCCGAACCGGCGATCACCGGCGTCCACTCGTCCAGCAGCAGCGGCAGCGTGCGCAGCAGCCGGGTCTTGCCCTGCCCGCGCTCGCCGAGCAGCACGATGTCGTGGCCGGCGATCAGGGCGCGTTCGAGCTGCGGCAGGACGGTGTCCTCGAAGCCGACGATCCCCGGCCAGGGGTCGCGGCCGTCTCGCAGGGCGGCGAGCAGGTTGTCGCGGATCTCGTCCTTGACCGGACGCTGGACGTGGCCGGACGCGCGCAACTCGCCCACCGTGGCGGCGGTGGGGCGCGGCGACCGGAACTCGGGGCTGGGCGCAGTCACCACTCCACGCTACGAGGCTTCCGCCGAATCGGCACCCCTGTCGCCGATTCGAGATTCGGATCCGCCGACGCCGGCCGCCCGGTCGGAGTAGTTTTCCGCGCGGGCGGGGCGAGTTCGGACCCGACCAGCGAGGGCGCCGAGCTGTGCCATCGACACCTACCCGTTGGGGACGGAGACCGCCGTGACCGAGCCGGACGAGACCACCACACCACCCGCGAACAGGGCACTGCTCGCCCTGGCCGCGGTGCTCCTGCTGATCCCGATCGTCGCGATCCTGTGGGTGCCGTTCTACGCCCGCGAGGAACCGAGGTGGGGCGGCTTCCCGTTCTTCTTCTGGTATCAGTTCGTGTGGGTGTTCCTCTGCGCCGGAGCCACTTTCGCGGCGTACCGGATCGTGCTCCGGGCCCGCCCGCACCGCCCGATGCGGGGCGCCGACGAGGACGGCGACCGGTGACCGCCGAGGTGCTGGCGGCCGGCCCCGGCGACGGGGTCGATGGGGTCGCGCTTGCGGTGCTGGTCGCACTGTTCGCCCTGGTCACGGTGCTCGGATTCCTCGCGTCCCGGTGGCGGCGGGCGGCGAACCTGGCCAGCCTCGACGAGTGGGGACTCGGCGGCCGCAGTTTCGGCACCTGGGTGACGTGGTTCCTGATCGGCGGCGACATCTACACCGCGTACACGTTCATCGCGGTGCCCGCCGCGATGTTCGCCCTCGGCGCGGTGAGTGGGTTCTTCGCCATCCCCTACGCGATCGTCGTGTACCCGATCATCTTCGTGTTCATGTCCCGGCTGTGGTCGGTCAGCCACCGTCACGGCTACGTGACCACCGCGGACTTCGTGCGCGGGCGGTACGGGTCGCGCTGGCTGTCGCTCGCGATGGCGCTGACCGGGATCCTCGCGACGATGCCGTATGTCGCGCTGCAACTGGTCGGCATCCAGGCGGTCCTCGAGGTGATCGGCATCGGCGGCGCGGACAACGTGATCGCGAGGGACCTGCCGTTGTTCATCGCGTTCGCGGTCCTCGCGGCGTACACGTACTCGTCGGGGCTGCGGGCGCCCGCGATCATCGCGTTCGTCAAGGACACGCTGATCTACCTGGTGATCATCGTCGCGGTGATCTACCTGCCGTCGAAGTTCGGCGGCTGGGCGCACATCTTCGACGCCGCGCAGACCAAGATGGAGACCCCCAACCCGGCCACCGGCAAACCCACCGGGACGTTCATTCCGAGCAGCCAGCAGTTCTGGGCGTACGCCACCCTGTCGTTGGGGTCCGCGCTGGCACTGTTCATGTACCCGCACTCGGTGACGGCGACGCTGTCGGCGAAGTCCCGCAACACGATCCGGCGCAACGCCTCGATCCTGCCCGCCTACACGTTCCTGCTCGGCCTGCTCGCCCTGCTCGGCTGGGTGGCGATCGCCGCGGGTACCAAACCGATCGGGCTCGACGGCAAGCCCAACGCCCAGTTGGTGGTGCCGCAACTGTTCGAGGACGCATTCCCGTCCTGGTTCGCGGGTGTCGCGTTCTCCGCTATCGCGATCGGTGCCCTCGTGCCCGCCGCGATCATGTCCATCGCCGCGGCGAACCTGTTCACCCGCAACGTGTATCGCGAATGGTTCCGGCCGTCCGCGACGCCCGCGCAGGAGGCGAAGGTCGGCAAGATCGTCTCCCTGGTGGTCAAGTTCGTGGCGCTGATCTTCGTGCTCACCCTCGACAAGCAGAACGCGATCAACTTCCAGCTGCTCGGCGGGATCTGGATCCTGCAGACCTTCCCGGCAATCGTGTTCGGGCTCTACACCCGCTGGTTCCACCGCTGGGCGCTGCTCGCGGGCTGGGCGGTGGGCATGGTCTACGGCACCGTCGTCGCCTACAACACCTCGTCCCCGACCACGGAGCACTTCGCCGGGTCGCTCGCCTCGATCCCCGGGATCGCGCAGATGGGATACGTCGCGCTGACCGCGTTCGTGATCAACGTCGTCGTCGCGGCCGTGCTCACCCTGGCACTGCGGGCACTGAACGCACCCGACGGCATCGACGCGACCGTCACCGGCGACTACTTCGCGGACACCGGCGACCCCCGCGTGAAACCGCTACCCACCACCCCGACGGAGGCCACGCCGAGTCCCTGAGGCGGCTGCGCCGCTCGTGTGCGCTTCGGTGAGTCCAGGAACTCACGAGACACGCGCGAGCGCCGGAGGCGCCCTCGGTGGTCCCCGATTCGTACACTGCGCCCATGGACACCTGGGTGCTCCCCGCTCTCCTCGGTCTCGGCCTCGCCGCCGCGACCGGGCTGCGGACCTTCCTGCCGCTGCTGATGCTCAGCGCCGCCGCATATTTCGGACTGTTCGGCATCTCGCTGGGCGAGTCCTTCGCCTGGGTGGGATCGGCAGGTGCACTGGTGGCGCTCACGATCGCGACCGCCGTCGAACTCCTCGCGGACCTGATCCCGTTCGTGGACAACGCACTCGGCGTGTTCGGCACCGTCAGCCGCCCGATCGCGGCCGCGATCGCCGCCGGGGCCGTGTTCACCGATCTCGAACCGTCGACAGCGGTGATCGCGGGCATCATCGTCGGCGCACCGACCGCACTCGCGTTCAGCACCGCCCAGACCGGTGCCCGGGCGGTCAGCACCGCGTCGACGGCGGGAGTGGCGAATCCTGTGCTCTCCGTCGCCGAGGACGGCGCCGCCTTCACCCTGGTCCTGGTGGCTTTCCTGCTGCCGCTGCTGATCCCGGCTGTGCTCGCGTTCGCGCTGTGGTTCGCGTGGAAGGGTGTTCGCCGGCTCCGGCGCCCGGTGAACGGCTGACGCGGGTCGCACCCGGGCCCGCCCCGCCGACCTGAGAGACTGGCCCACATGGCCGACACCGAGATCACGTTCACCAGCGGCGACGTCACCGTCCACGGCAGCCTCCTCGTCCCCGACGGCGTCGACGGCCCGGCACCCGCCGCGCTGCTACTCGCGGGCAGCGGCCCCACCGACCGCAACGGCGACAGCGCGGTGATGCCCGGCTCGATCGGCACCCTGCGCTTCCTCGCCGACACCCTCGCCGAGGCGGGTATCGCGAGCCTGCGGTACGACAAGCTCGGCAGCGGCGTGACCGGGCTCGGTCCCTACTCGGTCGACGACGTCGCCGACCTCGGGTTCTCCGTCTTCGTCGACGCCGCGGCCGACGCGCTGCGCAACCTCGCCGCGCAGCCCGACATCGATTCGCGCCGGCTGCTGGTGATCGGCCACAGCGAGGGCGCGCTGGTCGCGATGGCCGTCGCCGTCCGCGACGACACCCCCGACCTGATCGGGCTGGGCTTGCTCGAGCCCCTCGCGGTGCGGTTGCTGGATCTGCTGACCCGGCAGATCACCGGGCAGGTCGACGCGGCCGTCGCGGGCGGCCAGCTGCCCGTCGAGCTCGCCGACCAGCTGCGCACCGGCCTCGCCGACGCGGTCGAGTCGCTCCGCACCGACGGCACCGTCTCCGACGACCTGCCGGAACCGCTCCGGCTCGCCGGCCTGGTCTCCGTCAACGCCAAGGCCCTCGCCGAGGAGGATGCGCTCGACCCTCGCGCACTGGCCGCACAGCTGCCCGCCGGCCTGCCCGTGCTGACGAGCTGCTCGGACCGCGACATCCAGGTCTCCCTCGAGGACGTCGATGCCCTCGACGCCGCCCTGACCGGCGCGAAGGTCACCCCGGTCCGGATGACGACGGCGAACCACGTGCTCAAGGAGATCGGCGAGCGCCCCTCCACCGGCGCCGACTACGTCGAGGACCTGCCGTACTCGCCGGAGTTCCGGACCGCGTTCGTGAACTGGCTGGGCGCTCTCCCCCGCTGACGCCGAGTGTGCACCGCCCTCGCGCGCAGTCGGTGCCCGCGGCGGGGGTGCACACTCGCAGGCTGTGGATGACGGCGCAGGTTGTCCACAGCCCGCGTCGCGGCACCACCGGGGCGCGCGACAAGATCTGCATCGTCGGCTCGAGCCACCGAGAAGTACCGTGGCACAAGGGAAATCGTTGGTCTCCGCCAGGTTCTCGATCTGATCGACGGCGGCGCCGAGTCGCCGCCCGAGACTCGAACCCGGCCGACGCTCGTCGACAGCGAACCGCCGCGGCCGACGGTCGCAACATCGGGTGAACACCCGGCGGGACACGCCGGAATCGAATACCGGGATGCGTGGACCCCACCCGGTGATGTACCGTTCTCGGCTAACAACCAGCTGCGAGAAGAAGGGAACCCGGCCATGTCGAAGTTTGCGCACGTATCGGCAGCACACGTGGCCATGTGGCGTTCCTGCATTTTTGCCAAGCGTGTGCGCCGAGAACCATTCTGACGACAAGCGGATCGAGTTCTCGGCACCCAGGGCACACAGCCCGGGTGCCTTTTCTTTTGTCCCGAGTTTTTCCCGAACCGTCGCCCCGACGAAACCTTCCGAACACACGCCGCCGACACACTCGAAGGCGCGAGACCGAGCTAAGGAGCTCCGACATGAAACTTCGCTTCAACCAACTGTCCCCGACGCAACCGCTGGCGGACCTGCCTGCGGACCTCACCGGCCACGCCGTCACGCTGGACCTGTCGCACACCGACGCCGGGCAGCGCGCCGCGGCCACCGATCTGGCCCGCGAACTGCTCGACCGCGGCGCCGCCCGGATCGTCATCTCGGGTAACGCCGCCTGAAACGCACGAGAGGTGCACACCCGGCAGGGTGCACACCTCTCGTGTGTCGTGTCGATCAGTGCGCGAAGTGACGCGCCCCGGTCAGGTACATGGTGATGCCGGCTTCACGCGCGGCCTCGATGACCTCGTTGTCCCGGACGGATCCACCCGGCTGCACGACCGCCTTCACGCCGGCGTTCGCCAGCACCTGCAGGCCGTCGGGGAACGGGAAGAAGGCGTCGGATGCGGCGACCGACCCGGTCACCCGGTCACCACCGCGGTTCACCGCGAGGTGCGCGGAGTCGACCCGGTTGACCTGCCCCATGCCGACACCGATCGACGCCCCGTCGGACGCCAGCAGGATCGCGTTGGACTTCACCGAACGGCAAGCCCGCCAAGCGAATTCGAGATCCTTGAGGGTCTGCTCGTCGGCCGCCTCGCCGACCGCGAGGGTCCAGTTCTTCGGGTCGTCGCCCTCGGCGTCGAGGACGTCCCGCTGCTGCAGCAGCGCGCCACCGGAGATCGGCCGCAGCTCGACGCCCGTCTCGGTCGGCGCGACCGCCTCGAGCACGCGCACGTTCTTCTTGCGCGCCAGCACCTCGACGGCACCGGGCGCATAGGACGGGGCGATGATGACCTCGGTGAAGATCTCCGCGACCTGCTCCGCCATCTCGACGGTGATCTCGCGGTTCGCGGCGATGACGCCACCGAACGCGCTGACCGGGTCGCAGGCGTGTGCCTTGCGGTGCGCCTCGGCGATGTCCGCTCCGACCGCGATACCGCACGGGTTGGCGTGCTTGATGATCGCGACCGCGGGAGCGTCGAAGTCGTGGGCGGCGCGCCACGCGGCGTCACCGTCGGTGTAGTTGTTGTACGACATCTCCTTGCCGTGCAACTGCGTCGCCTGCGCGAGGCCCGCGGGCGCGGCCGGGTTCACGTACAGCGCGGCGGCCTGGTGCGGGTTCTCGCCGTAACGCAGCACCGCGGTGCGGTCCCAGCTGGCGCCGGTCCACTCCGGGAACTGCGAGTCCGACTCGACCAGCGTCGACGTCATCCAGGACGCGACCGCGACGTCGTAGGCGGCGGTGTGCTGGAACGCCTGCGCGGCGAGCGCGGTGCGCTCGGCGAGAGTGAACCCGCCGGCGGCGACGGCGGCCAGCACGTCGGAGTACTTGGCGGGGTCGACGACGACCGCGACCGAGGGGTGGTTCTTCGCCGCGGCACGCACCATCGACGGGCCGCCGATGTCGATCTGCTCGACGCACTCGTCCGGAGTGGCACCCGAGGCGACGGTCTGCGTGAACGGGTACAGGTTCACCACGACCAGCTGGAACGCCTCGATGCCGAGCTCCTCGAGCTGCGCGAGGTGGTCGGGCTTGCGGGTGTCGGCGAGGATGCCCGCGTGCACGCGCGGGTGCAGCGTCTTCACGCGACCCTCGAGGCATTCGGGGAACCCGGTCAGCGACTCGACCGGCGTGACCGGGATGCCGGCCTCTGCGATCTTCGCGGCGGTCGATCCGGTCGAGACCAGCTCGACGCCGGCCTCGTGCAGGCCGGTGGCGAGCTCCACCAGACCGCTCTTGTCGTACACGCTCACCAGTGCGCGGCGCAGTGCCTTACGTTCGGTCACTTCGGGATCACGGCCTTTCGTCCATCGGAAACAACTCCTCGGGTAGCGACGGCGGCGATGACCTCGACCAGCAGTCGCCGTTCCACGGTCTTGATGCGTTCGTGCAGCGTCGACTCGTCATCGTCGTCGAGCACGATCACCGCCTCCTGGGCCAGCACGGGCCCGGTGTCGACACCCGAATCCACAAGGTGCACGGTCGATCCCGTCACCTTGACGCCGTAGGCGAGGGCGTCGGGGACGGCGTGCGCGCCGGGGAAGGACGGCAGCAGCGCGGGATGCGTGTTGATGATCCGGCCGCCGAACCGCGACATGAACTCCGGGCCGAGGATCTTCATGAACCCGGCGGAGACGATCAGGTCGGGGGTGTGCGCGGCGACGGCCTCGGTCAGCGCCAGGTCCCAGGCGGCACGATCGGGGTGCTGCCCCAACGCGACCTTGAAGGCGGGGATTCCGGCGGCCTCGGCGTGCTTGGTGGCGGCGCACTCCCGGTCCACGCCGACCGCGACGATCCGTGCCGGGTAGTCGTCGGTGGCGGCCGCGATCAGCGACTGCAGCAGGCTTCCCGTGCCGGAAGCGAGGACCACGACCCGGACCGGCGTACCGGTGTCATCGGGCCGGAACACATGCGGGGCAGTCAGCGCTCTACTCCTCGGGGCATCGGCCGGGGCCCGGCCGTGAATACCGTCGGCTGCCGCCGACACCCGGTAAGACTAGTCGCTGCTGGTCCGGGTGCCCTCGGGCAGGTCCTCCTCCGACTTCGGCTCCGTGACCTGCACCACCCCGGCCTCGGTCGCCCCGGTGTCGCCGGGTTCGTCGACCACCTCGGCGTCGACCACCGACCCCGGTTCGATGTCGACGACGGGTGGGGCGGTCTCGGCGTCCTCGAGCAGTTCGGCCTCGATCACCGCGGTCCGCGGAGCCGCGCCGTCCGGCGCGTCCGTCCCGTCGCCGGGCCCGGGAGCCTCGGACGGCGGTGGGACCTCGCCCCCGCCTGCCTCGGACTCCGCAGCCGCGGTGTCGTCGGCGATGCGTCCACCGGGCAGTGCCGGGGTTTCCGGAACGACGTTCGGCCGCGGCGGCCGCGGCGCCCGCTCGGGTGCCGGTTCCGGTTCCGGTTCCGGCCGGGCCCGCCATCGCGTCACCGCCGCCGCGGCAGCGCCGCACAGGGCGAGCCAACCGAAGGTGGCGCCGGCGAACGTGGCCACGGTGACGCCGACCGAACCGAACGACCCGAGCGCACCCCCGGCGACGAACCCGAGCACCGCGAACACCACGGCGACGGCGAACGCCCCGACGAGCGCGGTCTTCGCGGCCAGCAGCGGGGAACCGGACCGGCGGGCGCACTCGCGGCCGAACAGCACGCCGATCGCGGCGGGGATCACCAGTGCCGCCAGCCAGCCGTCACCCCAGGACTGCTCCGGCAACGCGCCGAGCACCGGCAGGGCGGGAACCGGCCCACCGACCACGTCGAACAGGCTCACCGACGCGGATCCCACGTGGACGGCCGACCCGACCAGCACCGCGGTGGCCCCGACGACGACGTTCGGCAGGTACAGGATCGACAGCAGGGTCAGCCCGAGCCCACCGGTGAAACCGTCCCCGGCCTCGACGAGCATCCCGACCGTCGACCAGGATGCGAGCAGCGAGGCGACCGTGATCGCCGCGCCGGTGGCCAACAGCGCCATCGCAGCCCGCATCGCCGGACGCGCGGCGGCGAGCACCCAGTCCGGCACGCCGAGGAAGGTCACGGCCGGCCGCCACAGTCGCATTCCGATCCCGATCCCGGCGCCGGTCAGGTGCACCGCAGCCACCCACGCGAACGCGGACAGCGGGTTCGGCGTCGACAGGGCGATCACCGATGCGGCGTCGGCGACCACGGCCAGGGCGATCGCGGTGACCACCAGCGGACCCGCGACCGCGGCGCCGAGCACCCACCAGCACTCGTGCCGCGGGGTGGACGCGTGGACGACGCGGGAGCAACCCCGGGCCACCGCCGCGACCATCACCAGCGTCGGCAGCAGTGGCAACACCCCGAGCGACGCGCCGCCGATGGTCAGCGGCACCTGGTGGACGGCGAGCCACCCGGCCGCGATCGCACCGCTCGTCCCGGTCAGGTCGCTGTTCGCCGCGACGAGGGTGACGAGCATGCACGTGGCGATGACGACGAGGGCGAGCAGCGCAGGCCGCAGACCGAGCCCGAGCAGGGCCCGCACCTGCTCCGGGGTCGGGCTGGGGCGGGTGCCGGTCGCGGGTTTGCGGATCGGGGGGCGCGGGGTGCGCCGCTGACCGTCGGGACGGGTGGCGGCGCGGCTGAGCGCGGAATTCATCGGGCCGACTGCGTCAGTCGTCGGTACGTTCGGGCTGGTCGACGCCGAAGGCACGAGTCTGCGCCGCGGAGTCCTCGCCTGCCGCGGCCTCATCCGGCGAGGCCGGTGCGCTGCCGGCCGGCGGCTGACCGTACGGCTGCTGCGGCGGCGGCCCGTAGGGCTGCGGCGGGGTCTGCTGGGTCGGCGCGCCGTGGCCGGGCGCGGGCGGCGGGGACGCGGGCTGCGGCGGCGCGTACGGGTTGGGCACCTGGCCGTAGCCGGGCTGCGGCTGACCGTAACCGGCGGGCTGGCCGTAGCCGACCGGCTGCCCCGGCGCGGGCGGCTGCCCCGGACCGTAGCCGGGAGGGAAGCCGGGCGGCGGACCGTAGCCGGGCGCGGGAGGGCCGTACGGCTGCGCCGGGTACGCGACCGGGCGCGGCGCCGGCATCCGGACCAGGCCCAGGGTGAGGGCGAGCGCGGCGATCGC
Source organism: Rhodococcus sp. NPDC003348 (assembly GCF_053589375.1). Taxonomy (NCBI): domain Bacteria; kingdom Bacillati; phylum Actinomycetota; class Actinomycetes; order Mycobacteriales; family Nocardiaceae; genus Rhodococcus; species Rhodococcus sp. NPDC003348. Next base: position 70,394 of record NZ_JBSFRT010000008.1, read on the forward strand.
GACCGCCGCCTGCACGAACCCCAGGATCAGGTTGAGGATGCCGCCCCACGCCAGGCTCACCCCATCCGAGAGGGTGAACAGGAAGAACAGCGAGACCAGGAAGCCCACCAGGGAGGTCACCGCAACGATCGGGTACTGGTCCTGCCCGGGCAGCAGCGACAGCCCGGCCAGCAGTCCGCCGACCAACAGCAGCGCCAGGGCGATCACCGGGTAGCCGCCTTCGAAGGAACTCTGCGTCAGCGGGGTCTCGCTGAAGGTGGTGACCTTCGCGAAGGGCGCGAACCCGACCAGGAAGTTCACCACGCCGAGGGCGAGCACCGCGATGCACAGCAGGTGCGGCAGCGGCTTGGCGGCGAGACCGCCCGCCGGCTGCGCCGGCGGGACCGGCGGCAGGCCCGGACCCGCGGGGCCCGCGGACGGATAGCCGGGTCCTGTGGGCGGATACGTCATCGTCGGCTCCTCGTCGATACGCGGCACTGGGCTCTCGGGCAGGTCGGTGAACCAACGCTAGCGCACCTCGTCGCGGTGGGCCGATGGCGCGCTGCACGGGTGGACCACGGCGTCGGCCGGGCCTACCGGACACGGACACGAAAACGCCGACGGGCACCTGCGCGATGCAGGTGCCCGTCGGCGTGAACGAGAGGGTGTTACGCGCCCACGGTCAGGGTCTCGAGGATCTCGCGCGCGAGAGCGGCGGTCTCGGACGGCGTCTTGCCGACCTTGACGCCGGCCGCCTCGAGGGCGTCCTTCTTGGCCTGGGCGGTGCCCGAGGAGCCGGAGACGATGGCGCCGGCGTGGCCCATGGTCTTGCCCTCGGGGGCGGTGAAGCCCGCGACGTAGCCGACGACCGGCTTGGTGACGTTGGCCTTGATGTAGTCGGCCGCACGCTCCTCGGCGTCGCCGCCGATCTCGCCGATCATGACGATGAGCTTGGTCTCCGGGTCCTTCTCGAACGCCTCGATGGCGTCGATGTGGGTGGTGCCGATGACCGGGTCGCCGCCGATGCCGATGGCGGTGGAGAAGCCGTACTCACGCAGCTCGAACATCATCTGGTAGGTGAGGGTGCCGGACTTCGACACCAGGCCGACCGGGCCCTTGCCCGCGATGTTGGCCGGCGTGATGCCGACCAGCGCCTCGCCCGGGGTGATGATGCCGGGGCAGTTGGGGCCGATGATCCGGGTCTTGTTGCCCTTCTCGACGTTGTAGGCCCACGCGTACGCGGAGTCCTGCACCGGGATGCCCTCGGTGATGACCACGAGCAGCGGGATCTCCGCGTCGATGGCCTCGACGATGGCGTCCTTCGAGAACGCCGGCGGGACGAACGCGATGGAGACGTCCGCGCCGGTCTCCTTCATGGCCTCGGCGACGGACGCGAAGACCGGGAGCTCGACGGCGTTGCCGTCCTTGTCGGTGTGCGAGACCGTGGTGCCGGCCTTGCGGGCGTTGACGCCGCCGACGACCTGGGTGCCTGCCTTGAGCATCAGGGCGGTGTGCTTGGTGCCCTCGCCGCCGGTGATGCCCTGGACGATGACCTTGGAGTCCTTGGTGAGGAAGATTGCCATTGTTCTAGTCCCTTACTTCGCGGCGAACGCGAGTTCGGCGGCCTTGTCGGCGGCCTCGTCCATGGTGGCGACAACCGTGACCAGCGGGTGGTTGGCCTCGGCCAGGATGCGGCGGCCCTCTTCGACGTTGTTGCCGTCGAGACGGACGACGAGCGGCTTGTTGGCCTCGTCACCGAGGGTCTGCAGGGCACCGACGATGCCGTTGGCGACCGCGTCACAGGCGGTGATGCCGCCGAAGACGTTGACGAAGACGCTCTTGACCTGGGCGTCGTTCAGGATGACGTCGAGGCCGGCGGCCATGACCGCAGCCGAGGCGCCGCCACCGATGTCGAGGAAGTTGGCGGGCTTGACGCCACCGTGCTTCTCACCGGCGTACGCGACGACGTCCAGGGTCGACATGACCAGGCCGGCGCCGTTACCGATGATGCCGACCTCGCCGTCGAGCTTGACGTAGTTGAGGTCGTTCTCCTTGGCCTTGAGCTCGAGCGGGTCGGTGGCGTCCCGGTCCTCGAACTCGGCGTGGCCGGCCTGACGGAAGTCGGCGTTGGCGTCCAGGGTGACCTTGCCGTCGAGGGCGAGGATCTGATCGTCAGGGGTGCGGACGAGCGGGTTGACCTCGACGAGGAGAGCGTCTTCCTTGATGAAGACCTCCCACAGCTTCTGGATCGTGTTGGCCGCGGCGTCGAGGACCTCGGCAGGCAGCTTGCCCGCCTCGGCGATGCTGCGCGCGAACGCGAGGTCGACACCCTTGACGGCGTCCACGGGGATCTTCGCGAGGGCGTCGGGGTTCTCCTCGGCGGTGACCTCGATCTCGACGCCACCCTCGACCGAGCACATCGCCAGGTAGGTGCGGTTGGTGCGGTCGAGCAGGAAGGAGATGTAGTACTCCTCCGCGATCTCACTCGCCTCGGCGACGAGCAGCTTCTTGACGACGTGGCCCTTGATGTCGAGGCCCAGGATGGCCTCGGCGTTCGCCTGCGCTGCATCCGCGTCTGCCGAGTACTTGACGCCGCCGGCCTTGCCGCGGCCGCCGACCTTCACCTGCGCCTTGACCATCACGGGCTTGCCGATTTCCTCGGCGATCTCGCGGGCACCGGCGACAGTGTCGGTAACACGGCCGGCCGACGTCGGCACGTCGTGCTTGGCGAAGAGTTCCTTCGCCTGGTATTCGAAGAGATCCATCTGCTCACCGTCTCGTCTGCGTTGACGCCCGCTCGAGGGGTAGGAGCGGGTCCGTTCGGGACAATATCTAGTTGATTCCGCGACACAGCCCTCGCGTCGATGCTATGTGGCATATGTCACGGCCTGGGGTGCGTGCGCCGCAGGTCACGGCCGCCGGACACAAGGGCCTCGGCGGCAGACTCGTGGAAAAGCGCCGCACCGGCGATCGCAAGCCGGTCCGTCGGCGCGATCTCCGACTCGGCGACCCGACCATTGGTCAAGGGCCACCCGATCAGGTATACGCCATCGCGATCGCCACGCCCACCGCAGCCTCCCGTTGCGCCATGGCCCACGCGACGAAATCTCTCCGGGAGTGCTGTCCGCCGCCCCACACAGCGGAGCAGCGCCCCAGCTCGTCCGTGATCAATTTGTGATGGATATCACAATGACTCGGCGGGTCCCCTCCAAAGGTTGCGGGTGTTGCGACCGTTTCGTTACCGTCGCTGAGTCCAAGTCACAGGCAGGTCACGAACGGAAGGACGGCAGGTTCTTGTCCAGGCACCGCGCGCCCTCCACGACCAGCCAATTCGGCACCGTCCCAGTACCGGACACCGCATACGCCGAAGAATTCGCAGCTCAGACCGTCGCAGCCCATCCGGGAACGGCACCTGCCCCCAGTAAACCGAGGGACTGGTTCGCCGCCGACGACGCGAGCAATCAGTCATATCCGCAGTACTCGGCACAGCGTTACACCGGGTCATCACGTTTCGAGACCCACGGCTCCATGAATTACCGCACCACTGATTACCGCAGCACGGATTACCCCGGCACCGATTACCCCGGCACCGATTACCGCAGCACCCCCCTCCAGCAGATCGAATCGTTCGACGACGACCCGACCGCCGTCGTCACGGCGCTTCCCCACGCGAAGCCCACCACGGACCCCACCGGGTCCGACCTCGCGAATGTCGCAGCTCCCGCTCGCCGCGGTGGAGCGCACCGCATCCCCACTCCCCCCACCGCCCTCAAGGGCCGCGCCGCGGTCGTGGCCGTCGCCGCCGGCGCCGTGGTCGCCGCGGGACAGGCCGCGAACAGCGGCCCGGAGCAGGCCCCCGAAGTCGCGCTCGCCGCCGACGACGCCTCGACGATCGCGTCCACCGCCGAGCCGCAGGCCGCCCAGTTCGCCGCGACCACCTCGAGCACCGCGCCGTCCCAGGCCCCGCAGGTCCTCAACGTCGCCGACCCCGCGGACCTGACCCAGTTCTCGAACCTGCTCGCCAAGGGCCAGCGGTTCAGCGAGGAGCGTGCCGCCCGCGAGGCCGCGGCGCGGCGTCCGCTGTTCGTGCTCCCGGCGCTCGGCACCTACACCTCCGGGTACGGCTCCCGCTGGGGCACCCTGCACGCCGGCGTGGACATCGCCAATGCGATCGGTACCCCGATCTACGCGGTCGCCGACGGCGTCGTCATCGACTCCGGGCCCGCATCCGGATTCGGCATGTGGGTGCGTCTGCAGCACGCCGACGGCACCATCACGGTGTACGGACACATCGATTCCTCGCTCGTCTCCGTCGGCCAGCAGGTCATGGCCGGAGACCAGATCGCCCGCATGGGCAACCGCGGCTTCTCGACCGGCCCGCACCTGCACTTCGAGGTGCACCTGGCCGGCGACAACAAGATCGACCCCATCCCGTGGCTGGCCACCCGTGGCATCAGCCTGGGCGTCGAGCGCGACTGAGGCTCTACCCCGACACCGCCGCCGTGGTGCGGCCGGTCAGGTAGGCGTCCGCCATCCGCTGTTCCCCTCGTTGTTCCCGGCGCAGTGCCGCGGACACCGCGGCCCCGGCGTCGAGCACCGCGCGCAGCGCGGGTTGCTCGTCCGCCAGACGCAGCCAGGCGTCCCGGGGTGCCGTGCCGTCCTCAACCGCCTGGTCGAGCAGTGCCGCGAGGTGACCGCTCCACCGATGCTGCAAGGCGAGCAGGATCTCGTCGGGCGACCTGAAATACGCTCGGGCGCCGGGTATCTCGCCGAGCCGATGCACCACGCCCGGATCCGTCGCGGCTCGGTCCAGCACATCCTCGAGCACTCGTCGTCGTTCTCGGAATTCGGTCCAGGACATCTCGCCACCTCCATGGAACGTCGTTTCACCCACGCTACGAACTCGGCGCAGGTCTCGTCGCCGTGCCGGAGTCGGGACTTGCTCTCCTACCCAGGGCGGAGGCCGACTCCACCCCCGAACGGATGCGCGGGCCCCCGACCGGCGTTTACGCTGCCCCTGTGCAGGTCACGGAGTTCTTCCGTCAACGGCTGGCGGAGAGCGGGTACGACTACCCGATGGCCGTCCCGCTGTTCGAACACGCCGCCACGGCGGTGATCGCGGTGATCGCGGTCGCGCAGCGCGATGCCCTCGTGCCTCCGGGCTGGCCGCTCCTGGTCGGGGCGATCGTCACGATCACCCCGATGATCGGCGACATGGTCAGACCCGGGATGCTGATGCCACGGCCGGCACTCGCCGCCCTCGTCATCACCGCGACGACGCTGCTGATGCTCGACCCTCCTGCCACACAGTTCGACTTCGCGCCGCTACTGCTGGCGATGACGGCCGGCGAGGTGGCGGCCACGTCGAGACCGGCGGTGAGCCTGGTTGCCGCGGCCGCGGCCGCGGCGGTCCCGATCGCCTTCGCGGCCGGCGGCCGACTCGACGGGACCGCGACCTGGTACGTCCTGACCATCGGACTGGGCTGGATCATCGGGCGGCTCATGCAGATCCAGCTCCGGTTGCTGCAGCAGGAACGTGAGGCGCGCGCCATCCAGGCCGAACAGTCGGCCGCGGCGGAGCGGCATCGCATCGCACGCGAAGTGCACGACGTGATCGCGCACTCGCTCAGCGTGACCCTGCTGCACCTGACCGCGGCGCGCCGCGCACTCGAACAGGACCGCGACGTGGACGAAGCGGTCGACGCGCTGACCGATGCGGAGCGGCTCGGCAGGCAGGCCATGGCCGACATCCGCCGCACGGTGGGCCTGCTCGGTACGGGGCCGTCCGGCGCGCATCCGGAACCGGGTATCGGCGACGTCCCCGATCTGGTCGACGACTTCCGGCGCGCTGGACTTCCGGTCCGGTTCGAGTTGCACGGAGATCCGTCCGCGGTCACCGCCGCGACCGGGCTCGGAATCTATCGCGTCTCCCAGGAATCCCTCGCCAACGTGGTCAAACACGCCCCCGGCACCGACGCCGACGTTCGGGTCGCGATCGGGACCGACGCGGTGACCGTCGACGTTCGCAATCGGCTTCGGGTGCCGGCTGCGCCGAGGTCGACGGGCAGCGGGCTGCGCGGCATGCGTGAGCGGGTCACGTTGCTCGGCGGGGACCTGCGCGCCGGACCGGACGAGGACGGCTGGCGGGTGCATGCGCGGATGCCGCTGCCCGGCGGCCCCTGCCCGACCGGGATCCTGCGCCGGATTCCAGGGCTGTCGTGACAGCTCCGGAGGTGCGGGTGCTGCTGGTCGACGATCAGGAGCTGGTCCGGTCGGGGCTCCGTCGGATCCTGCGCCGCAAGGACGGTTTCGTGATCGCCGGCGAGTGTTCGGACGGGTCGCAGGTCCCGGCGGCGGTGCGCGAGCACGCCCCGGACGTGGTGCTGATGGACCTGCGGATGAAGAACGTCGACGGCATCACCGCGACCCGCGAGCTCCGGGCCCGGAACGAGCATCCACCGGTGCTGGTGCTGACCACCTTCGACGACGACGAACTGCTGTCGGGTGCGCTGCGGGCCGGGGCGGCCGGGTTCATCCTCAAGGACTCCCCCGCCGAGGAGCTGATCCGCGGGGTGCGCACGGTCGCGGCCGGTGGGTCGTGCCTCGATCCGTCGGTGACCGGACGGGTGCTGCACACCTACCGTTCGGCGGCTCCCGTCACGGACGGACGCGGCGCCTCGGACCTGACGGCGCGCGAGACCGAGGTGCTGGCGCTGATCGGACGCGGCCGGTCCAACACCGAGATCGCCCGGGCCCTCGGCATTTCGGAGGTCACGGTGAAGAGCCACGTCGGCCACATATTCGTCAAGCTCGGCCTCCGTGACCGAGCGGCGGCGATCGTGTACGCCTTCGACCACGGGATCGTCACCCCGGGCGCGCCTCCCCTCGGCTCCTCACCCCCCGGCTGAAGCGCGAGGGTAACGACGAACGGTGGAGGGATCAGAGCTTGACCATCGGCACGCCGCCGATGAGCATCAGCCGGACCTTGCCGGAGGAGCCGAAGTCGACGGTGACCGTGGCGGTGGTGCCCGCTCCCTTGGTCTCGATGACGGTGCCGAGCCCGTACTTGTCGTGGCTGACCCGATCCCCGACCGCGAGCACGAGGTGGTTGTTACGGGGCCGGGCGGCACCGAAGCTGGGTGTCGGCTCGGCCTTCTCCCGTCCGCCGAAGCCGCCACCGTAGCCGCCGCCACCAAAGCCACCACTGCCGTAGCCGCCGCCGTACCCCTGGCCGCCACGGAACCGGCCGCCACCGATCGCGCCGCCGAGCCCCGGCCCGGGATCCTCCCGCCGCCAGTCGATGAGATCCTGCGGAATCTCCTGCAGGAACCTCGATTCCGGGTTGGTGATGGGCTGACCCCACGCCGACCGCATCACGGCGCGGGTCACGTACAGCCGTTGCCGGGCGCGGGTGATACCGACATAGGCGAGGCGCCGCTCCTCGGACAGTTCCGCGGGGTCCCCGAGGGCGCGCATGTGCGGGAACTGACCGTCCTCCCAGCCGGTGACGAACACGACCGGGAACTCGAGGCCCTTCGCGGTGTGCAGCGTCATCAGCGTCACCACGCCGTCACCGTTGTCCGGCAACTGATCCGAGTCCGCCACCAGGGACACCCGTTCGAGGAACGCAGCCAGCGACCCCGGATCGGGTTCGCCGTCGGTGAGCGCCGGGTCGTCCTCGCCTGCCGCGGCCAGCGCGCCCTCGAGAGCCTCGTCGATCTCGGTGTCGAGCCCGGCGGCGTTGCGCGCATCGGAGCTGAATTCACGTGCGACGCTGACGAGTTCGTTGAGGTTGTCCAGCCGGGCGCCATCCTGCGGGTCGCTGCTGGCCTCCAGTTCGGCGCGGTAGCGGGTCTTGTCGAGGACGGACTCGACGATCTCGCCGATGTCGATCAGGCCGGTGTCGTCGGGCTGCATCGACTCGCGGATCTCGTCCATCATGTCGATGAACGCGGCGATCGCCTTCTGGGATCGGGTGTTCAGCAGCGGGACGGTACCCGCCGCGGCGTCGCGCAGTGCGGCGGCGAACCCGATGCCGCGCTGCTCCGAGTGCACCGCGACGCATGCCTCGGCGCGGTCGCCGATCCCGCGACGCGGGGTGTTGAGGATGCGGCGCAGGCTGACGGTGTCGTCGGGGTTCTCCAGCACCCGCAGGTACGCGACGACGTCGCGCACCTCCTTGCGCTCGTAGAACCGGACGCCGCCGACCACCTTGTAGGGCAGGCCGAGGCGGATGAACACCTCCTCCAGCGCGCGGGAGGAGTTGTTGGTGCGGTAGAACACCGCGACGTCACCGAACCTCGTGTCGCCGCCGTCGACGAGCCGGTCGATCTCCGACGCCACGAACGACGCCTCGTCGTGTTCGTTGTCGGCGACGTAGCCGGTGATCAGCTCACCCTCGCCGGAGTCGGTCCACAACTTCTTGTCCCGCCTGCCGGTGTTGCGGGCGATCACCGCATTGGCGGCGGTCAGGATGTTCTGCGTGGAGCGGTAGTTCTGTTCGAGCAGGATCGTGCGGGCCTGTGGATAGTCCCGTTCGAACTCCTCGATGTTGCGGATGGTGGCGCCGCGGAACGCGTAGATGGACTGGTCGGCGTCGCCGACCACGCACAACTCGGACGCAGGTACCGGCGCAGGGCCAGAAGGCGGCACCGCCGCCGTGCCGTCCTCCCCGACCAGCGTGCGCACCAGCACGTACTGGGCGTGGTTGGTGTCCTGGTACTCGTCGACCAGGACGTGCCGGAAGCGGCGCCGGTAGTACTCGGCGACCTGCGGATGGTTCTGCAAGAGCGCGACCGTCTCGCCGATCAGGTCGTCGAAGTCGAGCGCGTTCGCCGCACGGAGCCGAGCCTGATAGTGCCCGTACACCCGCGCGACCAGCCGGACCACCTCGTTGGTGTCGCGGTCTGCGTCGGCGGTGGCCTGCTCCGGCCCGATCAGCTCGTTCTTCAGGTTCGAGATGTGGGTGGCCAGCAGCCGCGCCGAGTACTTCTTCTGGTCGATCTCGAGGTCCTTCGAGATCATCGTCAGCAGCCGGCGCGAGTCGTCGGCGTCGTAGATGGTGAAGTTCGAGTTGAGTCCAGGCAGCAGCGCGGCCTGCATCCGCAGGATCCGCACGCAGGTGGAGTGGAACGTCGCCACCCACATGCTGTTCGCGCGGGGCCCGACGAGCTGGGCCACCCGTTCGCGCATCTCCGCGGCGGCCTTGTTGGTGAACGTGATGGCCAGGATCTGTCCCGGGGTGACATCGCGTTCGGCGAGCAGGTACGCGATGCGGCGGGTCAGGACCGCGGTCTTGCCCGACCCGGCCCCAGCCACGATCAGCAGCGGCGATCCGGTGTGCACGACCGCGTCCCGCTGCGGCGGATTCAGTCCCGCGAGGAGATCAGCGGTCGAGGTGCGGGGGCCGGCCTGGGCTGCAGCGGAGAATGTGTTCATCGCCCGTCCACGCTACCGCCGCGCACCGACAATCGGCGCCGCGCGGCACCCACACGTGGGTGCACCTCGTCACGCATGGCAAAATGGGGTCATGCTCAGCGCCGATGATCGCCACCCCTGGCGATTTTTCTACGGGTACCGGACTCCGGTGCCCGTGGCCTGATCAACCCCACGAGCCCCGCGGTCCGACTACGGATCCGGGGCTTTTTCGTGAGACGGCCTGGATCGGGTAACGACCCGCGGGACCGACGACGATCCAGTGAGTGACACGAGGAGTACAAATGGGCGCCCCCATCCCATCGAACGACGACGCGACGAAGAACACCGACACCGACGACACCACCGGCCTGCCGACCACCGAGGCCGAGATCGACGAACTCCGCAAGGAGATCGACCGGCTCGATGCCGAGATCCTCGCGGCGATCAAGCGTCGCAGCGAGGTCTCCCGGATCATCGGCCGCACCCGGATGGCATCCGGCGGCCCCCGTCTCGTGCACAGCCGCGAGATGAAGGTGCTCGAGCGGTTCAGCGAGCTCGGCCAGGAGGGCCACACCCTCGCGATGCTGCTGCTGCGCCTCGGCCGCGGTCGCCTGGGTCGCTGACGCACCTGCGCTTCGCACCTGTGCAGAGCGGCGGCTCCGCTGCGCTTCGCGCCTGTGCAGAGCGGCGGCTCCGCCGCGCTCGGTGCCTGTGCGTGATCCTCACCCAGCCGGTGAGGATCACGCAGGAATGACGGAGCGGCTGCCCGGACAAATCGGGCAGCGACCCGCGGTATACGGTGGCCTCGGCCGCCCCGCGGCCCCGATCGGCGAGGGAACCCGGTGAGAATCCGGGACTGACGCGCAACGGTGACGGCACGAGTGGCCGAAGTCCGAATGCTCTCCGGATCGGGTCAGGTTGACTCAGGCCCCGCGACCGGGCCCCGCACCAGGAAGTTCCGCTCCCATGCGCCTTCGTTCCGCATCCGCCGCCGTCTCCGCCGCCGCGGTTCTCGCACTCACCGGATGCTCCGGTTCCGGCTCCCCCACTCCCCACTCGGCTGCCTCCGAGAACGCCACCACCGGTGTCCCCCCGATGACGACCCCGAACTGCGGCCGCACCGTCACCGTCGACGCGCCACCGGAGCGGGTGGTCTCGCTGAACCAGGCGTCGACCGAGATCCTGCTCTCCCTCGGTCTGGCGGACCGGATGGTCGGCACCGCCACCTGGACCGACCCGGTCCGGGAGAACCTCGCCGAGGCCAATGCCACCGTGCCGCGGCTCGCCGACAAGAAGCCGTCCCTCGAGGTCGTCCTGGACGCCGACCCGGACTTCGTCACCGCGTCCTTCGCGTCGTCGATCGGCGACGGCGGCAGTGCGGGCCGCGACCAGTACGAATCGCTCGGCGTGCCGACCTACCTGTCCCCCACCGACAACGGCTGCAGCGGCACCGCGAACTCGGCATCGAACGCCGATGGCGCCCGCACCGAACCGCTGACGCTCGACAGCGTCTATCGGGAGATCCGGGAACTCGCAGCGATCTTCGACGTCCGTGAGCGCGGCGAGGCGTTCGTCACCGAGCTGCAGCAGCGGTACACGCGGGCCGCCGAGTCGGTCGACGCTTCGGGCGTGTCTCTGGCGTTCTGGTTCGCCGACACCAAGACCCCGTACATGGCGGGCTGCTGCGGGTCCTCCGGGATCATCGCGAACTCGGTCGGCGCGACCAATGTCTTCGGCGACACCACCGACGAATGGCCGCAGGTCAACTGGGAAACGGTCGCGGACCGCAACCCAACCGCGCTGGTCCTCGCCGACCTGAGCCGGCGCAGCATCGACGGCGACGCGCTGGACAGCAAGATCGCCTTCCTCGAATCGAACCCGGTGACCTCGCAGATGCCCGCGGTGCGGGACAGGCGGTACGTCATCGTCAACGGCGCCGACCTGAACCCGACCATCCGCACCGTCGACGGTGTGGAGAAGGTCGCGGCCGCACTGCAGCGGTGGAACCTGGCAGCGCCCCAGCAGTGAACGCCCCGGCTGTGAAACCCGCGGCGACCACCCCGGCCGGCGGCACCCGGCGTGCCGACGTACCCGGTTCGTCGGCAGGGTCACCTCGCACCGAGTCGCGACCGTTCCTCACCGCGGTGCTCGGCGGCGGCCTGATCCTGCTCGTCGCCTCGATCGCGGTCACGATCACGATCGGACCGGCGAACCTGTCGGTGCGGGACGTGTACGCGGTGGTGCTCGAGCATCTAGGTGTCGGCTCGTCGGGCCTGAGCCGACTGCAGGACGGCATCGTCTGGGATCTGCGACTCCCGCGGACACTTCTGGCAGCGGTGTGCGGGGCCGGGCTGGCCCTGTGCGGCGCGATCATGCAGTCGCTCCTGCGCAATCCACTCGCCGATCCGTTCGTCCTCGGCATCTCCTCCGGCGCGTCCACGGGTGCGGTGCTGGTGGCAGTGCTCGGCATCGGTGGCGGCGCCATCTCGCTGTCGATGGGTGCCTTCGCGGGCGCTGTGGTGGCGTTCGCCGCGGTGATCGCGCTCGCCGCGGGGGCCGGTGGTGGCACGGCGCGAGTGATCCTCGCCGGTGTCGCCGGTACCCAGCTCTTCTCCGCGCTGACCTCGTTCATCGTGATGTCCTCGGCGGACGCCGAGCAGACGCGCGGGGTGCTGTTCTGGCTGTTGGGTTCGCTCAGTGGGGCGGACTGGACCGATGTGCTGCTGTGTGGCGGTGTGACGGTGCTCGGCATCGTGATCTGCCTGGCGGTGGCCTCGTCACTGGATGCGCTGACCTTCGGCAACTCCGCGGCGATGTCGCTGGGCGTGTCGGTGCGCAAGATCCGGTTCCTCCTGCTCACGGTCACCGCGCTGATCACCGCGGCGCTCGTCAGTGCGGCCGGTGCGATCGGTTTCGTCGGTCTGGTGCTGCCGCACGCCGCGCGGTTCCTCGTCGGCCCGCGCCACAGCCGCCTGCTCCCGGCGACCGCGCTGATCGGCGCGATCTTCATGGTGTGGGTGGACGCGGTCGCCCGCACCCTGTTCGCACCGCAGGAGATCCCGGTCGGTGTCGTCACCGCGCTGATCGGTGTCCCCGCGTTCGCGGTCATCCTGTTCCGGATGCGAAAAACCTCATGACACGCGAAGGACGGTGCCGCTGATGCCCCTGCACGCCAAGCACATCGGGTGGAGTCGGGGCGGAAATCTGGTCCTCGACGGGGTGACCGTCGAACCCGTCCCGGGCGAGACCATCGGGCTGCTCGGGCCGAACGGGTCCGGGAAGTCCTCGCTCCTCGGCGTTCTCGCCGGCGTCCACCGACCCGACTCCGGCCGGGTCCTTCTGGACGGCAGCGACATCCGGTCGATGCGGCGGCGCCAGATCGCCCGCCGGGTCGCCACCGTCGAGCAGCACGCCGACACCGAGGTCGACATCACCGTCGCCGATGTCGTTCGTCTCGGCCGGATCCCGCACCGTGGCGCGTTCGGCGGCGACGAGGCCGCGGACTCGACCGCGATCGAGTGGGCGTTGGCCCACACCGGTATGACCGAGCACGCGCATCGACGGTGGCACACCCTCTCCGGCGGCGAACGCCAGCGCGTGCAGATCGCCCGCGCGCTCGCGCAGGAACCGGACGAGATCCTGCTCGACGAGCCGACGAATCACCTCGACATCGCGCACCAGCTCGACATCCTCGCGCTGGTCTCGGAGCTCCCGATGACCAGTTACATTGCGCTGCACGACCTGAACCTGGCCGCGATGTTCTGCGACCGGGTGGTGGTGCTGGCCCACGGGTCCGTCGTCGCTGCGGGCACACCCGCCGAGGTGGTCACCGAGGAACTCGTCGAGCACGTGTACCGGGTCCGGGCCACCGTCGCCCTCGACGACGGGGTTCCGTCGGTCAGCTACCGGCGCGCCACCCGGACTCCCGTCCCGGCCGCACCGTGACGGGAGTCCGGGTCGGTCACTGCCGTGTCGAACGCAACCCCGCAGCAAGTTTCTCCACCGCGTCGACCTCGCGGATTCCGGGGTCCAGTTCGGAGCCGGTGAGCACGACGTAGCGTCGTTCGCGCACGGCAGACAGCTCCTTCGTCACAGGATTCGATTCCAGGAAGGTGATCTTCGTATCCAATGAGTCGCCGTCGACCCGCTTGCGGCTGAGGTCGCCGAGCACCAGAACATCCGGGTCCCGGTCGGCGAGGGTCTCCCAATTCACCTCGGGCCAGTCGTCGCGAGCATCGGCGAACACGTTGACCGCTCCGGTCTCTTCAGCGAGAAGTCCCGGTGAGGAGCAGCATCCGGCCATGTAGGGCGCCTCGAGACCCGAGAACCAGAACGCGACGGTCGGCCCCGTGCCGTCCCGTGTCGCTTCACCGGCGACCGCGCGCGCGGCAGCCATACGCTCCTCGAGTTGCGCCACCAGCGCCGCTCCGCGATCGCGGACGTCGAAGATGGCGGCCAGCTCGCGGATCTCCCGGTAGAGCGTGTCGATCGCCAGCGGCGCGTCTCTGGTGACGGTCTCGCCACTGACCGTGGAATCGACACACACGGACGGCGACTGGTAGGTCGGCACTCCGAGCTGGGCGAAACGGGCACGATCGGCGACGACCGCCGATGTGAAAGTGTGCGCGCTGGCCGAGGTCACCAGATCTGGCTCGGTGGCCAGCACCGTCTCGAGCGACGGATCGTTGTCGGCCAGCCGGGGCACCCGCTGGTTGTCGGCCTCGAGACCGGGCAGAACCGGGTCGAACCAGGTCGACGTGCCGACCATCCGATCCGCGAGACCAAGGGAGAGAAGGATTTCCGTCGAACTCTGATACAGCGACACCGCTCGCTTCGGGGGCGCCTCGAACACGACCTGCTCCCCGCAGTTGTCGATCGTCAACGGGTACGCGGTTGCGCCCACGGCGTCGATCGGCCGGACGGAGTCGGTTTCACCATCGGATGGGCTGCTGCAGCCCGCGAGGAGGGCTGCGGAACATGCTGTGACCGCAAGGCGGCGAGCAAGATGGAGCACCATTGGGGCTTCCTTTTCGTTGAGGGCCCTTTCGCGGGGCCCGCCGAGACAATCCGGCATCGTCGGATGCCGCGCCGGCGAGCATTCGGACTCGGGATTTCTCCCTCACCGCTGCGCGTCAGTCCCGGATTCACACCGGATTCCCTCGCCAGGCCGCTCGACTCTAGCAAGCGAGGGTGTCGATAGGACTCCGGTACTCGCCGCGATGTTCTCATCGTGGGGGCGTGGGTCTTGGTTCCGCCAACTGTCGGCCAAGTCCTTCGCGGCGACACCAGTCACGATGCTTCTCCAGTTCGCACCGAGCGCGGCTTCCAGGTGGTGTTCGCGGATCGAAGTGTCCCGGAGTACGTCCGCGAGCTCATCCGTTGTTCGTCCGGCCTGGGAGTGCCAGGCGGCACAGACCTCCGTGCGTCGGAGGACGTGCAACGTCAACCGCGCGACCGCCATGCTCGGAGCAGACCGAGACACTGCCAGGGCGATCAGGCGGCGGCGGTCTCGCAGAGTTAGTGCGGACCGAGTCCAGAGGTGACAATCGACGTACGCCGCCGCCCGAGCCGGCATTGCGCCGACGACGTCGGCGTAACACTTGACTCTCGTATCAGTAGATCTCGTGGCCAACCAACGGCGCTCGGCGGTCAGGCAACCACCGAGCGCTGGGGCACGCCGGTGTATTCGCTCAGCGGTCGGATCAGGGCGTTGGATTCACCCTGTTCGATGATGTGCGCCGTCCATCCGGTGATGCGGCTCATCACGAAGATGGGCGTGAACACCTCGATGTCGAAGCCCATCAGGTAGTAAGCAGGGCCGGTCGGGAGATCGAGGTTCGGCTTGATTCCCGTGGCCTCGTTCATGGTCCGCTCGAGGATCTCGTAGATCTGCACCCACTTCTCGCCACCGGTGTGAGCAGCGACGTCGAGGAAGGCCTTCTTCATCGTCGGCACCCGGGAATCACCGTTCTTGTAGACCCGGTGACCGAAGCCCATCACCTTTTCCTTGCGGGCCAGCTTGCCCCGCATCCACTCCTCGGCCAGCTCGGGTTCGCCGATATCGAGCATGTCGTGCATGACGGCCTCGTTCGCACCGCCGTGCAGTGGCCCCTTGAGGGTGCCGATGGCGGCGGTGACGGCACTGTAGATGTCCGAAAGGGTCGAGGTGACGACCCGCGCCGCGAAGGTGGAGGCGTTGAAGCTGTGCTCCGCGTACAGGATCAGCGAGACCTCGAACGCCCTCACGATCTCCTGGTCCGGAACCCTCCCGAAGCACATGTTGAGGAAGTTCTCGGCGAATCCGAGATGGCTGTGCGGTGCGACCGGGTCGAGACCGTGGCGCCGGCGATGGTCGGCCGCGACGATGGTGGGCAGCACAGCCATCATGCGAAGCGCCTTTTCGCGATTGGCCTTCGGATCGTTGTCCCACTCCTCCGGGTCCTCGGCACCGAGGTAGCTGATCGCGGTGCGAACCACGTCCATCGGATGACAGTTGTCGGGCATCTTCGCCACAAGGGCGAGCAGGGACCGGTCCGCGCGGCGGTTGGCACGCTCACGCTGGGTGAACAATTCGAGCTGCGCGTCGGTGGGAAGTTCCCCGTTCCACAGCAGATACGCCACCTGCTCGAAGCTGCAGTGCGCCGCGAGATCCTGCACCGCGTAGCCGCGGTAGGTCAGCGAGTTCGTCTCGGGCACCACTTTGGAGATCGCGGTGGTGTCGACGACGACGCCGGCCAGGCCCTTGTAGATGGTGGGGACAGCGGTTTCGGTCATCACTGGCTCCTCGAGAGGGTGAAGTTGAAGACTCCGGAGTCGAACTCGTTGTAGCGCTCGTACTCGAGCACCTCGTACAGGCGGGAGCGGGTCTGCATCCGATCCAGCAGTCCCTCCTGCGTTCCCTTCGCGTGGATCTCACGCAGACCGTTCTCGATCGCCCCCATCGCCAGCCGCAACGTGGTGACCGGGTAGATCACGGCGTTGTAGCCGATGTCCTCGAGCGTCTGCGCCTGGATCAGCTGCGACTTGCCGAACTCTGTCATGTTCGCCAGCAACGGGATGTCCACCGCCGCGCGGAACTTCGCGAAGTCCTCCTCGGTGTGCAGTGCCTCGGTGAAGATCAGGTCCGCACCCGCATCCGCATACGCCTTCGCTCGCTCGATCGCGGCGTCGATGCCGTCTATTCCGGCCGCATCGGTCCGGGCGCAGATCACGAAATTCGGGTCACGGCGGGCGGTGCCCGCGGCCCGCAGACGGCGGACCATCTCGTCGGTCGGCACGATCGCCTTTCCGTCGAGATGCCCGCACCGCTTGGGGTTGACCTGATCCTCGAGGTGCAGACCCGCGATTCCCGCGTCCTCGAACGCGAGGACGGTGCGGGCCGCGGACATCGGCTCACCGAATCCGGTGTCCGCGTCGACCAGGACGGGAAGGTCAGTGACCCCGGCGATCTGAGCGCTGTGTGCCGTGACCTCGGTGAGGGTGGTGAGTCCGATGTCGGGCAGGCCGAGTCCGGCGGAGAAGGCGCCACCCGAGACATACACGCCCTCGAAGCCGATCTCCTGGATCAGCTTGGCGGTCAACGGGTTGATCGCGCCGGGGAGGCGCGTGATCCCGGTCGAGGTCAAGCTCGCCCATAGTGCGACACGTTTGTCGGCCGCGGACGTCGCGGCGGCGATGAGTCCGGTCATCTCAGAACAGCCCCTTCGGCGACTTCGGGGCGCGGGCGAGCACCTCGTCGGCGACGGTGAACGTCAGCTGGTCCAGCTCCCCCGCCCCAAGCTCCGCGGTGCGCTGCGCGGCGTCGAGGAAGCGGTCCTGCTCGGCCGGGGCGATGACACCCTCGGCGAGGGTGCGGAACTTCGCGATGTACTGGTCGCGGGCGAACGGGCGAGCGCCGAGCGGGTGCGCGTCGGCGACGGCGAGCTCGTCGACGATCACCTCGCCGCTCTTGAGGGTGACCTCGGCGCGGGCGCCGAACGCCTTCTCGTCGGGGTCGGTCGAGTGGTAGCGGCGGGTCCACTCCGGGTCCTCGGCGGTGGAGATCTTCTTCCACAGCTCGATGGTGTCGGGGCGCTGTGCCCGCTCCGGAGCGTAGGACCGCTCGTGGTGCCAGATGCCATCCTGCAGTGCGACGGCGAAGATGTACATGATCGAGTGGTCGAGGGTCTCGCGAGAAGCCTTGGGATCGAACTTCTGCGGATCGTTCGATCCGGTGCCGATCACATAGTGGGTGTGATGGCTGGTGTGCAGCACGATCGACGCGATCTGGTCCAGGTCGCCGACCCGCTCGCGCAGGCGGAACGCCAGGTCAATCGGGGCCTGGCTCTGGTACTCGGCCGAGTGCTCCTTGGTGTAGGTGTCGAGGATGCCGCGCTTGGCCTCGCCCGGACCGGGCAGCGGCACAGCGTATTCGGCCGTCGGTCCGCCGAGCAGCCACGCGATGACACCGTCCTCGCCCTCCCAGATCGGCGACGGGGCGCCTTCGCCGCGCATTGCGCGGTCGACGGCCTCGACCGCCATCTTGCCTGCGAAGGCGGGCGCGTACGCCTTCCAGCTGGAGATCTCGCCCTTCCGGGACTGGCGGGTCGCGGTCGTGGTGTGCAGCGCCTGCCCGACTGCCTGGTAGACGGTCTCGGTGTCGAGCCCGAGCAGCGTGCCGATGCCGGCCGCAGCGGACGGCCCGAGGTGGGCGACGTGGTCGATCTTGTGCTCGTGCAGGCAAATCGCCCGGACCAGATCCACCTGGATCTCGTATCCCGTTGCCAGGCCACGGATCAGGTCGGCGCCGCTGCGGCCGGCGTGCTGCGCAACCGCGAGGATCGGCGGAATGTTGTCACCGGGGTGCGAGTATTCCGCGGCCAGGAACGTGTCGTGGAAGTCGAGTTCGCGCACCGCGACCCCGTTCGCCCATGCCGCCCACTCCGGCGAGAACGTTCCACCGATCCCGAACACAGTCGATCCGCGTCCGTTCGATGGCGACCGGCTGTACGGATGCGACTGCGCCTGGGCCCGGGCATTGGACACCGGACGCCGGGTCAGGGATGCCGCCGCGACGGCCGCGTTGTCGATGATCCTGTTGATCACCATCTCGGCGGTGTCGGCCGGGACCTCCACCGGGTCGGTCGCGACCTCGGCGACCTTCCACGCCAGGTGCTCGTCCCGAGGGAAGTCCTCGGCGGATCGGCGTGTGCGAACGGAATGGGTCTTCAACGTGTGTCCTCCGATGAATCTGTGCCGCTCGATAACGACGGGCGACGCGGCGATAGTTGCAGCGTATGCAGATGATCCAGCGAGGTGAAGACACTGAATATGCGTATTTGAGTGGTGTGTGTCCGCTCAGTTTGCGAATGGTGCGAATCACCCGGATCGTGGTTGGGTGGACGATCGACAACCAGGTGGCACCGGCCGAGGGGCGACGAGGATGCAGAAGATCTACGGCGGCCCGCGCCTGCGCCGACTGCGGGAGGAACGCGGCCTCACCCAACTCGAACTCGCCCGGATCCTGGACCTGTCGGCGAGCTACGTGAATCAGATCGAGAACGACCAGCGCCCGTTGACGGTGGCGGTGCTTCTCAAGCTCAACGCCACGTTCAACCTGGACGCCCAGTTCTTCGCGGCGGAGGAAGACGCCCGCCTCGCAGCGGATCTCCAAGAGGTCCTCGCGGCGATGGGGACGACGCCACCGACGCCGACCCTCGTCGAAGAGTTCGTCGCGCGCATGCCGGAGATCGGCACGGCGCTGGTGAACGTGCACCGTCGTCTCCTGGCGGCGACCGAGCAACTGGAACAGTACAGCGCGCACCTGGCCACCCCGTCCGAGTCGGGCGCAGGACAATCGCTCCCCATGCCGTTCGAGGAGGTGCGAGACTTCTTCTACGACAGGCACAACCACATCGCCGAACTCGACGACGCCGCCGAGCGCCTGTTCGCCGGAAGCGGCCTCCGCCTGGGCTCACTGGACACCCAGTTGACCGCTCTCCTCGAATCGGAACACGACATCGTCGTGCGGCTGCGCACCGATCCCCCGGACCGCCCGGGCCCGAAACGGTTGTACGACGCGACCAATCGGATCCTGACGCTGTCCCGCCACCTCACTGCGGGCCAGCGGGCCTTTCAGATCGCCACGCAACTGGCATTCCTCACCCAGGCAACGGAGATCGATCGGCAGGTCGCATCGGCGGTCGGGTTGAGCGACAACGCCCGGGAACTGGCGCGGATCGGTCTGGCGAACTACTTCGCAGGTGCACTCCTGCTGCCGTACAACCTGCTTCTCGACGCGGCCGAGCAACTGAACTACGACATCGAGATGCTCGCATTGCAATTCGAGGTCGGGTTCGAGACGGTCTGCCACCGGCTGTCGACGATGCAGCGCCCGACCAGGCGCGGAGTGCCGTTCTTCTTCGTCCGGACCGACCGAGCCGGAAACATCTCGAAACGACAGTCCGCCACGGCCTTCCATTTCTCACGCGTCGGCGGGAGCTGCCCCCTGTGGGTGGTGCACGACGCATTCGGCACACCGGGGCGCATCGTCACCCAGGTGGCGCAGATGCCCGACGGCCGCACATACCTGTGGATCGCGCGCACGACGGACGACGGTGCCGGGCCGTACGGAACGCCGCAGCGCAGCTTCGCCGTCGGTCTGGGCTGCGACATCACCCATGCCGCGCGGCTCGTCTACTCGCGCGGCCTGCGACTGGACGACCGAATGTCCCCGGTGCCGATCGGCGCCGGCTGCAAGATCTGCGAGCGAACGGACTGCGCGCAGCGTGCGTTCCCGCAGATCGGCCGGTCGACCCGGGTGGACGTGAACCTCAGCAGCCGGCTGCCCTACCCGTAGGCGCTCGGCACCTGTGCGCGAGTGCGGTAACTCCCGCTGCCAAACTCGCGCACAGGTGCCGCAGGCGCCTAGAGTTCGCTGCGGACGGCGACGGTCGCCTCGACCATGTTGCGCAGCGACGCCTCCACCTCCACGGGCCCGCGGGTCTTGAGGCCGCAGTCCGGATTGACCCACAGACGCTCGGCCGGAACGGATTTCAGCGCCTCGCGCAGGGATTCCGCGATCTCGTCGGCGGACGGGACCCGCGGCGAGTGGATGTCGTAGACACCGGGACCGACGCCCAGGTCGAACCCGACCGCGTTGAGGTCGCCGAGCACCTCCATGTGCGAGCGGGCCGCCTCGATCGAGGTGACGTCCGCATCCAGGCCCGCGATCGCGTCGATGACCTCACCGAACTCCGAGTAGCACAGATGGGTGTGTATCTGGGTGTGATCGGCCACTCCCGAGCTCGCCAGCCGGAATGCCCCCACCGACCAGTCCAGGTACGCACGCTGGTCGGCGATCCGCAGAGGCAGGAGCTCCCGCAGCGCGGGCTCGTCGATCTGTACGATCACCGCCCCGGCCGCTTCGAGATCGACCGCCTCGTCGCGGATGGCGAGCGCGATCTGACGCGCACTGTCCGCCAGCGGCTGGTCGTCCCGAACGAACGACCACGCGAGGATCGTGACCGGACCGGTGAGCATGCCCTTGACCCGTTTGTCGGTGAGCGACTGCGCGTATCCGGTCCAGTCGACGGTCATCGGACGCGGGCGGGAGATGTCACCGAAGAGGATCGGCGGACGCACGCATCGGGAGCCGTAGGACTGCACCCACCCGAACTCGGTGGCCGCGAAACCGTCGAGCTGCTCGGCGAAGTACTGCACCATGTCGTTGCGCTCCGACTCGCCGTGCACCAGCACGTCCAGGCCCAGCTTCTCCTGCAGCGCAATGACGTCCGCGATCTCGGCGCGCATCCGCGCAACGTACTCGGCCTGGTCGATCGTGCCCGAGCGCAGCTCCGCACGAGCGACCCGGATACGCGAGGTCTGCGGGTACGAGCCGATCGTGGTGGTCGGCAGCAGCGGCAGACCCAGCCGCTGCGACTGCAGTTCCCGACGTTGAGGGGCAGATGCACGACCGGCCTCGCCGGCGATCTCGTCGAGCCGGCGCCGGATCTCGTCGTTGCGCAGACGCGGGTCGCTCGTCCGCGATGCGACAGCGGCCTCGGACGCCTCGAACGCCGCGGCCACCGCGTCGCGGCCCTGGGCCAGGGAGGTCGCGAGGGTCGCGACCTCCGAGATCTTCTCCGTTCCGAACGCCAGCCACGAGCGCAGGGCCTCGTCGAGGTTCGATTCCGCGTCGAGTCCGTATGGCACGTGCAGCAGCGAGCACGAGGTCGACACCGCAAGCGCGCCGGCCGACCCGAGGAGTGCACCGAGGGAGGCCAGGGCGCGGTCGAGGTCGGTGCGCCAGACGTTGCGCCCGTCGACGATGCCGGCGACCACCAGCTTGTCCGCCAGCGCGGGCACCGACCACGCGCCGGCGTCGGGGTTGCCCGCGACGAGGTCGACGGCGATCGCCTCGACGGCGGTGCTCGCCAGCGCGGGTAGCGCCGGACCGAGGTCCCCGAAGTAGGAGGCGACGAGGATCGCCGGTCGCTCCGCGGACGCGGACAGCTGCTCGTAGACCCGGCGGGC
Organism: Rhodococcus sp. NPDC003348; assembly: GCF_053589375.1. Classification (NCBI taxonomy): domain Bacteria; kingdom Bacillati; phylum Actinomycetota; class Actinomycetes; order Mycobacteriales; family Nocardiaceae; genus Rhodococcus; species Rhodococcus sp. NPDC003348. The sequence continues at coordinate 92,303 of NZ_JBSFRT010000008.1, forward strand.
CGTCTCGATCTCGGCATCGGTGCGGTCGGTGACGAGGGCAGGTTCGTCGATCTGCACCCAGGTCGCGCCCGCCCGGGACAGCTGCCCCAGCAGGTCCTGGTACAGCGGAACCAGCTCGTCGATCCGGCCGAGCAGCTCGTCGGCACCGTCGACACCCTTCGACAGCAGCAGGAAGGTGACGGGTCCGATGACGACGGGCCGCGCCGGGACACCCTGCGCCAGGGCCTCTTCCAGCTCGCCGAGCACCTTGCCCGGGTCCAGCGCGAAGGTCGTCCCGGGCCCGATTTCGGGGACCAGATAGTGGTAGTTGGTGTCGAACCACTTGGTCATCTCGAGCGGCGCGACGTCCGCGGTGCCGCGGGCCGCGGCGAAGTAGCGGTCGAGCGGGTCCGAGATCCCCTGTACCCGAGCGGGCAGGGCACCGAGCATCGCGGCGGTGTCCAGGACCTGGTCGTAGTAGGAGAACGTACCCACCGGAACCGAGTCCAACCCGGCGTCCTGCAGCTGCGCCCACGTCTGGGCGCGCAGCGTCCGGGCCACGTCGTCCAGTGCGGCGCGGTCGATTCGTCCGGCCCAGTAGGACTCGACTGCGCGTTTGAGTTCGCGGCGCGGCCCGATCCGCGGCGATCCCAGCACCGTCGCGGTGAAACGAGGCTGATCGTCAGGTGTTGCGGTCACGAAAGTGCTCCATGGCGTGCGTAGGTGTGGCCGCCGCCGAGAGACGGGTACACCTGACGAAGCCCACCTGCCGCCCGAGGTCGGGCAGCAGCCGATACCGCCCACGACGGGGACGGCACTGTGCCGCATGCAGGCCCACCCGCCCGATCCACGAGGCGGCGAACCGCCGGGCACGGCGTGCCCGGCGCAGAGGGCAGGTCTTCGGACTCGCGGGCACCGGGTCGTACTCGACCCGACCTACTGGCCGTCGCTTCCCGGGCGGGATGCCCAGTGCTGATGACGGCGGTCGTTCCTGCATACCGCTGCGGGACAGTCCCGGATTCTCACCGGGTTCCCTCTCACCCCGACCGAGCGTGCTCGACCGGGATTCGACGCCGCGCTCCGTGCTTAGGGGCTCCTCATGACCGGGACGCGGCGAACCGACTGCACCGACGACAATAGCCGGGCGCGATCGGGTTGCGACAGGCCCCTCAGCCGGTCGAGGTCGTCAGTCTCGGGCGGTGAGGAGCGCGAAGATGCGCCGCAGTTCGTCCACCGTCGGCTCGGGCAGGTGGTCGCGCGCGTGCAGGAATCCGACACCCGCGTAGACCAGCACCCCGCTGCGCAGCCGGGCCTCCTCCGCGTCGAATCCCAGGTCGAGGAGAGCGCTCTGGACGACGGCGAACACCTGGTTGTCCAGTCGGGCAACGGAATCGGCGACCTGTGCGTCGCTGCGCGCCCAGTCCCGGACCGCGACCTCGACCGCCCAGCCGCGCTGCGAGGTCAATTGCGCGGCCATCGCCTCGAGTCGTTGGTCGCCGGGGATCGACGTCGTCTCCTTGAGCGCCTGCAGCGTCTCGTTCTGGATCTCGCACCACCGATCGGCCACCGCCTTCATCAGGTGGTCGATGTCGGTGAAGTGCCAGTAGAAGCTGCCCTTGGTGACGCCGAGCTCCTCGCACAGCCGGGTGATCTTCACCCCCGTGACACCCTCCCGGACCAGTAGGTCGAGGGCTGCCTCGATCCAGTCGTCGACGGACAGCCTGGCCTTGCCACCGGCGGCGCGGGCCGGCTTCTTCGCACCCGCCACGCCCTGTTTCGCCACCATCTCGCCTCTCTTCGAATGCCGCACTGCCATTCCAAGCTACGGCGCCCGCGGCCCGTTCACGAACCGTTCGGTGAGCAATCCCGGCACACCGCGCACGTGTGCGGCGAATCTCCACACAAACCCCGGTCCATACCATACAGTGCGGTATGGTCCTCGGTCCGAGGGAACCGAGAGTCTCGACAAGGGGTGTCACCGTGCAGGGACGGGCAATTGGACGCCGAAGTGTGTTGCGCGCACTCGGAGTCGGCGGAGTCGCGTTCGGGCTCGGCGTGGCACGTCCGGTCGCGACGGGGAGCGCCCAGACCGGCGGGTTCAAGAGCCCGCTGCTCTTCCATTCACCGCCGACGACACCGTTCCGTGCCGGCCTCGAACCATTGCCGACGGTGTCCGGTTCGAGGCTCCGAGTCGCCGCGGTCAACGCCTCCCATCGGTTCCACCCCGACCACGGCCCGGCCTCGACACTCGCCTACCGGGTCGACGACACCGCCGTCTCGTACCTCGGCCCGACGATCGAGGCCCACGTCGACCAACCCGTCGTGATGGAGGTGACCAACGAGATCCAGGGCCATCCGCTCGCCACGGATCTCGACACCAGCCTGCACGGCGTCTCCGAGACCTACCGGTCGTCCCCGCCGATCGTGCTGCACCTGCACGGCGGGGAGACCCCACCCGACAGCGACGGCCACGCCGAGCAACTGATCCATCCGGGCACCACGCTGACGCACCTGTTTCCGAATCACCAAGAGGCCGCGCACCTCTGGTATCACGATCACGCCATGGGCATCACCCGCGCCAACGTGTACGCCGGTCTCGCCGGCACCTATTTCCTGCGCGACCGCTTCGACACCGGAACCGCCGACAATCCCCTGGGCCTACCCGCCGGCGAGTTCGAGATGCCGCTGATCCTGCAAGAGCGGATTCTCCGTGCCGACGGCGGCCTGAGCCTGCGGTCGACGCCTGTCGTCCCCTCCGGTTCGTGGGAGGGCGGTGCCGTCGGAGATCTCGGCCTGGTGAACGGGGCGGTGTGGCCGGACATTCCGGTGGCGCGCGGACTGTACCGGTTTCGGGCGATCAACGGCTCGTCGTACAGCGTGTGGAACCTGCACTTCGACAACCACATGCGGTTCTGGGTGATCGGCAACGACGGCGGTCTGCTCGACGCACCGGTCCCCACGACGTCGATCCGCATGTCGCCGGGCGAGCGCTACGACCTGCTGGTCGACTTCTCCGATTTCGACGCGGGCGGTTCGGTGCACCTCTGCAACGACGAAGCACCCCCATTCCAGGCGGCGATGCTCGGCGAGGTCGCGATGCCGCTGTTCTGCCGCTTCACCGTCGGTTCGGAGCGCGGGTTCCGCGGACCCGTCCCGGCCACGCTGCGGGCGGGCGGACGCACACCCGATCCGCTGCCACCGCTGCCGACACCGTCCGTGATCCGGAACGTCTCGGTCAGCCAGCCGTACGCCTTGCGGATTCCTCCGGCGTACATGGCATTGAACAACCTTCGCTACACAGATCCCGACATCGAGATGCCCCGCGCAGGCACGGTTGAGCAGTGGAACATCGTCAACGTCACCGACGACCCCCACCCGATCCACCTGCACCTGGTGATGTTCCGCATCCTCGGCCGCGCGCCGCTGCGCACCGTGGAACTGCAGGCGACGAATCTCCAGCCGCCGTTGGGAATCCGCTGGACACCCGACCCGGAGCCGTACCTCGCGGGACCGATGCTGCCACCCGCGCCGTGGGAGGCGGGATGGAAGGACACGGTGCGGGTCGACCGCGGGACCGTCACCCGGATCCTGGTGCGTTTCCCGACGGCCGACGAGCTGGGCTTCGACCCGGACGCCTCCTTCCCGGCACCGTCGGCGCCTGCGCCGACGATGCAGGGGTCCTGGACGCCGATCCACAACGGGATCGATCACGGAACCGGGCACGGCGATCCCGTGGCCGACACCGAGAACGCCACCACCGAGCACGCGGACCACGCCTCCCACCCCGCGGGCGGTGATCTGCAGGGCTACATGTGGCACTGCCACATCCTCGATCACGAGGACCACGAAATGATGCTGCGGTACCGGGTGGTCACATGAGGTGCGCGTGACCACCCGCCCCGGAGCGGCCGCTGTCTCCGCGCTCGGCGAGTTCTACGCGCTGACCCTGGACACGGCGGCGGCCCTGTGGCGCACACCGTTCCAGTGGCGCGAATTCCTCGACCAGTGCTGGGCCGTGATCCGGGTGGCGCTGCTGCCGACGATCGTGATGTCGATCCCGTTCACGGTGCTGGTGGTGTTCACCCTGAACTCGTTGCTCACCGAGATCGGGGCGAGCGACCTGTCCGGCGCCGGCGCCGGGCTCGGCACGATCACCCAGATCGGTCCGCTGGTCACGGTTCTCGTGGTTGCGGGTGCCGCCGCGACGGCGATCACCGCCGACCTGGGATCGCGGGCGATCCGCGAGGAGATCGACGCGATGGAGGTGCTCGGCATCGACCCCGTGCACCGGCTGGTGCTTCCCCGGGTGCTCGCCGCGACGGTGATCGCCACCCTGCTCAACGGCGCGGTGTGCGCGATCGGTCTGGTCGGCGGATTCGTCTTCTCCGTGTACCTGCAGGACGTGAACCCCGGCGCCTACGTGCAGGGATTGACCCTGCTCGTGGGACTGCCGGAACTGCTGCTGTCGGAGGCGAAGGCCGCCGTGTTCGGTGCGGTCGCGGGCTTGATCGCCTGCTACCGCGGGCTCGCCGTCACCGGCGGGCCGAAGAGTGTCGGACAGGCCGTCAACGAGACGGTGGTGTTCGCGTTCGTGGCGCTGTTCCTGGTGAACATGCTGCTGACATCGATCGGGCTGGCTTTGACCGGAGCGTGACAAGGCACAACCGACAGGGGGGTTCGTGGCGAGCATTCTGACGACCACTGCGACACATCGCATCACGCGCGGGGCGCGGTCGGCGCTCCGGGCGGTCGACGACTTCGGCCGGCGTGCCCTCTTCTTCGCGGCGGCGGTGTGGTCGACCGGCAAGGCGTTGCGCCGGTACCGATCCGAGACCCTGAGGGCGATCGCCGAGGTGGGGCTCGGCACCGGACTGCTCGCCGCGGTCGGCGGCAGCGTCGTCATCATCGGCTTCATCACCCTGTTCGCCGGTGCGACCGTCGCGGTGCAGGGTTACCACTCGCTCGACAACATCGGCATCGACGCCCTCACGGGGTTCCTCGCCGCGTACGTGAACGTGCGGGTCGTGTGTCCGGTCACCGCCGGGATCGGACTGGCGGCGACGATCGGTGCCGGCACCACCGCCCAGCTCGGTGCGATGCGGATCAGCGAGGAGATCGACGCCCTCGAGGTGATGGCGATCCGATCGGTCCCCTACCTCGTCGGCACCCGGCTGCTCGCGGGCCTGGCCACCGTCGTTCCGCTGTACGCCGTCGCACTGGTCACCTCGTTCGTGTCGAGCCGGATCACCACCGTCCTGCTGCTCGGCCAGTCCGGTGGCGTGTACGACCACTACTTCTCGACGTTCCTCGTCCCCTCGGACGTGCTGTGGTCGTTCGTTCAGGTGATCGTGATGGCGTTCGCGGTGATGCTGATCCACACGTACTACGGCTATCACGCGAGTGGCGGCCCCGCCGGGGTGGGCACGGCGACCGGCCGTGCGGTGCGCCTGTCGCTGATCGCGGTGGTGACCGTGACCCTGGCCGTCGCGCTGGCGCTGTACGGCAGCGCCCGCGCGGTGCACCTGGCGGCGTGATGGCAACCAGATTCGCGGCAATCGTGTTGGCGGCCTTGCTCGTCGAGCTCGCCGTCCTGACCTGTGCGGCGTACACCGGAATCCTGGCCGCCGATCCGGTGCGGGTGTGGCTCGAGGTGCGGCGCGCCGGCCTGCTGCTCCAGAACGGGTCCCTGGTCAAGTACCACGGTGTCGAGGTCGGACGGGTGGTCGAGGTGTCCCGGGAGGAGCAGGGCGCGGTGGTCCGGGTCGAACTGGCCCCCGACGCCGCGACCGACGTCCCGGCCGGGGTCGGCGCCGACATCACCGCGACCACCGTGTTCGGTGCCAAGCAGGTCGTGCTCACCGATCCTGCCGTCGCGGCCACGGGCCCGATCGCCGACGGCGCGGTGATCCGCGCGGATTCGGTCACCGCCGAAACGAATTCGATCCTCGACCGGCTCACCGCCGTCCTCGACGTCGTCGAGCCGCAGCAGTTGCAGGCCACCCTGAGCGCCGCCGCGACCGCACTGCGGGGCAGGGGAACGGACCTCGGCCTGGCGCTGGACGACATCGACGCGGTGCTGGCCACGCTCGACCCGGCACTCGGAGCCCTGTCCACCGACATCTCCGCGGGCGCAGAGGTGTCCGGAACACTGGGCGACGTCGCCCCGAACCTGGTGGCATCGGCGCGGTCCGCGACCGTCACGGCCGACAGCGTGGTCTCGCACCGACAGTCCCTCGACGCTCTGCTGCTCGGCGTGATCGGTGTCGCCGACACCGGGACACCGGTGCTGGCCGACAACACGCGAGCCCTCACCGATGCCGCGGCACTGTCCCGGCCGACGACTGCGCTGTTCGCGGAGTACTCGTCCGGGTTGACCTGCTTCATCCAGGGCGCCGACGTGGCACGGGTCGGGGCCGAGAAGGTGTCCGGGGGCAACGGCCGGTCGATGCTGCTCAACAGCACCATCCTGTTCGGCGTCGACGCATACCGCTACCCGACCGACCTGCCGGAGGTGCGGGCGACCGGCGGACCCCGGTGCGGGGCGCTTCCGGAACTGACGGCCGCGGACGTTCCCGCGCCGTACGTCGCCGCGGACACGGGGGCGGACGTGTTCGGCCACGGGCGCACCGGCCCCACCGTCGACCCGAACTCGCTGCTGACAGTGCTGGTCCCCGGGCTGCCCGGCGGTGCACGATGACGGGCCGGGCGGTGGGGGTGGCGGTGTTCACCGTCGTGACGCTGGCGATCACCGCCGCACTGGTGCTGGTGTTCGGCCAGTTCCGCTTCCAGCCGACCACCGGGTACCGGGCGCTGTTCGTCGACGCATCCGGTTTGCATGCGGGCGATTTCGTCCGCATCTCCGGTGTCGAGTCCGGGCGGGTCCGCGACGTCACGATCACCCCGGACGGCGCTGCGCTCGTCGCATTCACCGTCGACCGGGCGGTCACCCTCACCGGCGACGCGTCCGCCGCGGTGCGCTACCAGAACCTCGTCGGCGACCGGTACCTGGAGGTCCGCCCCGGCACCGGCGCGGGCACCCTGCCCGGCGGGGCGACCCTGCCTCCGGAGCGCACCGAGCCGGCTCTCGACCTCGACGCACTGCTCGGCGGGTTCAAGCCCCTGTTCGGGGTGCTCGCGCCCGATCAGGTGAACGCGCTGTCCGGCGAGCTGATCGCGGTACTGCAGGGTCAGGGCGGGACCGTGGAATCGGTTCTGGCGCACACGGCTTCGTTGACGACGACCCTCGCCGACCGGGAGGAGGTGATCGGGCGGGTCATCGACAACCTCGACAGCACCGTCGAGACCTTGGCCGGCCGCCGCGACACCCTCGCCACCGCAATCGATCGGGCCGCGCAGCTGAGCAGCGGACTGGCCCGCGAGCGGCAGTCCTGGGGCGTGGCGCTCGAGCGCATCGACACCGCCGCCGGGGAGGTCGCCGGCCTGCTCGACACGTCTCGCCCTCCGCTGCAGGGCACCGTCGGCGAGTTGGGCCGCACGACAGCGCAACTCGACAGCGGACGCGACACCCTCGACAGCGTGCTGACGCGACTCCCGGACACCTACGCGGCGCTGAGCCGGCTCGGCGTCTACGGCAACTTCTTCAACTACTACCTGTGCGCGTTGCGAATCAAGTACACCGGGCCCGACGGCACCGATGCCACCACCCCGCTGTTCGGCCAGCCGACCGGGAGGTGTGGTCCCCGATGAACGAAAGGTACCGGCAACGGAACACCCTGCGGCTGGGCATCATCGGCACTGTCCTCGTCCTCGCCGCGGTCCTGGCGGGGCTACAGGTCCGGTCCCTGCCGTTCGTTGCGTCCGGCGCCGGCTACCGGGCGCTGTTCCTCGACACCGGCGGACTGCGGGTCGGCGACGCGGTCCGCGTCGCCGGTGTCGACGCCGGTCGGGTCACCGCCATCGAGATCGAGGGCGCCGCGGTCGCCGTGGCGTTCCGCCTCGACGCCCCCGTCCGGCTCGGCGACCGGACCCGGGTGGACATCGCGACCGCAACCGTACTGGGCGCCAAGAACCTTCGGGTCACGCCGGGCGGCGAGAATCCACTGCGACCGGGCGCGACGATAGGCACCGAGTCCACCACCTCGCCCTACCAGCTGACCGAGGCGCTCGGGGACCTCACCGATCGGGCGGAGCGGATCGACACCGACCGGCTCGCGGAGTCGATGCGCGTCCTGACCTCGACCCTGCGCCGCGTTCCGGACGACGTGCGGGCCGCGGTCGACGGAGTGGGACGGTTGTCGGCGACGGTGGCCGACCGCGACGAGTCGCTCCGCGGCCTGCTCGCATCTGCCGAGAGCGTCACCGGCGTCCTGGCCGAGCGCAGCGGGCAGATCGACACGCTGCTGACCGATGCAACTGCGGTGCTCGGCGAGCTGCGGGACCGCCGCGCCGTGATCGACACGCTGTTCGACAACGTCTCCGCGCTGTCCCGGCAACTGGACGGGCTGGTCGCGGACAACGAGGCGGCGATCGGACCGACGCTGGCGTCGCTGCAGTCGGTGCTCGCGGTGCTGCAGACGAACCGGGCGTCCGTCGCGGCCGCGATCGAGCGGCTCGGTCCGTACATCACCGAGCTCGGCGAGGCGGTGTCGAGCGGGCCGTTCTTCAACTCGTACATCCAGAACCTGATCCCGGGGCAGGTGATCGCCCCGTTCGTGCGGGCCGCCCTCGGGCTGGGACCGGCGCCGGGCGAGAACAGCACCGTCAATCCCCTGTCCGCTCTGGACGGGGCACCACGATGAGCGACGCCGAGGAGAAGGGAGCGGCCGTGGAGCCGGTCCGCAGGATCCGCCGCACCTGGGTGGTGCTCGGTGCCGTGGTCGCGGTCCTCGTCGCGGCCTCGTACCTGGTGGTGCCTCGGGTGACGACGATGGTCGTGGAGGCCGAGTTCACGAGCACCACCGGCCTGTATCCTGGGGACGACGTCCGCGTCATGGGAGTGTCCGTCGGCCGGATCGAGTCGATCCGGCCCGGACCCACGGCCGCCCGGGTTCGGATGCGGATCCAGCGGTCCCAGCCGATCCCGGTGGACGCCGACGCGATCATCGTCAACCAGAGTCTCGTCGCGGCGCGGTTCGTCCAGCTGACCCCCGCCTGGACCGGGGGCGAGCGGCTCCGGGACGGGGACACGATCGGCCTGTCGCACACCGCGGTTCCGGTCGAGTGGGACGCGATGACCGCGCAGCTCGACCGGCTGGCCACCGCCCTCGGCCCGCCGGATCCCACGCACCCCGAGACGGGCCCTGCCGGCGACCTGGTCGACGCGCTCGACGCGACCCTCGACGGCGAGGGCGAGAATCTGCACACCACCCTCACCCGGCTCTCCGACGCGATGCGGATCCTCTCCGACGGCCGCACCGACCTGTTCGCGACGGTGCGCAACCTGCAGGTGTTCGTCGCCGCACTGGCCGACAGCGATCGGCAGATCGTCGAGTTCAACGACCGAATGGCCACGGTCACCGAGGTTCTCGGCTCCGACACCGACACCATCGGCGCCGCGATCACCACCCTGGACACGGCGGTCGGGAACGTCACCCGGTTCGTCCGGGACAACCGGGACGCGGTCGGCGCGTCGGCCGACCAGCTGTCCGACGTGCTCGCGACCCTCGCCGCGCAACGCGACGGTATCGCGCAGATCCTGCACGTCGCACCGACCGCGCTGGCGAACATGAGCAACATCTACCAGCCCGCCCACAACGCGGTGGTCTCCGCGTTGGCGCCCGACAACTTCGCCAATCCGGTCGACTTCATCTGTTCGGCGCTCGCGGCGGCGGAGCAGGTCGGTGCCGAGCGCGGCGCGGAACTGTGCGTCCAGTACCTCGGGCCGGTCCTGAAGACCCTCGCGATCGACTCCCTTCCGCTGCAGTCGAATCCGACCCGAGGGGTGACCGCCCTGCCGGGCCAGGTCGTGCAGAGCGGAGACGGCGAATGACCAGGCTGGCCGGCGTCGCGCTCACCGTGGCCGTCCTGTGCACCGGGTGCGGGTGGCGCGGGGTGGAGTCGCTGCCGCTGCCCGCGACCGAGGGCCGCGGCGCGGGCGCGTTCACGGTGCGGATCGAGCTGCCGGACGTCTCGACCATCACGCCCAACTCGCGGGTGCTGGTCGACGACGTGACAGTCGGGTCGGTCACGGACATCGCGCTCGGCGACGGGCACGCCGTGGTGACGGTCGGTCTGCGCGGCGACGTGAACCTGCCCGCCAACACGACCGCCCGGATCGGCCAGACCAGCCTGCTGGGCGCCACCCACGTCGAGCTGGCCGCGCCGACCGGGGAACCGCCGGTGGGACACCTCGGCGACGGCGCGCGGATCGGGATCGACCGCGCCGACGCCTATCCGACCACCGAGCAGACGCTGTCCTCGCTGTCGCTGGTGCTCAGCGGCGGCGGGCTCGCGCAGGTGCAGGAGATCATGACCGAGGTCGATGACGCGCTGGGCGGCCGCGAGGACACGGTGCGCGACCTGCTCGGCCGGCTGGACACGCTGCTCGCCACCCTCGACGGCCAGAAGTCCGACATCGTGCGCGCGATCGACGGCCTCGACCGCCTGGCCGCCGAGGTCGCGGCGAATCGTGACGACGTGACGCGCGCGATCGACAGTCTCACCCCGGCGCTGGGCACCCTCGCCGACCGGCGCGAGGACCTGGTCCGGGCGCTCGACTCCCTCGGCAGGCTCGGGGACGCCGCGACCGCCCTGGTGACGAGCACCGGCGAGGACCTCACCGCGAATCTGCGCTCGCTGCAACCGGTCCTGCGCTCACTGGCCGATTCCGGTCCGTCCCTGACGGAGTCGCTGCGGTACCTGCTCACCTACCCGTTCCCGATCGACACGTACCGGAACGCGGTGCGCGGCGACTACGCGAACGGGGAGGTCACCCTCGACCTGCGGGCGGCCACCCTGGACAACGCACTGCTGCTCAGAACACCACTGGCGGGCCGGCTCGCCGGACCCGAGGGTGCGGTCGGGGCGCTGGCTCCCGCCACCGCGATCACCCTGCCGGACGTCGGCCGCCTGTTCTCCCCCACCGCACCTCGGCCCGCCGGAGGTACCCCATGACTCGATCGATCCGCCTGCGCCTGCTCGTATTCGGCCTCCTCGGGGTGGTGGCGATCGCGGTCACGGCGGTCCGGTACGCACACCTTCCCGAGCAGGCCGGGCTCGGCCGATACCACGTCACCGTGCTGCTACCGGACGGGGCGGGACTGTATCCGCGGGCGAACGTCACCTATCGCGGCACCACGATCGGCACCGTCGCCGAACTGCGCGCCGATCCGGTCGGGGCGCGGGCCGTCCTCTCCCTCGACTCAGACGTCCCGGTCCCGGCGGACCTCGACGCCGAGGTGCACAGCCTGTCCGCGATCGGCGAGCAGTACGTCGACCTGCTTCCCCGGTCGGCCGACGGGCCACCCCTCGCGGAAGGCGCGGTCGTCGCCCGCGAGCGCACGACGGTTCCACAGCGGATCGGCCCGACCCTCGACCACCTGCACGCGGCCCTCGCGTCGGTGGACCCGGACGCCCTGCGCCGCGTGCTCGACGAATCCTTCACCGCCGTCGACGGAGCCGGGCCGGACCTGGCCGCGCTGCTGGCCTCGACGTCGTCGTTCGCGGCGGACGCCGCGGCCGATCGCGATGCGCTGACCGGACTCGTCACGGACGCCGCCGCCGTTCTCGACCCGCTGGCGGCGAGCAGTGCACCGATCCGCTCGTGGGCGGCGTCCCTCGCGGATGTCAGCGGGACCCTCGCCGGGGTCGATCCGGCCCTCCGATCGGTGCTCGAGCGTGGTGGCCCGGCAACGGTGGAGGCAACCGCACTGCTGGACCGGCTGCGTCCGACTCTTCCTGTGCTGCTGGCGAACCTGACCAGCGTCGCGCAGGTGGCGCAGGTCTACGATCCGGCGATCGAGCAGCTCCTGGTGCTGTACCCGCCGATCATCGCGTCCACCCAGAGCGCGGGACTGGTCAACGCCGACGATCCGGGGCAGAACACCTTCTTCCTCGCGCAACTGAACGACCCCCCGCCCTGCACGACGGGCTTCCTGCCCGCGTCCGAGCGCAGGTCCCCGACCGAGACGGACACGGTTCCGACGCCGCCGGGCCTGTATTGCTCGGTGGCACCGGGTGATCCGACCGCGGTCCGCGGCGCGCGCAATCTGCCGTGCCTGGAGCATCCCGGGTACCGGGCCGCGACCGTCCAATTGTGCCGGGAGGCCGCCGAATCGGACTCTCCACGATGATTCCGAAAACACCTCTCCATACCATCGAGTACGGTATGGTTCGCCTGTCAGCGCGCCGCGCGTCCGTGTTCTACCGTCCGTCCCGGAAGGTGTGACCGAGCAGTGATCGTCGACCATTTCCAACGCATTCCGTACGAACCGGCCCGCGACGGCAGGGTGGAGATGCACTCCGGCCTGTCCCGCCACTATCCGACCCTGCACGCGAATCTCGTGGCCGCGCCGGACCACGACCGTTCCGTCGGTATCGTGATGGCGCACCCGGCCTCGGACTTCCTGTCCCACTTCCTGCTTCGCGGGTTCGCCGACGCCGGGATTCCCGCGCTCGGGGTGAACACCCGCTACAACTCGAACGAGCCGGCGCTCATCATGGAACGCGCCGCACTCGACCTCGGCTCGGCGGTGCGCTGGATGCGGGAACGACTCGGCTTCGAACGGGTGATCCTGCTCGGGTTCAGCGGCGGCGGCTCCCTCGCCGCGTTCTACCAGGACCAGGCGGAGAATCGGACCGTCACCCACACCCCGGCCGGCGACCCGAGCGGGTTCGCCGACGCCGACATGCCCCCGGCCGACGCATTGCTGCTGATCGGCGCGCACACCGGCCGGGCCCACGTCCTCCGGCACTGGATCGACCCGGCGGTCACTGACGACGAGCAACCGGACCGCACCGACCCGGACCTGGATCTGTACGCGCCGGACCGGACCGCACCGCTGGACCGCGACTGGGTCACGAAATATCGTTTGGCGCAACTGGACCGGATGCGCCGAATCGACACGTGGGCACTCGACCGGCTCGCGGAGCTGAACCGCACCGGCGAGTCCGACCACGGCTTCGTCGTTCATCGCACGGTCGCGGATCCACGGTTCGTGGACATCACCCTCGATCCGAGTGACCGCGCCGTCGGCAGCATGTACGGGGACCCGGCCCGGGCGAACACGGCCGCCGGCGGCCTGGCCCGGTTCGTCACCGTCCGCAGCTGGCTGAGCACCTGGAGCGTGGACCACACCAACGCCGACGCACTCCGCAACCTGCCCGGTGTCACCTGCCCGACGCTGGTGATGTCGCTGCTCGGCGACCAGGCGGCGTTCGCCTCGGAGTCGCGGGCCATGCACGCCGCACTCACCGGCGCGCCCGCGACCCTCGTCGAGGTCCCCGACCTGAACCACTACCTGGTGGACCAGCCGCACGGCGTCGCGCACGTCACCGGCGAGGTCCGCACCTGGCTGGCGGGCCACGACCTCGCCGCCTGAATCTTCCACCAGCTCAAAAAAAGACGATTCGCGGGAGCGAGAGATCATGGCCATCCACCCCGAGACGGACAGCATCACGACACCGGTGCCACCGATCCGCGAGCAGCGCTGCCCCAGCGCGTTCACCTACTGGGACCGCAAGACCGGTCCACGCGTCCGGCGCGCCGAGCGGGCGCTGCGCCGCGCCTTCGGCTACGAACTGTTCCCACCGGACGAGCTGGCGCATGCGTTCTGCGAGAGCCTGTTCCACGGCGACCCGCTGGCCGAGCACTTCGTCGATCAGGTGTACGGCACCGACCCCGCGACCGGACGGGCACTGCTCGACCGGGCGCTCGCCGAGGGCCTGGAGTCGGTCCCCGAGGCCCCCGAGAGCATGCGCGAACTGTTCACCGAGTTCGAGACCGTCCCGGACTGGGTCGACCGGGACCTCGTCGAACGTGGCGCCGCGATCTGGCGACGGTGGGGCACCATGCTGTTCACCGTCGCCGGCGGTATCACGCTGGAGATGTACACCGAGGCCGCGGTCGCCACGCCGCTCTCCCTCGCCGGCGGCTACGCCGGTGACAACGCGCTGCGCCGCTACCTCGAGACGTCCCGGTTCTGGATCGACGTCTCCGAGCCGGGCGCACTCCTCACCCCGGGTTCGGCGGGCCGCGCCACCGCGATGCGGGTTCGGGTCATGCATGTCGCGGTCCGGCGGCGGGTCGACGGTCACGCCGAGTGGGACACCGAGAAGTGGGGATACCCGATCAGCCAGGGCTACCAGATGTTGACCCTGCTCGGCGGCAGCACCGTTCCGGCACTGGCGCTCCGGCTCGTCGGCATCCACACCAGCCGCTCGGACATGACGGCGTTGCTGCACTTCCAGAAGTACATGGGGTACCTGCTCGGCGTCGACGTGCGCCTGTTCCCCGAGACCATCGCGGACTCGATGCGACTGAACGCCATGGTCTCCTTCAGCCGCAGCTACGACGCCGGGGTGCACGGCAAGGAGCTCATCGAGTCGTTCCCCGCCGCATTCGCGCCCCGACCGGAGCAGCGCGGACTGCAGCGCCTGCGCGCCCGCTACACCTACGGCATGTACAGCGCCTACACCACCCTGTTCATGAGCCCGGTGACCCGCGCCCGCTACGACATGCCGTCGCCGCTGCCGTGGATCCTGGTGGTCATCGCGCGCTGGCCGCTGCTCACCGCCGCCGAGTACGTCCGCCGCGTCTCGCCCCGGGTCGACCGGCTCTGGGACCGGATCACCTCCCGGCACCGCGAGAGCTGGTACCGCGCGCAGATGGCAGGCCGGGAGGCGGAGTTCCAGGCGCGCAGCGGATTGCGCCGATGACCACACCCATCGCCACCCTGGACTACCTGCACGGCTTCGGCAACGAGCACCACTCCGAAGCCGTGGCCGGCGCTCTGCCGTGGGGCCAGAACGGACCCCAGCACGCCCCGCACGGCCTGTACGCGGAGCAATTGTCGGCCACCGCGTTCACCGAGCCGCGCGGGCGGGGCCGCCGCACGTGGGTGTACCGCATCCTGCCGTCCGCCCGGCACGGGGCGTTCCGGCGCATCGCCGACGGGAACCTTCGTGCGGCACCGCTGTCCGGCGGGGTCCTCGACGTCAACCGGCTGCGCTGGGACCCGATGCCGGACGCCGGTCCGGGCGTCGACTTCCTCGACGGGCTCTACACCCTCGCTGCGAACGGCGACGTCACCTCGCAGACCGGCATCGCGATCCACACCTACGCCTGCACGCGGTCGATGGAGTCGCGATACCTGTTCGACCTCGACGGCGAGCTGCTCCTGGTTCCGCAGTCCGGTCGGCTCCGAGTCCACACGGAGGTGGGCATTCTCGACGTCGCACCGGGAGAGATCGCGGTGATCGGGCGGGCGATCGGCTTCCGCGTGGAACTGCCCGACGGCGGTGCCCGCGGGTACGTGCTGGAGAACTACGGCGCGTATCTCGCACTCCCCGAACTCGGACCGATCGGCGCCAACGGCCTCGCCCACCCGCGCGACTTCCTGTATCCCGTTGCCTCGTACGAGGATCGGCTGGAGACGGTCGAGGTGGTGCGCAAGTTCGGTGGGCACCTGTGGGCCTGCGAACTCGACCACTCGCCCCTCGACGTGGTGGCCTGGCACGGCACCCACGGGGCCTACAAGTACGACACCGCACGGTTTCACGTGATGAGTTCGGTGACCTGGGACCACCCCGATCCCTCGATCTTCACGCTGCTGACCTCCCCGTCGGGGCGCCCCGGCGTCGCCGACGTCGACGTGGTGGTGTTTCCGCCTCGGTGGAACGTCATCGAACACTCCTTCCGCCCACCGTATTTCCACCGCAACGTGATGACCGAGTTCATGGGGCTGGTCACCGGCGTGCACGATGCGAAGGCGGAAGGCTTCGTGCCGGGCGGGGCGAGCCTGCACAACATGTGGGCGCCGCACGGCCCCGACGCGACGACCTACGAGGCGGCCGTCGCGGCCGATCTGACGCCGCAGAAGCTCGACGGCTCACTGCCGTTCATGTTCGAGACCCGGCGACCGCTGCACGTCACCGACTTCGCCCACGCCGCCGAGCACCGGCAGCCCGACTACGACTCCTCCTGGCGCGATCTGCGGCGCCACTTCCCGGCTTCCTGAATCAGTTTCCCCACAAGAAGTTCATCCCGATCGACCCGACGAGAGGACGAGCAGATGACCACCACCGTGCGCAACATCCCCGACTTCACGATGCCGGATCCGGTGCACCGGATCGGTGGTCGCGCCACCGCCGGTGACGGCGGCGCCACATTCGCCTCCACCGATCCCACCACCGGCGAGCAGGTCGCCGAACTCGCGGCGGGCACCGAGGCCGACGTCGACGCCGCCGTCGCCGCCGCCCGCGCCCAGTTCACCGACGGCGAGTGGTCGAGGTTGCCCGCCGCCGAACGCGGGAAGATCCTCAATCGCGCCGCCGACCTGATCGAGCGGGACGCGCAGACCCTCGCCGCGCTCGAGGCCGTCGAGATGGGCAAGCTGTACCGTGATTCCGTCGCCGGCGACATCCCCGCCGCCGCCGCGGTGTTCCGGCACTTCGCCGGGTGGGCGGACAAGCTGACCGGGCAGTCGGCCGCCCTGTGCGACATCGGGCCGCAGAAGCGGTTCGGCTTCACGATGCGTCAGCCGCTCGGCGTGGTCGCCGCGATCACCCCGTGGAACAACCCGGCCGTCATCGCGGCCTGGAAGCTGGCACCGGCGCTTGCCGCCGGCTGCACCGCCGTCGTCAAACCCGCCGAGGACGCCTCTCTGTCCACCCTGCGTCTGGCGGATCTGCTCACCGAGGCCGGTCTGCCGGACGGCGTGGTCAACGTGGTCACCGGTCTCGGGCCCCAGGCCGGCGCCGCGCTGGCCGGACACCCCGGTGTGGACAAGGTCTCGTTCACCGGCAGCCCGCGGGTCGGCCGCGGCATCCACTCGTACGCGGGCACCACCTTCCGCAAGGTGACCCTCGAATTGGGCGGCAAGTCACCACAATTGATCTTCCCGGACGCCAACCTGGAGGAGGCGCTGCCGTGGATCGCGATGGGCAACTTCTACCACCAGGGCCAGGTGTGCGCGGCCGGCACCCGGGTGATCGTGCACGAGTCGATCGCGGGCGAGGTCGTCGACGGCCTGGTCGCCGCCGCCGAGCAGGCCGTCATGGGCGATCCGTTCGCCGAGTCGAGCACGATGGGCACCATCGTCAACGCCAAGCAGATGGACCGGATCGTCGGCTACATCGAGAAGGGCCGCAGCGAGGGCGCCGACCTCGTCACCGGCGGCCGGCGCCTCGACGGGCCCGGGCTGTTCGTCGAGCCCACCGTGTTCCGCGGCCACAACGACCTGACCATCGCCCGTGAGGAGATCTTCGGTCCCGTCGCCACTGTGATGACCTTCCGCACCACCGAGGAAGCGGTCGCGCTGGCGAATGCCACCGAGTTCGGCCTGAACGCGATGATCTACTCCTCCGACATCGGCCGCATCCACTCGGTGATCGACAAGCTGCGCGTCGGCATGGTGTGGGTGAACGGCTGGGGCGTCCCGGATCCCGCGCTGCCCTGGGGTGGGCGGGGCGGCAGCGGCATCGGCCGCGAACTCGGGCGGTCCGGCATCGAGGCCGACACCGAGGAGAAGACCGTCCACATCGGCTACACGGGGTTGTGAGCCGATGACCGTCACCGAGAGGAACACTCCCATGTCCCCCAGCGCGGGAACAGATCTGGAAATCACCGAGGCCTGGAACGGTCTCGACGGCGAGGACGACACCCTCACCACCGTCCTGCCGCGGCACAATGCCGCACATCCGGTCCCGCGAAACCTGGCGTTCGAGCACTGGTACTTCGACGCCACCCTCGCCGACGGACGCACCGTCATCGGATTCCTCAACATGCGCCGCCCGGAGGAACCGGCCGCGGTGGCACGACCGAACGTCGAGATCCTCGTGTACGCGCCGGACGGCACGCGACGGCAGGTGCGCAAACGGTATCCGCGGTCGCAGGCGAGCGCGTCGATCCGCAAGTGCGACGTGCGGATCGGCGGCAACCACGCGCACGCCGAGTTCCCCGACGGCGGGCTGCCGGTGCACCGGGTGCACCTGTCCGAGGGTGGCATAACCCTGGATCTGACGTTTACCAACGAACTGCCCAGCTGGATGCCCGGCGGCGGCGAGACCCGATTCGGCAACACCGACGTGTTCGGCTGGTGCGTCGGCGCGCCCCGCGCCGCGGTGACCGGCACCGTCACGGTCGACGGCGTCGGCTCCGAGGTCACCGGGCGCGGCTACGCCGACCACAACTGGGGCTTCGGCGACATGACGAAGGTGATCGACCACTGGCACTGGGGCCGGCTGTACGACGACGACTACTCGTTGCTGTTCGCGTCCGTCCTGACGCAGGAGCGACTGGGACGGCACCGCAGCCAGCCGCTGATGCTCGCGTATCAGGGTGAGGTGGTGATGAGCACGGGGAAGACGGTGCTGAGGGAGGGCCCACCCGTGTTCGACGAACGCGCCGGCCGCACCCGCCCGGAGTGGATCGAGCTGGAGGTTCCGGATCGGCTGTCGCTGCGGCTGGACGTCGAGGAGGTGGTGCACGCGCACGACCTGCTCGACGACGTGCCGGTGGCGCGCACCAGGCTGGTGCGCCCGCTCGCCCACCGATTCATCGGACACCCCGGGTACTTCCGGTTCCTGTCGTCGTTCGAGCTGACGGTCGAGCGCGACGGCACCACCGATGTCCGCCGCGGCCGGACCCTGCACGAGCTGGTCGCACTCAGCTGACGACGATGCGAAAGACCGGGTACTGCGCGGCGATCCGCTCGAACTCCTCGAGCGGGGCGTCGCGGTCCACCGGAAGGTGCGGCCGGGCTCCAGGGGCGAGGGCGAGGTAGCGGCGCAGGATGGGCGCGCGGGCATCCGGGTCGACCTCGTCGAGACGCACCGCTGCGCTCCGGCCACGCCTGAGCACCGCCCTCCCCTCGGCCGCGCGGACGTTGCGCACCCAGTTCGCGTTGTTGCCGAGCATCGACACCAGGTACCGCTCCCCCTCGTAGTCGGTCACCACCAACGGAAACGAAATGGGACGGCCCGTGCGTCGCCCGCGTACCTCCAGCGTCACCGCACGTTTCGGCGACAGCACGCCGGCCGCGAACTGGAACGCGGAGATCCGGTTGAGAGCTCGGGCCAGGTTCCCGGGCCGTCCGCCGCGGTACATTCGACGCCGCGCCCGATACCGCCAGCCTCGCACCAGGCCTGGTCCCTCACCCATCGCCGAGCCACCTCCCTCGTCCGATTCACACTTCCGCACGTCCTCGTCATCGTTGCGGTCGGACACCAGCAGACCCCAGGACCGATTGCGCGAGGTCGTCGAGGGCGCTGCGTACCCCGCGGGCGAACACCTCCACGTCCGGGCAGCTGTCCTGGTCAGCGGCGGCAGTGAGGTTGAGCTGGCCGGCGTACGACAGGGCGGCGACCACCAGCGTCAGGTTGCCCATGGGCGGCAGCAGGGGGAAGACCTCCAGCAGCGGCGCGCCGGCGAGATACAGCCGCATCGGCGGACCGGGGACGTTGCTCACGACCAGGTTCACCGAACGCTGCCGCGGAAACAGCCGGTACCAGATACGTTGGCAGGCGACGAATCTGAAGATCCCGCTGCCCGCCTCGGGGCGAGCCTCGTCCTTCCGTGCGCGTGTCTGCGCGGCGATCGACGTGAGCCGGCGCACCGGGTCCGGCTCACCGACCGGCAGCGGCACCATCATCCATCCGGGCGTGTTGCCTTGCGCCTCCCCGGGGCGCGCTTCGTGGTGGGAGATAGTCACCATCGCGCGCTGGACGATCCCGTGGACAGCCTCGCCGCGGCTCGCCAGCAGCGCGCGTAGACCGCCGGCCACCGCGGTCAGCACCACGTCGTTGACCGTGGCGTGATGGATATGGGCGACCTCTTTGGTGGGGTCGAGGCGAGCGCGGACGACCGCCAATCGACGCTCCGGGCCCACGGGGTGGTTGAGGCTGGTCCGCGGAGCAGGCCTGTCGGTGAGTACCTCCCGCCAGGCCGGCAACGCGCGGCGCGCCAACCGCAGCGTTCTCCTCGGATGGACGAGGCCCGACCACCCGCGCGCCAGTTCCTGTCGGCGGCGTCGCAGGTTGTCGCGAAGCAGCTCACCGGTGGACGGGATGGGTGTCGGCGTCCACGCCGGTGCACCCTCGACGGGCGCGTCGGCAGTCCGGTCGAGCAGCGCCCCGAAGGCGGCCATCGCGGCGGGGCCGTCGGCGAGGACGTGATGCAGCTTCAAGAACGCGCCGACCCGTCGGTCCGGCAGGCCGGGTAACAGCCACAGCTCCCACAGCGGCCTGGCGGGATCGAACGGTCGCCGGGCCAGCTGCCGGCATGTCTCCAGCAGCTGGTCCTGGCCCCCGGGCGCGGCGAGCGCACGGACATGGACGTGCTCGGCGACGTCGAAGGAGGGCGCGTCGACCCACAGCGGCCAGCCCAGCCCGAGGCGAGGCCGGTACAGCAGCTGTCTGAAGCGAGGCACCAGGTGCATTCTCGGCTCGAGGTGTCGCCGAACCTCGTCGAGCCGGACGCCGCCATCCTCGTCGAGCAGGCTCGTGCCGTCGAGGACGGCGAGCCCACCGATGTCGGTGGACCAGCCGTAGTCGTCCCAGAGCAGCAGGAACAGGTCCGAAGCAGTCACCCGTTCCAGGAGCCGCTTCTCGGCCATGACCTCACGTCCCTTCCCCGTGGCCTAGACGGCCGCCGCGGTTCCGAGGCCTTGGAGGAACGAGTAGACGGCGATTCCTCCGGCGTGTTTGCGTGCGAGGTCCCTGAGCTCCTGGGAGACCTCGCCGAAGGCTGTCATGCGGTGGTCGTACGCGTACTTCTCGAACAGGAGCGCCCGCGCGTCCATGATGTGTGTGTTGTGCTCGATCAGCGCTTCTCCGCTCGGGTACGTCTCGTGGACCTCGCACTCGGTTCCGTCCTCGCTGATGAACCAGTCGTAGCGAAGGGTCTGCGTGTCCTGCTCTCGGGTCAGCCGCATGATCTCGACCGCTTGAGCCTTGAACCCTTCCAGTTGACCCGGACGGATCTTCAGGTGTGCGTGCAGTTCCAGATGTCCCATGACTCCTCCCGTCGTCGACTCCGGGTGTTGTCGCCGTGACCCCCTCTTCTTCACATCCTCGTCGTCCGGACGTCCTCGCGGCAGGGTCGAAGGTCCCCCGCACAGGGCCGACCGGCCTGACTGCCGGGGTCCGATTCGTGGAGAGGTCGCCGCGGTTGCGCCGCCGACGCGCACATGAACGCCGCGGCGTCAGACCGTTGTCCGCACCGGCGCCGTCCGTGCAGGCGCCGAAACCAGCACGACGCCGACGGCCGTCACGGCCGCACTCACCGCGGCCGCGAGACCCGCGGTCACCGCCGAACCGAGTGGCGCCTGTAGCGCGCCGGCGATCATGTAACCGACCGGCATGCACACATTGGCGAGGGTCGCACCCAGTCCCGCGACTCGTCCGAGCATCGCTTCGGGCACCCGCGTCGCCACGAGGACATCCGCCCAGACGCTGCCCACCCGAATCGCGGCTCCGACGAACAATGCAACCACGGCCATGACGGAGAACGGTGGATACAGGCTCAACGCCACGAGGCCGACGCAGATCGCCCCCTGCGCCAGCAGCGCCGACTGCGCTGTGCGAGACGGAATCCGCTTTCCCAGCAGGCTCGTGGCGCCGATGCCACCGAGCGCGAACAGCGCCATGATGTATCCCTGGGCGCCCGCGAACCATCGCTCGCTCGACCCAGCGTTGACGATCAGGAGCCAGGCCGGGACCGGTAGTGCGGTTTGTGCCGCAGACACCAGGATCACCGTGCGCAGCCAACGACATTCGCCGACGTAACGGAGACCCGCACGCGTGTCCTGAACAATCCCTGTGGGCGGGTCCGTTCGCGACGGGCCCAGGGGGACCGCACCCGCGCACGTGGCACCCACGGCCACAGCCGCGACGAGCAGAATTGCCGACACCGCGGGTCCGGTGGCCGAGATCAGCAGTGCCGCTGCAGCGGGCGAAACCACTTGTACGGTCAGGCTCAACGAGTGCCAGATCGCCAGCCGGTCGGCCCGATCGTCGCGTGGCACCGAAAGATAAACCGCAGTCGTCGCGGCCGGCTGCGAGAGCCCACTACACACGCCCAAGGCAATCATGACGGGCAGAACGTGAAGTCCACCCGCAAGTGCAGGCAGCATGGCGATCAGCGCGCCACGACCAGCATAGGTCGACAGGATGATCGCCCGCTTGTCGAGCCGGTCCGCCAACGTGCCGGCGATGACCCCGGCTCCGAGAATTCCGATGCATCGAGCACCGAATGCCAGCGAAAGCAGCGCCGCGTCTCCGCCGGCCGAAACAACCAACCCCGCCGTAATCACCACGATGGCGGAATCTGCGACCGGACCGGCGAGGAGGAAGACGAACCCCAGCCTGGACCGGAGTTTTCCGCGCATCACGTTCCTACCGGGACGTAGAACCTCATCGAAAAGCCTTCGGGGGTTAGAGTTCTGCGCTCGTTCACCTTCAGTTCGGCACCCGACAGCTGAATTCGCATCGTGGAGTTTCGGACGATCTCACCCAGGACGGTTGACAGCTCGCGTTCCGCGAACTTCGCGCCCACACACCATCGCGGCCCACCGCCGAACGGTATGAACTCGCCGCGCTGTGGCGCCGCATCGATCCACCGCTCGGGCCTGAAGTCGCCACCGGTCGGCGCGAAGGTGGGCGATACCCGGTGGGTGACCCAACTGGATACCATCACCACGCTGCCCTTCTTCATCTCCCAGTCCCCGAATCGGATGTCCTCGGCCGCGTCACGGCCCAGCATCCACGACGGCGGCCACAGGCGGAGCGTCTCGGACACGACGTGTCCGAGTGCGTCGGCACCACCCTCACCTCGGAGCTGCTCTTGCACGGCGCCGCGTCCACCGAGCTCGACCATCCCCCACAGGATCGCCGCCGCCGGAACGCCGTGCGCGGCCAAGAGTGTCGAAATAACCATCTGCACAACGTCTTTGGATGGAAGAGATGCGCGTCGCAGGTCGTCACACAATCCGTCCGAGCCCGGCGCCCGCACCAGCTTCGCCACGACCGATTCGAGATTGCGCAGGGCCCTGCGGACCCGCAGATCGGAAGGCCGCCAGCGCAACCATCGGGGCAGGACGAAGGGGCTCGCCGTGATCGGGAAGAGAGCATCGAGAAGTTCTTGTGCGAGAGGGGGTATCTCGTCGAAGTTCCGCGTTCCGAAGCAGTACCGACTGATGGACGCGGACGTGAGCACCTGCAAGGTGTCGATCAGTTCGCGATCGTCGACCGTCCTCCCCAGCCAACCCCGGAGAATCGCGTGTGTGTCGTGCACAAGTTCGACCTGGTGGTCCTCGAGACGATCACGCGAAGCCAATGCCGCGGACGCCGCCTTGCGTGACGTCATCCACCGCTGCACCGATTCGGATCCGAGGTCGCCCGACACCTTGTTCCGGAGGAAATTCTGCGTCGACAAGAACTTGCGATTCGACCCGACGAGTACGTCGTGTACCTCGCGGTGACCCGAGACCAGGAAGGTTCCCGGCCAGAGTTCGACTATCGGCCCGAGTTCTGCGGCGTCGAGCAGAAAGGTCAGCCGCCCGCGATCGTACGTTTCCGCCAGTGCTGCTCGCGACGCCCCGAGGACTGGTGGCCTTGCCATGTGAAACTCCTAACGAGAGTGCGGGCGGCGTAACAAAGTCCACCGCCCGCACGTGTGAAATTCTCAGGACCATTCGTACATGCCCGGCGCTTTTCGCGGCACGAAGCCGACGAGCGCTGCGACGGTGAACTTGATGCGACGCATTTCCTCCACCTCCTTTCTGTGCTCGATGTGACATGAACAAGACTGCGCCGTCGTCGCGGGGTCCAGAAGCCGACCAAGGTGTGGAATCCGCTCACCCCCTGAGGTTTTCTCACCGGGTCGGCGCGTGAACGTGCAGCAGGACCAATCACCGTGTCACGCAGGATCACCGACAGCTGGTTGGCGGCGTGACCGACGGCGGTGCGCCAGGCCGCGCACACCGCGGTGCGCCGGAACTGGCGGGGTCGACGCCGGACTGCGGGCGCGCGGCACCGCGCAGTCCGTACGCGACCACGAGCCCGACCAATGCCGGGATCTGTCGTCACAGATCGCCGTCGGCGCGGAAGACTGCCGAGGCATCCTCGAAGCACGCGATTGCGTGGCGAAGAGCGCCGGCGTACAGCCCCGCAGTCCCGGATCATGCCGGATTCCTTCACCGCCGCCGTCTCGACGGGGATTCGACTCCGCGCCCGACCTGCGGGCCTCCTCACGGCCGGGTGCGGCGAACCGACCGTGCGTACCAGGACCGCCGGAGCCGGGCCTGGTTCGATTCAGCCGCTCTCGATTGCCGACAGCACCCCAGCGCTCCCGATCCGCGGGCATTAGTGTCGAGTGCATGAGCCTCGACATCACCGCGACCTCGGCCTGGCAGAAGCTGCGCGCGCACCACGAGCTGGTCGCCGACCGGCACCTGCGCGAGCTCTTCGCCGAGGACCCGGAGCGGGGCCGCGAGCTCACCCTCACCGCCGGTGACCTGTACATCGACTACAGCAAGCACCGGGTGGAGCGGGAGACGCTGCAGCTGCTGGTCGAGGTGGCGCGCGCGGCCGGCGTCGAGGAGCGCAGGGACGCGATGTTGCGCGGTGAGCACGTGAACACCTCCGAGGACCGGGCGGCGCTGCACACGGCGTTGCGGCTGCCCCAGGACGCCGAACTGACCGTCGACGGGCAGGACGTGGTCGCGGACGTGCACAACGTGCTGAGCCGGATGGGCGACTTCACGGACCGGCTCCGGTCGGGTGAGTGGCGGGGCGCCACCGGCGAGCGCATCACCACCGTCGTCAACATCGGCATCGGCGGTTCCGACCTGGGCCCGGTGATGGCGTTCCGGGCGCTGCGGCACTACGTCGACGCCGGGGTCACCGCCCGGTTCGTCTCCAACATCGACCCCGCCGACCTGGTCGGCAAGCTCGCCGGCCTGGACCCGGCGACCACCCTGTTCATCGTGGCGTCGAAGACGTTCTCCACCCTGGAGACGCTCACCAACGCGACCGCGGCGCGGCGCTGGCTGGTCGACGCGCTCGGCGAGGACGCGGTGCCGAAGCACTTCGTCGCCGTGTCCACCCACGCCGAGCGGGTCGCCGAGTTCGGCATCGACCCCGTCAACATGTTCGAGTTCTGGGACTGGGTCGGCGGACGGTACTCGGTGGACTCGGCGATCGGGCTGTCGCTGATGTGCGTGATCGGCCGGGAGGCGTTCGGCGAGTTCCTGGCCGGCTTCCACACCCTCGACCGGCACTTCGCCGAGCAGCCGCTGGAATCCAACGCGCCGGTCCTGCTCGGCATGATCGGCCTGTGGTACTCGACCTTCTTCGATTCGGATTCGCGTGCGGTGCTGCCCTATTCGAACGATCTGGGCCGGTTCGCCGCCTACCTGCAGCAGCTGACGATGGAGTCGAACGGCAAGTCGGTGCGCGCGGACGGGTCGCCGGTGTCGACGCCGACCGGGGAGATCTTCTGGGGCGAGCCCGGCACCAACGGCCAGCACGCCTTCTACCAGCTGCTGCACCAGGGCACCCGGCTGTCGCCGGCGGACTTCATCGGGTTCGCCGAGCCCACCGACGATCTCGCGACGATCGACGGCGAGGGTTCGATGCACGACGTGCTGATGAGCAACCTGTTCGCGCAGACGAAGGTCCTCGCCTTCGGCAAGACAGCGGAGGAGATCGCGGCCGAGGGCACCGATCCGGAACTGGTGCCGCACAAGGTGATGCCGGGCAACCGCCCGTCGACGACCATCCTCGCGCCGAAGATCACCCCGTCCGTGCTCGGTCAGCTGATCGCGCTGTACGAGCACCAGGTGTTCGTCGAGGGCGTGGTGTTCGGGATCGACTCGTTCGATCAGTGGGGCGTCGAACTGGGCAAGGTCCAGGCCCTCGAACTGGAGCCGGTCCTGACCGACCCGGAAGCACCGGCGCAGCAAGGTGATTCGTCGACCGACACGCTGGTGCGCTGGTACCGCAACCGCCGCGGCCGGCAGGCCTGAGACGGCTCAGGCGACGTGATCGTGCGGGAGTAGGTGCACCCACGCGTCGGTCGTCCGCACACTGCCGTGCCGATAGGTGACCCGCCCGGCGAGGTCGTTCTCGCCGAGCCACCGCAACGCCGCCACGCCTCTCCGCACCGCGGCGACGGCAGCCGCGTACGCCCACAGACCGTCGTCGGTGATCACCGTGACGCAGTCGAGACCGGTGTCCGGGACGTCGGGGTGCGGCGCCGGCGCCCTCGCGGACGCCATCGCACTACCCGACCGCACCTCGACATGCAGTCCGTGACCTGGCACGACGGTCCCGGTCTCGACCTGCCACCCCCCGATCGGGCAGTGCCCCCAGGTCGCGACGACGTCGTCGACTCGCACCAGCACGCCGCACTCGAGGGTGTCCGCCGCGCGCCGGGCCACCCGGTGCGCGGCCCCGGCCTTGGCGGTGCTGGTGACGTCGAGGAACACCCCGAACGGCGCGAACACGGTGTCGCCGTCCATCCGCACGTCGTGGAAGCCGACTTCCGGCAACGACGGCACTGTCCGGTCCGGGTCCATTGCCTCGATCGACACCGGCGTAACGGCGCCGTCGGTCATCCGGGCCGCCCACAGCGCCGCACGAATCAGGCCACCCAGTTCGTCACTGACCCGCACCGGAGTGCCCTGAGCCTGGTTGACGGCGTGAATCTCCGCATCCCCGCATCCCAGGTCGCAGACGGCCCTGACCTGCGACAGGACCGCCTCCACGATGGATGCGGCCTCGGACAGGGCGGCCCACTCGGTGACGCGCACCTCGATCTCGCTCCCCCAGGTGTTCCAGACTGTGCTCGGGGCCATGATCCTGCGCTCCACGACGAACTCGGCTATGAAAACCCTTGGTCAGCAGGGTGTTGAACTCTCAGTATGCGCCCTGTTTCTGTGGACGGACCGAGGGTTTTTGCGGTGCGGTACCGTCGCCGGCATGTCCCCGCCGACGCCGCCGAAGGTCCGCGCGCAACGCCTGTCGGTCGTCGACGAGATGTTCCTGCGCGCCCACCACGGTCTCGGGACCCCGGTGGTGATGCAGGGGCTGTGGCGCGGCGGCGACGTCGACCCCACCGACCTGCTCGGCGTGCACCGGGAGTTGGCCCGGGGACCTTTGTCGCGCATCGTGATTCGCGCCGCCGTCCCTGGCGCCCGGCCGCGATGGCGGTCCGGGGCGAGGGTGTGGCCGGTCGACTGGGCGCCCGAACCGATCCCCCGGGACGAGGTGGTGCGATGGGCGGACGCAGCGGCCGGTCTCCCGGTGGACCCCGAGGCCGGCGCCGGGTGGCGCCTGGCCGCGGCTCGTCTCGCCGGCGGTGGGACGGTGGTGTCGCTGGTGTGTTCGCACGTGCTCGCCGACGCCCGCGGTCTCGCGGCGGTGCTGGCAGCGGCGATGTCCGGGACCGCGGCACCGATGCCGGCCGACCCGGCCCGGCCCCTGCTCGACGATCTCTCCGACGCCGCCCGGATGGTCACCACCGTCGGCGCCCGCACGCTCCGCGCCGTCGCCGGACTGGCGCTGCACCCGTCGCGGCGCGCCGAGTTGCGCTCCGCGCCGGTCCGTGAATTTCGCCCCGACGAGGGTGGAGTGCACGCACGGGTGCCGGAGGCGCTGATCATGGACATCGACGCCGGCGACTGGGACGAGGAGGCGGCCCGCGCCGACGGCACGCCGAACTCGCTGCTGGTCACGCTGGCGGTCGGGATCGCGGCGACCGGGGAAGCGCCGCTGCAGGTCAGCGTGCCGGTGGACCGGCGGCGCGGCGCGGGCCCGGCGGACAATGCCGTCGACATGACCGAGGTCGCGGTGCGCCGCGGCGACTCCCCCGCCCTGGTGCGGTCGCTGCTGCGGCAGGCGTATGCCCAGCCCCCGATGTCGAGTCCCGCCGGGTTCCCACCCGAACTGCTCCAGCTCGTTCCCGAGCGCGTCGCGTACCGGCTAGCCCCGGACCCCGGCGAACGCGACGTGCTGTGCTCGAACATCGGGACGATCCCCACCGCGCTCGGCTCGGTGGGCGGGCAGCGTGCCGACGCGATCGCGACCCGGGCGGTGCACCCGGGCATCACGGCGCGGCAGCTGGCGACGTCCCGCACCCGGTTGTCGGCGTACCTGTGCCGGTTCGGCGACAGATACACCCTCGCCCTGGTCTCGAAGGACCCCGGCCTGCGGGAACGCGCCGAAACCGCGCTGGCCGCCCACGGCCTCCGCGCGCAGCATTGGGACGCACCGGCATAGGGTGGAACCGACAGCGGACGTCCCACCGACCGAGTGGAGTCACCGATGAGTGAACACGAGATCCTGACCCGCATCCGCGAACTCGTCGACACCGAACACGAGTTGCGCGCCAAGATCGAGACCGGCCAACTCGACCCCGACACCGAACAGGCCCGGCTCGCCGCCGTGGAGCAGACCCTCGACCAGTGCTGGGACCTGCTGCGGCAGCGCCGGGCCCGCGCCGACGCCGGCCTGCCACCGGACGAGGTACCGGTCAGCCCGGCCGGCCAGGTCGAGGGCTACCTGCAGTAGGACGGCAGCCCGCCTCTGTGGTGTCACCCAGCGGCTCGCCGCCGTGATGTAACTCAGCGGCTCGCCGCCGGCCGTTCTACGGTGTTGGCATGTCCCCGACACCGGAGAACGAGTTCGACGTCGTCGTGATCGGTGGTGGCCCGGCAGGTGAGATCGCGGCCCAGTACGCCGTCGCCGGTTCCGAACGCACCGCGGTGATCGTCGAACACGAGTTGCTCGGCGGCGAATGCTCCTACTGGGCGTGCATGCCGAGCAAGGCGCTGCTGCGGCCCGGCAACGTCCTCGGTGCGGGGCGGGCGATGCCCGGCGTCCGGGAGCCACTCGGCGCGAGCGCACTCGACGTCCCCGCGGTGTTTCGCCGCCGCGACGCGTTCACCTCCCACCACGACGACTCGGGTCAGGTGCGATGGGCGTCCGGCGTCGGTGTCGACGTGATCCGCGGGTCCGGAAGGCTCGCGGGCGAGCGCACCGTCGAGGTCACCGGACCGGACGGCCCCCGCACGGTGCGGGCCCGCGTCGCCGTCGTCCTGGCCACCGGGTCCACCGCGACGGTGCCCGCCACCCCGGGACTGCGCGAGGCGTTGCCGTGGACGTCGCGGGACGCGACCAACCTGGTGGAGGTTCCGGAGCGGATCGCCATCGTCGGCGGCGGGGTCGTCGCGTGCGAGGCCGCGACCTGGCTGCTCGACCTCGGCGCCCGGGAGGTGACGCTGCTGGTCCGCGGACCGGCGCTGCTCGCGTCGGCGGAACCGTTCGCCGGCGAGGCCGTCGCGACGGCGCTGCGGGCCAGGGGCGCGGCGGTGCGTACCGGCACCTCCGTGACCGCAGTCCACCGCGACGCTCCCCGCGAGACCGGCATCGGCCGGATCCGCGGCGGCCCGGTGACACTGACCCTCGACGACGGCTCCGGCCTCGTCGTCGACGAGATCCTCGTCGCGGCCGGACGCCGACCCGCCACGGCGTCACTCGGCCTGGACACGGTCGGGCTCGACGCGGTCCACACCGACGACCACCTCACCGTCGCGGGTGTGCCGGGCGACTGGTTGTACGCGGTCGGCGACGCCAGCGGCCGCACCCCGTTGACCCACATGGGCAAGTACCACGGCCGGGTCTGCGGTGACGTCATCGCCGCACGCACCGAATCCCGCCCGCTCGACGGTGCCCGCTACCTGGCGAGCGCCGACGGATCCGCGGTCCCGCAGGTGGTGTTCACCGCACCGGAGGTCGCGTCCGTCGGTCGCACCGAACATGCCGCCCGCACAGCGGGATTCGATGTCGAGACGGTGGAGGTCGACATCGCCGTCGCCGGTTCCTCGCTCTCCCGCGACGATTTCACCGGGCACGCGAAGCTGGTGATCGACCGCACCGGCGACACCCTGCTCGGGGCGACGTTCGTGGGCACCGAGGTCGCCGAACTGCTGCACGCGGCGACCGTCGCGGTGGTCGGCGCCGTGCCGCTGAGCGCGATGTGGCACGCGGTCCCCGCATACCCGACCGTCTCCGAGGTGTGGCTGCGCCTGCTCGAGGCGCACCGTGCCTGACCCGCTGGTGATCGCCACCGCCGACGGCCCGGTGCAGGGACGCGAACACCACGGCCTGCGGTCCTGGCGGGGCATCCCGTACGCGGCGCCGCCCGTCGGCGAATTCCGGCTGCGCGCACCACAACCGGTGACGCCGTGGACCGCGGTGCGCGACACACTCGAGTTCGGCAGCGCGCCACCGCAGTCCGGGCGCGTCGGCCGATCCGGCCGGATGGGCGAGGACTGCCTGACCCTCAACGTCCTGGCCCCCGCGTCCCGCAGCATGCAGCCGCGTCCGGTGATGGTGTTCATCCACGGCGGCGCGTACAGCGGCGGCGCGACGTCGACGCCGCTGTACCGGGGCGACGCACTCGTCCGCCGCGGCGACGTCGTCTACGTGTCGATCGGCTACCGGCTCGGTGCCCTCGGCTACCTCGACTTCACCGAATACTCCACAGCCGAAAGAACATTCGACTCGAACCTGGGACTGCGCGACCAGGTCGCGGCACTGCAGTGGGTGCGCCGCAACATCGCCGCATTCGGCGGCGACCCGGACAACGTCACGGTGTTCGGGGAGTCGTCGGGCGCCAACGCCGTCACCACCCTGATGTGCACGCCGTCCGCGGCGGGCCTGTTCCAGCGGGCGATCGCCGAGAGTCCCCCCGCCGCGTCCGCCTACGGACCGGACCGCGCCCGGGTGTGGGCCGCCGAGTTCCTCGGACTCCTCGGCGGCACCGACGACCCCGTCCGCGCCCTCACCGAGGCGACCCCCGACGCGTTGGTCCGGGCCGGGGACTCCCTGGCCGCGCGCGGCGCCGACGAGGCACCAGGCACCCGCGCCTTCGCCCCGGTCGTCGACGGGGAACTGCTGCCCCGACATCCGCTCGACGCGTTCGCCGCGGGCCTCGCCCATCCCGTCCCGCTCATCGTCGGCACCAATGCCCGCGAGGGGACGATGTTTCCGCGGTTCCTCGACATCATCCCGACCGACCCCGTGCGGATCGAGAAGATGTTCGCCGAGACCGAACCCCGGGTGAAGGCCCGCATCCTCGCGGCCTACCCCCGCTATCCCGACCGCCACGCCGCGGTCCAACTCGGCGGCGACGTCACCTTCTGGGAGCCGGCGATCCTCGTCGCGCAGGCACACACCACGACGGCGCCCACCTACGCCTACCGCTACGACTACGCGCCGAACCTGCTGAACTGGACCGGTTTCGGCGCCACTCACGCCACGGAACTGCTCGCC
The DNA here is from genome assembly GCF_053589375.1 of Rhodococcus sp. NPDC003348. NCBI lineage: Bacteria > Bacillati > Actinomycetota > Actinomycetes > Mycobacteriales > Nocardiaceae > Rhodococcus > Rhodococcus sp. NPDC003348. The sequence continues at coordinate 123,737 of NZ_JBSFRT010000008.1, forward strand.
GTGTTCGGCGCCGTCGACCATCCGCTCGGCAAGGCCGCCACCGCGGTCGGCGGCCGAGACGGCCTGCGCGCGGTCACCAACGTCCTGCAGTCGCACTGGTTGCACTTCGCCCGCCACGGCCATCCCCGGGAAACCTGGCCCCGCTACAGCATCGAACGTCGGGAGACCCTGATCGTGGACGCCGACACCCACGTCGAGAACGATCCCGACGGCGACAAACGCCGCGCGTGGATCGGGTATCGGCACCGTCGGTGAAGAATCGCCGTCAAGACGGGGGCCGGGCCCGTAAATATCGCGTTGTGCTCATTGCGGCGCCTCGCCGCGGCAACGAAAGCTGTCCGAGGGATTCACGTCCCACGACATTTCCGTGCAACAACATAGGAGAGCACTGATGGGTTCCGCCGAGATCATTCCGTTCCTCGACTTCGCCGCCGATTTCACCGGCGCGGCAAGCGATCTGCTCGGCGCGGTGAGCTTCTTCACCGGTTCCGCCGGGGCGGCCGAGGAGCTGCTCGGGTAGAACCCGGCGTCGCGGCACACGAGTCGAGTGGGGTCACCCCGTGCGCGGGGACCCCACTCGACTCGTCGCTACTTGAGCAGCTTCGACATCCGCCGGTCGGCGAGGACCTTGCCCCCGGTCTGGCAGGTGGGGCAGTACTGGAAGGAGCGGTCCGCGAAGGAGACCTCCCGCACCGTGTCCCCGCACACCGGACAGGGCAGCCCGGCGCGGGCGTGCACCTGCATCCCGGACCGCTTCTCGCCCTTGAGGCGGGCTGCATCCTGACCGACGGAGCGGGTCACCGCGTCGGTGAGCACCGACCGCATCACCGCGTGCAGCGTCGAAACCTGTTCGTCGGTCAGCTTGTTCGCGGTCGCGAACGGCGACAGCTTCGCCTCGTGCAGTATCTCGTCGGAGTAGGCATTGCCGATGCCGGCGAGCACGGACTGGTCGGTGAGCACGGTCTTGATCCGCGCCGCGGACTTCGAGAGCAGCTCGCCGAACGCGGGCGCGGTGACATCGAGGGCGTCGGGTCCGAGCTTCGCGATGCCGGGCACCTCGGCGGGAGTGCGCACCAGCCACACCGCGAGCCGTTTCTGCGTGCCCGCCTCGGTGAGGTCGATGGCGGGGGTGGTGCCGTCCGGCGCAAACAGGTGCAGCCGCAGCGCGAGCGGACCCTTGCCGGGTTTCGGTGGTGTCGCGCTCGGGTTGTCCTGCCAGCGCAGCCAGCCCGCCCGGGACAGGTGGGTGATCAGCCAGAGCCCGTCCTCGGCGCCGCACCGCAGCCCGAGATGCTTGCCGAACCGGGCGGCACCGCTGATGTCGCGGCCCTGCAGATCCGAGATCGGCGGGTCGAACGTCTTGAGCACGCTCAACGCCGCGACGTCCACCCGTCCGATCACCGCGCCGACCGCGTGGTCGCGCAGGAACTGGGCCAGGGCCTCCACCTCGGGCAGTTCGGGCATGCCCACCACACTAGGCGCCTCCGGCGCTCGTGCGCGGTTTACGGGTCCAGAGGCCCGCAAACCGCGCACGAGCGCGTCAGCGCCTGCGGACCAGGTAGGTGTCCATGATCCAGCCCTTGCGCTCGCGCAGTTCGGCGCGCGTCCGGACGATCTCGTCCGAGACAGAGCGCAGGTCCCCGGCGATCAGCGTCTCGTCGGCGGTCCCGAGGTAGGCGCCCCACCAGATGTCCCAGTCCCCGTCGAGGGTGGTGAAGCTGTTCTCGGCGTCGAGCATCACCACCGCGTCCCGGACGCTGTCCGGCAGGCCCTCACGCAGCCGGCGGCCGGTGGTGGTCAGAACCGGCTCGCCGATCCTGTTGAGCACGATCCGGTGCTGCGCCGCCAGCGACGACACGCTCGTCACGCCCGGGATCACCGAGTACTCGAAGTCCACGACTCCGCGGCGCAGCACGCGCTCGACGATCCGCAGGGTGCTGTCGTACAGCGACGGATCACCCCAGACCAGGATCGCGCCGACGCCGTCGACCGCGGCGAACGCGTCCTCGAACACCTGCGCGCGGCGGTCGTGCCAGTCGTCGACGACGCCCTCGTAGTTGCTCGGGGTCCGGTCCCGGGGTGGGTCGACGATGTCGACGATCCGGTAGTCGCCGCGCATGTGCTCGTCGAGGAGACCGGTCCGCAGGTCGACCAGGTCCTGCTTCTGCTCGCCCTTGCCGATGACGAAGAACACCTCGGCCCGGTTCATCGCCTTGATCGCCTGCACAGTCACCTGGTCGGGGTCACCGGCGCCGACGCCGATCACGAGGAGTTCACGCATGTTCGGCGACGCTACCTGCCGGTGCCCGGCGCTGAGATGCCCGCCCACTAGACTGGCTGCCGTGCACACGCCCTACGAAGATCTATTGCGCCTGGTCATGAATACCGGGACCCCGAAGGCGGACCGCACGGGCACCGGCACGCGCAGCGTGTTCGGGCACCAGATGCGCTTCGACCTGCGCGAGGGCTTCCCGCTGATCACCACCAAGAAGGTGCATCTGAAGTCCGTCGTGTACGAGCTGCTGTGGTTCCTGCGCGGCGACTCCAACGTCACGTGGCTGCGCGAGCACGGCGTCACGATCTGGGACGAGTGGGCGGACGCCGACGGCGAGCTGGGGCCGGTGTACGGCGTGCAGTGGCGGTCGTGGCCGACACCGGGCGGCGAGCACATCGACCAGATCACCAAGGTCATCGAGACCCTGCGCTCCAACCCCGACTCGCGGCGGATGATCGTCTCGGCGTGGAACGTCGCCGACCTGGACGAGATGGCGTTGCAGCCGTGCCATGCGTTCTTCCAGTTCTACGTCGCCGACGGCCGGCTCAGCTGCCAGCTGTACCAGCGCAGCGCCGACCTGTTCCTCGGCGTCCCGTTCAACATCGCCAGCTACGCGCTGCTCACCCACATGGTCGCGCAGCAGGCCGGGCTCGAGGTGGGCGAGTTCGTCTGGACCGGGGGCGACTGCCACATCTACGACAACCACGTCGAGCAGGTCACCGAGCAGCTGTCGCGGGAGCCGTACCCGTACCCGACGCTGACCCTGCACAAGCGGGACTCGATCTTCGACTACACCTTCGAGGACGTCGAGATCACCGGCTACCGGCACCACCCCGGAATCAAGGCGCCGGTGGCCGTCTAGTGATCGGTGTGATCTGGGCACAGGCCCACCGCGGCGTCATCGGCCGCGACAACACGATCCCGTGGCGCATCCCGGAGGACATGGCGCACTTCGTGGACGTCACCACCGGGCACCCGGTCGTCATGGGCCGCCGCACGTGGGATTCGCTGCCGCCACGGTTCCGGCCGCTGACCGACCGCCGCAACATCGTCGTCACCCGCGACCGGAACTGGTCGGCGGACGGCGTCGAGGTCGCGCACTCCGTCGACGACGCCCTCGCCCTGGCCGGCGACACCGAGACCTGGGTGATCGGGGGTGGCGAGATCTACGCGGCCGCCCTGGACCGGGCCGACCGGATCGAGGTCACCGAGGTGGACCTCGACGTCGACGGCGACGCGTACGCACCCTCCCTTGGCGGCGAGTGGGTCGCCGAGAGCACCGGCGACTGGCAGACGTCGAGCCGCGACGGTGTCCGGTTCCGATTCGTGACCTACGCCCGCTGACCCGTTCGGCGAGTGCGGCGCCATACGCCGCTCGGTGGTCCATACTGCATGGGCACGACGACCCCATTCGGTCTTTCCCAGCGAGAGGCAGCCACATGGACAAGAAGTCGCTGACCGCCGTTGCACGGCAACAACTCAAGCTCGCGACCGCGGCCACCAGCGGACGCAGTTCGCAGACGATCTACGGCGGCCACCAGCGCAGCCTGCGGCAGACGGTCGTCGCCCTGACCGCCGGACAGGAACTGGCCGAGCACGACTCCCCGGGCGAGGCGACGCTGCTGGTGCTCAGCGGCACCCTGACGCTGATCGCCGGCGACGACTCGTGGAAGGGTTCGACGGGCGACCTGCTGGTCATCCCCGCCGCCCGGCACCGCGTGGAGGCCGTCGAGGACGTCGCGTTCCTGCTGACCGTCGCCAAGAAATAGGGACCACGACAAAAAGTGTGAATTTTGGTCACACACACCTCTTGACCCGGCGAGCGGGCGGGCCTACCTTTCCAGGTGTCACGGAAGTCTCCGATGCACACGGAGGGTCACCGCATGCCAAGTACCACTCCCACGGACCGTGAGGTCGTGGCCGCCCGACTGCTCGCCGGGTCGATCAAACGCTCCTACAACCCGGTCGTCGATCTCGACTGGGACGCCCCGCTGGCCGAGGACCTGTACTTCCTGCCGCCGACTGTGCTGTCGCTGTACGGCACGCCGATGTGGGAGTCGATGAGCGAGGACCAGCGCATCGAGCTGTCCCGGCAGGAGGCCGCGAACATTCTCAGTGTCGGCGCCTGGTTCGAGAACATCCTGCTGCAGGCACTGCTGCGCGACCTGCTGCACCGCGACCCGACGTCGCTGCACACCCGGTACACGCTCACCGAGATGGGCGACGAGTGCCGGCACATGACGATGTTCGGCCGCGCCATTGCAGCCATGGGCGCCAAGCCGTTCCAGCTGCGACCGCACCAGGCCGTGGTGGCGAATCTGCTCCCGAAGACGTTCCGCGGCACCATGCTGTGGGTGGCCGCGCTGATCGGCGAGGAGATCTTCGACGCCACCCAGCGCCGGGTCATGGACGACCCACAGCTGCAGCCGATGGTGTCGAGGCTGATGCGGATCCACGTCACCGAGGAGGCCCGGCACATCACGTTCGCTCGTGAGGGCGTGCGGCGGCGGGTGACAGGCACCCACCCGATCGAGAAGCGGTGGGTGGGCACGATGCAGGGAGTCGGCGGCCCGCTGCTGCAGCGCCTGTTCACCAATCCCGCGATGTACCAGCGGGCGGGCCTGGACCCCAAGGAGGCGCGGCGACAGGCGTTGGCGAATCCGCACTTCCGCGCGAACCAGCGCCGCGGCTTCGCGAGCCTGGCCGCATTCCTCGAGGAAACCGGACTGATGCGGGCGCCCTCGCGCGCGATGTGGCGACGGGCAGGGTTCCTGTGATCCGGGGGCGCCGGAAGCGGGCCCCGTCCCAGTCCCCCGCGGCGCTCGCCCCCGAGATGCTCGAGCCCGACACCGCCTACGACGGCCCGGCCGTGCTCGCCACCGGCACCGCCGCCCTCGACGTCGTCGTCCACCTCAATGGGCACTTCGAACCGCTCGACGGGCACTTCCACTGGTACGGACGGGTCGACGGCCCGGATCTGGCCGGTCTCTCCGGACGCGACCGGGCGCGGTTGACGCTGACGATCGACGCCGGGGAGCCGCGCCCGGCCGTCCTCGGGGAGCAGGATCCGTGGGGGCACCTGCGGATAAGCGGCACCGGCGCGCCGCCGTACCCGCTCGACGAGGTCGAACTGGACGTGCCGATCCCGTAGTTTCGTGTCTCATGAGCGAGTTGTTCGAGCGCGACGATGTGGTCGGGGACCTGCATCGACCCGACGGCGATCCGGTCGCGGCGCTGCTACTGGCGCACGGCGCCGGCGGCGACCGCAACGCGAAACTGTTGCAGCGCGCGGCATCCGAGTTCGCCGATGCAGGGCTGCTGGTGCTGCGCTACGACCTACCCTTCCGTCAGCGCCGGCCGAAGGGCCCGCCCAGTCCGTCGACCGCGGACAAGGACCGCGACGGCATCGCCGCCGCCGCGGCCGCGATCCGTGAATCGTTCTCGGGCCCACTGATTCTCGGTGGACATTCGTACGGTGGTCGGCAGTCGTCGATGCTCGCGGCGGAACGTCCCGACGTCTGCGACGGCCTGCTGCTCTTCTCATACCCCCTGCACCCGCCGGGCAAGCCGGAGAAGGCTCGCACCGCACACCTTCCGGACCTGCGCTGCCCGTGCGTGTTCGTGCACGGCACCCGCGACCCGTTCGGCACCCCCGACGAGATGCGCGCCGCCATGGACCTGATCACCGCACCGCACACCCTCGTCCTGGTCGAGGGCAAGGGCCACGACCTCGCGCCCGACAAGAGCCAGGCCGTGCCCTCGGCCGTCGACGCCGCCGCCACCGCCTTCGGCCTGCGCTGACGGACCACCGCCCAGCGGGCGCCGTGGCGGCCGGGGCCGCACGCCCGGGGCGAGCGGCGGGAGTGCCCACGACCGAACGCGCGCCCGCCCCCAGTAGGCTCGGGGCATGGTCGACGATCCCGCAGGCAGCCTGAACGGCCTGCTCGACACCGTGCACCGGCGACTCGGCGAGGACGTCAGCTCCCCCGGCACCCTGCGCGATCTGCTCGAGGCGGTACTGGTGGTCGGCGCCGGCCTCGACCTGGACACCACGCTGCAGCGGATCGTGCGCGCGGCAACCGAACTGCTCGGCGCCCGCTACGGCGCGCTCGGTGTCCGCGCCCCCGGCGGCGGGTTGTCGGAATTCGTGTACGAGGGCATCGACCCCGGAACTCGCGCGACGATGGGACATCTGCCCGAGGGGCGCGGCCTGCTCGGCCTGCTGATCAACGAACCCCGCCCGGTGCGGATCCGGGAACTCGCCACCCACGCCGCGTCGGTCGGGTTTCCGCCCAACCATCCGCCGATGCACAGCTTCCTGGGCATGCCGATCATCGTGCGAGGGGAGGCGTTCGGCAGCATCTACCTCACCGAGAAGCGCGGCGCACCGGAGTTCAGCGACGAGGACCAGACGATCCTGACGGTGCTCGCCGAGTCCGCGGCCCTCGCGATCGACAACGCGCGCCTGTTCGAGCAGTCCCGCACCCGGGAACGCTGGCTGAGCGCGATGTCGTCGATCACCTCGCGGCTGCTGATCGGCGGGTCGGTGCCCGAGACCCTTGACCTGCTGGTCCGGCAGGCACGGGTGCTGGGCACGGCCGACGCGGTCACGCTCGTCGACACGGTGGACGACGCGAGCACCGTCCTCGCGACCACCGATTCGCGGCTGACGGTCGGGCAGGACGTCGACTTCGCGGACTTGAGCGCGGGCACGACCCGGTCGGCGACGCTGCCGGTGGCCGGTCCGCAGCACGTCCAGGGCGCCCTGGTGGTCAGCGGCGAAACCGGTGGGCCCGAATGGGATCCGGACGAGCTACAGCGACTCGCGTCGATGGCGGACCTGGCGGCGGTGGCCCTCGAATTCGCGCACCAGCAGCGCCAGCAGCGCCTGCTGGACGTCCTCGCCGACCGCGACCGGATCGCACGGGACCTGCACGACAACGTCATCCAGCGCCTGTTCGCCACCGGCATGAGCCTGCAGTCGGTGTCCGCTGCGACGGAGGGCCGCACCGCCGAGGTGCTCGCCCGGGCGGTGGAGCAGCTCGATCAGACGGTGCGCGAGATCCGCACCACCATCTTCGACCTGCAGTCCGCCGACGCGGCGCCGGCCGCCGGTCTGCGGCGCCGGCTACTCGACGTGATCGGCGAGCTCACCGCCGACGTCACCCCGTCCGTACAGTTCTCCGGCCCGATCGACACCCTGGTTCCGACGTCGGTCGCCCCCCACGCGGAAGCGGTTCTGCGGGAAGGACTCTCGAACGCGCGTCGGCACGCGAACGCCACGACCCTCACGGTGACGGTGTCCGCGGCCGAGGACTTCACGATCGTCGTCGACGACGACGGCATCGGGATGACCGGCACCGAACCCCACAGCGGGCTGGCGAACCTGGACCGGCGTGCGGCCGCCTGCGGCGGCCGCTGCGAGGTCCGCTCGGAGCCCGGCGCGGGAACCAGGCTCACCTGGCGGGTCCCGCTCCACTGACGCGGAGCGGGCGGCCCGACGGCTCAGGCGATCGCGGGAAGCCGGACCACCTGCCCTGCGTAGGCCAGTCCGGCACCGAAACCGAGCAGCAACGCGGTGTCACCGGGCTGCGAGGCCCCGGAGCGGAGCAGCTGCTCCATCGCCATCGGGATCGACGCCGCGCTGGTGTTGCCGGTCTCCACGATGTCCCGGGCGACCGCGACGGTGTCGGGCAGGGCCAGCGTCCGGATCAGCGCGTCGGTGATCCGGCTGTTGGCCTGGTGCGGCACGAACGCGTCCAGGTCGTCGGCCGCGACCCCGGCCTTCTCCAGCGCGTCGCGGCACGCCTTCTCCAGGAAGGTGACCGCCCAGCGGAACACGGCCTGACCGTTCATCCGGATGTACGGGCGCTCCGCCTCGGCGCCGCGCTCGAGAACGTCGGCGAAGAACTCCTTGAAGTCCTTGTCCTGCTTGATCGCCGTGGTCTGGGTACCGTCCGAACCCCACGCGACCGGCCCGATCCCCTCGGCGTCGGAGGGACCCACCACGACCGCGCCCGCGCCGTCGGCGAAGATGAACGCGCATGTCCGGTCCGTCGGATCGAGCAGGTCGGACAGCCTTTCCACGCCGATCACCAACACGTGGCGGGCCTGCCCGGCACGAACGAGGCTCGCGGCGTTGCCGAGCGCGTAGCAGAAGCCCGCGCACCCGGCGGAGATGTCGTAGGCCGCGGTGTCCTGCATTCCGAGTTCGCTGGCCACGATCGCGCCCGCCGACGGGCCAAGCACCATCTGCGATGAGGTCGCCAGCACGACGGCGTCGATCTGCTCGGCCACCAGACCCGAGGCCGCGAGCGCGTCACGGGCGGCCGCGACGCTCATCGAGACGATGGTCTCGTCGGGCTCGGCCCAGCCGCGGGCCGTGATGCCGGACCGGGTCCGGATCCATTCGTCGGAGGAGTCGATGAGGTCGACGATCTCGGCGTTGGGAACGACGCGCCGGGGTCGGTACACACCGAGGCCGAGAAGGGCCGCGTGGGTGACGGGACTGGCGGTGGCGATCTTCGCGGGCATGACATCCTCTCCATGTGAACCGATCGGTTCATCTCCAGGTCTAACATGAACCGATCGGTCCACACAAGCGTTTCGGAAGGAGCTCACATGACGACGGCGCGACCGCGCGCTCGCCTGCTCGCGACCACCATCACGATGGTGCAGGAACTCGGCGTGAATGCGGCCGGATTGACGGAATTGCTCAAACGCAGCAACGCGTCGCGCAACTCGCTCTACCAGCACTTCCCCGAAGGCAAGGGCCAGCTCGTGGAGACCGCCACCCGGATCGTGTCCCGCCTGGTGCAGTCACACCTGACCGTGATGGCGGACAAGTTCGCGACCGCACCGTCGATGGACCGGTGGCTGGACGAGCTGTTCGCGTTCTGGCTCGAACCGCTCGAGTCGAGCGACTACCGGCTCGGTTCGTTCATGATGGCGGCGGCACTGGACGAACCGGATCCGGCGGTCCGGTCCGCGGCAGGCCAGGCGTTCACCGAGTGGACCTCCCGCCTCGCCGGCGGCATGGTCGCGGCGGGCCTCGACGAGGCGACCGCGCGGTCGACGGCGGGACTGCTGCTGTCGGCGATCGAGGGCGCCATCGTGCAGAGCCGCGCGCTCAAGTCGACCCGCCCCTTCGACGACGCCCGCACCCAGCTCGACTTCCTGCTCGGTCGACTCCTCGCCGAGCGGGCGGTGGCGGGCGGGCTGACGTCCTGACCCCCGGCCCGGGTCACCGTCCCCGCTCGGGTCGACCGCGCAGCTCGGTGGCCAGGACCGCGGCCTGGGTGCGACGCTGCATCCCCAGCTTCGACAGCAACCGCGACACGTAGTTCTTCACCGTCTTCTCGGCGAGATGCATGCGGGCGCCGATCTCCCGGTTCGTCAGACCCTCACCGATGAGATCGAGCACCACCTTCTCCTGGTCGGTCAGTTCGTCGACGAGCCCACTCTTGTTGCGCTGGGCCCGAATCCGCGCCAGGACGGCGGACGTGGCCCGGTCGTCGAGCAGCGACCCGCCGGCTCCGACGGTCCGGACCGCGGCGATCAGGTCGGTGCCGAGGATCTGCTTGAGCAGGTAGCCGGACGCTCCGGCGAGCACCGCGTCGAAGAGGGCTTCGTCGTCGGAGTACGAGGTGAGCATCAGGCACCGCAGCTCCGGGTTCGCCGACCTCAGTTCCCGGCAGAGCTCCACCCCGGAGCCGTCCGGCAACCGCACGTCGAGGACCGCGACGTCGACCCCCGACGCCGGAAACGTCGCCAGCGCTTCCGCGACGGAGGAGGCCTCCCCGACCACCGTGAAGTCGGGGGCGCCGCCGAGGAGGTCCACCAGGCCCCGCCGGACGATCTCGTGGTCGTCGACCAGGAAAAGCCGTGTCTGCATTCCTCAATCCCAGCACATCGGGACTTTCGGCACTATCGGCCAGGGGTCTCGATCCGCCAGGCTCATCGCTGGACTTCCGGCACTGCGAATGGGGACGAGGACACCGTGGCACGAGAACTGACCCAACTCGAGTTGCTGCACGAACTCGAGCCCGTCGCCGAGGAGAACGTGCACCGGCACCTGTCGATGGCGAAGGACTGGCACCCGCACGACTACGTGCCGTGGGACGACGGCCGCAATTTCGCGGCACTCGGCGGCGTCGACTGGGACCCCGAGCAGTCGCAGCTGACGGACGTCGCGAAGGCCGCGATGATCACGAACCTGCTCACCGAGGACAACCTGCCGTCGTACCACCGGGTCATCGCGGAGAACTTCTCCCGGGACGGAGCCTGGGGTACGTGGGTGGGCCGCTGGACCGCGGAGGAGAACAAGCACTCGGTGGTGATGCGGGACTACCTGGTGGTCACTCGCGGGGTGGATCCGGTGGCGTTGGAGGACGCGCGGATGGCCCACATGACGCACGGGTTCAACCCGAACCTGCAGGAGGGCATCCTCGACGCGGTCACCTACGTGACGTTCCAGGAGCTGGCGACCCGGGTGTCGCACCGCAACACCGGCAAGGCGTGTGGTGACCCGATCGCCGACCGGATGCTGGCCCGGGTCGCAGCCGACGAGAACCTGCACATGATGTTCTACCGCAACATCACCGGTGCGGCGCTGGACGTCGCTCCGACACAGGCGATGCGCGCAATCCTCAAGATCCTCACCAATTTCCAGATGCCGGGCGCGACGATGCCGCAGTTCCGCCGTAACGCGGTGCTCATCGCCAAGGGCGGCATCTACGATCTGCGCCAACACCTGGACGACGTGGTGATGCCGGTGCTGCGCACGTGGAAGGTGTTCGACCGCACCGATTTCACCGGGGAGGCGGAGACGCTCCGCGAGGAGCTGGCGGTGTTCCTCGAGAGTCTGCACGCCGACGCAGCCAGGTTCGAGGAGTCCCGCGACCGGGCACTGGCCCGTGCGGCGGCCCGTGGACAGAAGGTGGGTGTGTGATGACGGATCTGACGACCGAACGACCATCGACCGACACCCAGGCGCTGTTCGAGACGGCGCTGGAAATGGCGTCCGCGGCCAAGCGCGGCAACGTCACCCGATGGGCGGAGGCCAAGTCCGCCCGGCACGACCCGGATGCGCTCGCGTTCCTGAACTCGGTGCTGCTCGGCGTGCTGATCGAAAATGACGCCGTCCGGCGTGGTGTGCACCCCACCGATGTGTGGGCGCGGCTGCGGGCGGGCGGGCTCGACGAGTTCGGCTGAACCGACAACGGCCCTGAACCGACATCCGGGCAGACTCGTCCGCACGAAACGAAGGGTCGGTCCCCTCCCGGGGACCGACCCTTCGTTTCGGGTTCGGTGAACTATCCGGCCAACTGTGCCGGGCGCACGATCAGCACCGGGCAGTCGGCGGTGCTCATCAGTGCCGCGCTGGTGGAGCCGAGGAGCATGCCCTTGAACCCGCCGCGGCCGTGGCTTCCCACCACGAGAAGCTGTGCCTGCTCGGAGAATTCGCTGAGCACCCGCACCGGACGGTCGCGGCGGACCACCCGCTGCACGGGCACGTCCGGATACTGTTCGATCCACCCGGCGAGCCGCTCGGACAGCACCGCCTCCTCGGCGGCCTGGATGGAAGTCCAGTGCGGGTCGTCCTCGGTCGCACCGAGCGACGGCTGTACGGACACGTCACTCCACACGTTCACCGCGATGAGCTGCGCGCCCAGCGCCGACGCCTCCTGGAATGCCGCGGCGAGGGCGTCCTCACTGATCTCCGAACCGTCGACACCGACGACGACCGGGCCCTCGGTCGGCGGCCGGCCTTCGAGCGTGCGACCACGGACCACCGCGACCGGCGCGGTCGAGTGCGAGGTGACGGCACGGGCCACCGAACCGAGGAGTGCGCCGCTGAACTCTCCGAGCCCACGGCTGCCGAGCACGATCATCGACGCCTGCGGCGCGTACTGCAGCAGGATCTCCGCGATCCGCCCCTCGTGCAGCTTGGTGTCGATGTCCAGGTCGCCGACCTCCTCGGCGACCTCCCGGGCGAGCACCGCGGCGCTGTCGAGGTGAGCGCGGCCGGCGTTCTTCAGGTCGTCGCCGTAGCCGCGCACCAGGTAGGGCTCGGTGTAGTAGTAAGCGGGCACGTGCACGACGGAGACCAGCAGCAGGGGAAGCTTGCGGGCCGCGGCGGTACGGGCGGCCCACACAACGGCCGTCGACGCCGACTCCGATCCGTCCACTCCCACCACGACTGGATTGCTTGCGCTCATGCTGCTTCCTCACTGGAGATCCGTCACCGACAGTCGGGGCATCGTGTGCCCCGCACCTATTGTCCGGGTTTTGCACCGGGTTCGCGTGGGTCGAAGGTCCCCGTGTCGCGTCTCGGTCGCGCTCGCGGCGGTGAATTGCGTCTCGGGACGAGCCCCAGACCGGGTCGCGGGGGGCCGGTGCGACCGTGCGACACAGTCCCGTTTGACGCCGGATCGGCCGCCTCCGCGGCTACCATGAGGTATGTGACCTGCGGATTCACCCGTCGGGTCGGCAGCCCGGCACCGGTGGGCGCAGCCAGGCAGGAGTGTGCGATGTCCGATCAGAGAAGCGCGAAGACCTCGCTGATGTCGCGGATGACCCCGGGCAGATGGTTGGCGCTGGCCCTGGTGGTGCTGGCGGTGATCTTCATCTTCCAGAACACCGCGACGACCACGATCCAGTTGGCCTGGTTCAGCTTCGAGGCGGCGCTGTGGGTCTTCCTGCTGGCCGTGTTCGTGATCGGGTGGATCGCCGGCTGGCTGGTCGGCCGGCGGAAGTCCGGCAGCTGACCGGCCCGATTGTCCACATCGGCCGTCCGGCGGACCCGCGACTACGTACGTGGGACGACGCCGTCCGGTCGATCCGCGGCTAGGTTCGAGTCCATGGCAGCCCGTCCGGTCGACGTCGCGGTCGCACTCGTCGTCGGTGCCGTCGCAGCCGCAGGCACGGTGGGTTCGGCGCGCCATCAGAACGCGGCCCACCCACTCGACGTCTACGCGTTCGTCCTGATCGCGGCCGCGTCGGCCGCGTTGGTGTGGCGCAGGGTCGCACCGTTGACGGTGCTGGCGGTGACGCTGGCGGCCGCGCTGGTGTTCCTGCTGCGCGGATACCCGATGGGCCCGATCTTCCTGCCGATCGTCATCGCGTTTCTCACCGCGGCGCCCCGGTACCCGCGCTGGCCGCTGTACGCGGCACCGGCGGTCGGCTACGTGGTGTACGTGTGGGGTGTGCCGTGGGTGACCGGCCGCGAGTACCCGACGCCGGCCGCGGCGATCGGCATCGGGGCGTGGCTGCTGACCCTGCTGGCGATCGCCGAGGTCATCCGGCAACGGCGCGAGGCGATCCGGGCCCGGCGCCAGCGGGCCCGCGAACTGGCCCGGGCCGCCGAGGAGGAGCGACTGAGGCGGGCCAGCGAGGAACGGCTGGACATCGCCCGCGAACTGCACGACGTGCTGGCACACAGTCTGTCGATGATCAACGTGCAGTCCGGGGTCGCGCTCGAGCTGCTCGACAGCCGACCCGAACAGGCCGGGATGGCGCTGGCGTCGATCAAGGAGGCCAGCCGCGACGCCCTCGTCCAGGTCCACGCAATGCTGCAGTCCCTGCGCCGGGGCCCCGAGGCGCCGCCGGTGGCGCCTGCGCCGTCGATCACCGATCTCGACGGTCTCGTCGCGCGGGCACGCGATGCCGGAATCGATGTCACCACAGACATTTCCGGGACCATCCGCCCCGTACCGACGGGGGTGGACCTCGCGGCGGCCCGGATCGTGCAGGAGTCGCTGACCAACGTGGCCCGGCACTCCGGGCAGTCGACCGCCCGGGTGACCCTGCGGTACCTGCCTGGGCTGCTGGAGGTCCAGGTCGACGACGACGGCCACACCGCCGCGGCGAACCCTCCCGGCAACGGCATCACCGGGATGACCGAACGCAGCCGCGCCCTCGGCGGCACGCTGTCTGCGGGGACGCGACCGGACGGCGGATTCCGGGTGCGCGCCACGCTTCCCCTGCCCGCCGACGGGGCCGGCGCGTCATGACGGTCCGGGTGCTCGTCGCCGACGACCAGGCGCTGGTTCGTGCCGGCTTCGTGGCGCTGCTCGACGCACAGAGCGGGATCGAGGTGGTCGGCGAGGCCGAGGACGGCGCGCAGGCGGTGCGACTGGCCGAGGAGCTGAGGCCGGACGTGGTGCTGATGGACATCCGGATGCCGGTGCTCGACGGCCTCGAGGCCACCCGCCGGATCGCGGACCGCCCGGAGCTGGCCGGGGTCCGGGTCGTGGTGCTGACCACCTTCGAGCTCGACGAGTACGTCTTCGAGGCGATCCGCGCCGGTGCCGCCGGGTTCCTGGTCAAACACACCGAACCCGCCGACCTGGTCCGGGCGGTGCGGGTGGTGGCCGACGGGGAGGCGCTGCTCTCCCCCACCGTCACCCGGCGGTTGCTCGCCGAGTTCGCCGCCCGCGCCAAGGCCGCCCCGGACGGCACGTTGCTGGCCAAGCTGACCGACCGGGAACGCGAGGTGATGACGCTGGTTGCGGAGGGCCTGAGCAACGCCGAGATCGCCGAGCGGCTGGTGCTGAGCCCGGCCACCGCGCGCACGCACGTCGGCCGGATCCTGCTCAAGCTCGGCGCCCGAGACCGCACCCAGCTCGTGGTCCTGGCCTACGAGTCCGGTCTGGTCCGGCCCGGCTGGCGCTGAGATGCATTCGCCGTCGCCGGTACCCGCGAATTACGACGGCAACTGCACACCGGCCGTACGCATCCGGACGTACCGACGATTCCGCACACGGACCGACGCGTCGGCACCCGAACCGGCGCAGGATCGACGTCATGAACACCGTGAACGCACAGACAACCCTGTTACTGGCCGACCACTGGGACGGCCCCTGGGGACCGGGATGGGGCGTCGGCCCGTGGTTCATCCTGATCCCGATCACCTTCTGGCTGATCGTCATTGCCGCGTTCGTACTCCTCGGGCGGCGGCGCCGCGGCCGCCACGGCGAATCCACGCTGCGCGACGTCTACGCCCGCGGCGAGATCACCGAGGCGGAGTACCGGGCCCGCCTCGCCGTACTGCGGGAGACCCGACGATGAGGTTCGTGGTGGTCGACACCCCTCGCGTCGGCGGCGCCGCCTGGACGGACCGCGTGAAACTGTTCGAGGACATGGGATTTCACGCCGTTCTGGTGCCGGACACCCTGTGGACACCGTCCCCGTTCCCGGTCCTCGCCGCCGCGGCGGCCGTGACCTCACGCCTGCGGTTGCGCACCTGGGTGGCGGCGGCTCCGCTCCGCACCTCGGCCGCACTGGTTCGGGAAGTCGCTGCTCTGCAATCACTCTCGGACGCGCGGTTCGAACTCGGCATCGGCGCGGGCCGACCGGACGCCGAGGAGGAGGCACGGCGGCTGGCAATGCCCTGGGGCGATGCCACCGAACGGATCGCGCAGGTCGAGGAGTCCGTCGCGGCGGTGCGCGCGGGAGTCGATCCGGCCCCCGAGGTGGTGGCGTCGGCGGCCGGGCCGCGGATGCTGGCGGCGGCCGGGCGGGTGGCGGACCGGGTGGCGCTCGCGCTGGGACCCGCCACCACGGTGCCCGAACTGACGGACGCCGTCACCCGGGCCCGCGAGTCCTGTGGTCCGGCAATGCCGTTCACCTTGTCCCTCGTCGGGGTCGGCGACCGGATGCCGTCCTGGATCGGCCGCGACGGCCTCACCGCGGATCGGATCCGGGCGACCGGCGGGATCGGACTGCTGGACGCCGACCCGCACCGCGCGGCGCAGGCCCTGTCCGAGCACGAGCGCCGCTTCGGCGTCGACGAGGTGACGGTGCCGGGCGAGCTGGCCGACGTGTTCACCCCGATCCTGACCCGACTGTCCCGCTGACCGACGCCGAGTGCGCACCCGAGTGCACACTCGGCGAACTGTCGGGGCTACGCGTCGATGATCGCGCGCAGCTTCTCGATCTGCGCGACCCGACCGGCGGTGTCGGGGGCCATCGCGTTGACGGTCAGGGTCGTGGCACCCGCCTCCTTGAACGCCGCCACCCGCTCGCGGACGTAGCCCTCGGGGCCGATCAGCGAGATCGAGCGAACCAGCTCGTCCGGGACAGCGGCCGCAGCCTCCTGCTTCTTGCCGTCCAGGTAGAGGTCCTGGATGGTTTTCGCCTCGGCCTCGTAGCCGTAGCGGCAGGCGAGGTCGTTGTAGAAGTTCTTGCCGCGGGCGCCCATGCCGCCGATGTAGAGCGCCAGGTGCGGCTTGATCCAGTCGATCATGTGGTCGACGTCGTCGCCGATCGCGAGCGCGGGGCCGGCGAAGATCTCCAGCTCGCCGAGCGACGCGTCACGCTTGGCCTTGCCCTTGGCCACCGACTCACCCCACACGTCCATGGCACGCTCCGGGTGGAAGAAGATCGGCTGCCAGCCCTCCGCGATCTCCGCCGTCAACGCCACGTTCTTCGGACCGATCGCGGCGATGACGATCGGGATGCGTTCGCGCACAGGATGGTTGATCAGCTTGAGCGGCTTGCCGAGCCCCGTGCCCTTCTCCGGGGGCAGCGGGATCTGGTAGTACTTGCCGTCGTACTGCACCTTCTCGCGGCGCCACACCTGGCGGCAGATGTCGACGAGTTCACGGGTCCGGCCCAGCGGCGCGTCGTACGGCACCCCGTGGAAGCCCTCGATGACCTGCGGGCCCGACGCCCCCAGCCCCAGCACGAACCGCCCGTTCGAGACGAAGTCCAGGCCGGCGGCGGTCATCGCCATCAGCGACGGGGTGCGGGTGTAGATCTGGAAGATGCCCGATGCGAGCTTGAGCGTCGTCGTCTTGGCGGCGAGGTAGCCCAGCTGACTGACGGCGTCGAACGAGTACGCCTCCGCCATGAAGGCGATGTCGAGTCCGGCGCGTTCGAGGTCCGCGACCTCGGCGACCGTTTCGGCGAACCCGCCGCTGTAGGTGATCTGCGTTCCGATGCGCACCGGGACACTCCAATCGGCTGTGAGGGACTGCTCGGGAGGGACATTACGCAGGGTCGCCGCGAAACCGTAGGACCGAGGCGAGCGGGATCGATGACCGCCGGCCGGTGAGGGCGGTCACAGCACACGGCTCCATGTGGGCAACCGCACAAAATTGCATAGGTGTGCAAGTTTGCAGGGTTGTGCAACTTCCGTACCTTGAATGGGGTGAGCACCCAACCCGGCCTGCGCGACCAGAAGAAGGCCGCCACCCGCCTCGCACTCAGCGAGGCGGCGATCCGGCTGGCCAAGCCCGCCGGCCTCGACGCCGTCACCGCCGAGGCCATCGCCTCCGAGGCCGGGGTCTCCACCCGGACCTTCCACAACTACTTCGCGTCGAAGGAAGAAGCGGTCCTGTACCGATTCGAAACCGACGTCACCCATTGGGCGCAGCGGCTGCGCGAACGGCCCGCCGACGAGCCGATCTGGGATTCGCTCGAGGCGGTCGTCCTGTCGATCGTGCTCGATCCGATCCGCGACCTCGGCGAGATGGCCGCCGAAATGATGCTGATCGAGGAGAGCCCAGCCCTGCTGGCCTGCCACCTGGAACTGCACGGCCGGGTCAGCCGGATCCTCGGCGAGGCGATCGCGGAACGGACCGGCACGAACGTCGCGACCGACCTGTACCCGAATCTCCTGCAGATGGCGATCGGGGCGTCCTGCAAGTGCGCGATCGAGCTGTGGTTGCAGGGCGACACCGGCCACGACACCCCCGAACCCCTCGTGCGCGAGGCGTTCGCGATGCTGCGCGCCGGCATACCCCAACCGACCGTCGAACCACCTGTCCCCTAGCGCGCCCACCGACGACACCGCCCACCCGAGACACCCGTCCCCACGCAACCCGAAGGGTCCTTCATGGCCACCTACCTGTACCGGATCGGCAAATTCGCCTACCGGCGCAAGGGCACCGTCCTGGCGATCTGGCTCGCTCTGCTCGTCCTGATGGGCGTCGGCGCCGGAACGCTGTCGGGTCCGACCAACGATTCGTTCTCGATCCCCGGGACCCCGGCGCAGAAGGCGCAGGACCTGATGGCCGAGCGGTTCCCGTCCTCGGGCAAGGATCCGTTCAACTCCATCTCCGCCCGGTTCGTCTTCGCCGCTCCCGAGGGCCAGACCCTCGACAGCGAGGAGAGCCAGGCCGCGATGGATGCGACCCTGGCCAAGGTCCGCGCCATCGACCTCGTCGATCCGGCCGCGAAGGTCGACCCGGCCACGGCCTCCCCCGAGGCCGCCCAGGGCGCGCTGGTCAATCCGGTCGTCGCCGACGCAGGCCTGACGGAGATGACGAAGGCGCAGGCCGAGCAGACCGGCAAGCCGCTCGACCAGGCGGCCGCAGACGCGCAGGCCCTGTCTCCGCTGAGCCCCGACCGGACCGTCGGTTACGTGGAGGTGCCGTTCAGCGGTGATTTCAAGGACGTCACCACGGAACTGACCGACCAGATCGACGTGGCCGCGCAGGCCGCCCGGGACGCCGGTCTGACCGTCAAGGTCAGTGGCACCGCCGCCGCCACCCAGGAGGCACCCGGCGGATCCGCCGAGCTGATCGGCCTGGCCGTGGCCGCGGTCGTCCTGATGCTGACCTTCGGCTCGCTGGTCGCTGCGGGGCTGCCGCTGATCGCCGCGATCATCGGCGTCGGTATCGGCAGCCTCGGCATCACGATCGCCACCGGATTCACCGAACTGGGTTCGATGACCCCGACGCTGGCGGTGATGATCGGCCTCGCCGTCGCGATCGACTACTCGCTGTTCATCGTCTCGCGCTTCAAGCACGAGGTCAGCGTCACCGGTAACCGGGAGGAGGCCGCCGGCCGGGCGGTCGGCACCGCAGGCTCGGCGGTCGTGTTCGCAGGACTGACGGTGATCATCGCGCTCGTCGCGCTGCGCGTGGTCGGCATCAAGTTCCTCAGCGACATGGGCATGGCCGCGGCGTTCGCGGTGTTCGTCGCGGTGCTCGTCGCGCTGACCTTCCTGCCCGCCTTCCTCGGCCTGCTGGGCCGTAGGGCGTTCGCCGGCAGGATCCCGTTCGTCAAGGCCCCGGACGCCGAGGCCGAGGACGCGGCCCCCGGCCCGGCCACCCGCTACGCCGGCTGGGTCGCGCGCAAGCCCCTGATCCCGCTGATCGCCGGCATCGCCGTTCTCGGTGCGCTGGCGCTGCCCGCAACCGGGCTGAAGCTGGCCCTGCCGTCCGAGAGCACCGGCGATCCCGCCACCAGTTCGCGGCAGGCCTACGACCTGGTCTCCGACGCCTTCGGTCCGGGCCGCAACTCCCCGCTCGTGGTCGTCGTCGACGCCAAGGACGCCACCGTCCCGGCGGCGGAGGCGTTCGGCGAGGTGGTCAAGACCATCTCCGCGCAGGACGACGTCGTCAACGCGCAGATCGTCGCGATGAACCCGGCCGGGGACACCGCGCAGATCCTGGTCACCCCCGGCAGCGCGCCGACCGACCAGAAGACCGTCGACCTGATGCAGTCCATCCGCGACGGCGAGGGCGCGCTGCACGAGCAGATCGGCGTCAACTACGGCGTCACCGGGCAGACCGCGCTCGAGACCGACGTCTCGGACCGGCTGCAGGGCGCACTGGTCCCGTATCTGATCATCGTGGTCGGGCTCGCGTTCATCCTGCTGATGCTGGTGTTCCGGTCGATCCTGGTGCCGCTGACCGCGGCCCTCGGCTTCCTGCTCAGCGTCGCCGCCACGTTCGGTGCCACCGTCGCGATCTTCCAGGAGGGCTGGGGCGGCCTGATCGCCAACCCGCAGCCGCTGGTCAGCTTCATGCCGATCTTCCTGATCGGTGTTGTGTTCGGTCTCGCGATGGACTACCAGGTCTTCCTGGTCACCCGGATGCGGGAGGAGTACGTGCACGGCGCCTCCGCGAAGAAGGCGATGACCATCGGCTTCAGCCACGGCGCCCGCGTGGTGGCCGCCGCCGCACTGATCATGATCTCGGTGTTCGGCGCGTTCATCCTCGAGGACAACGCGTTCATCAAGTCGATCGGCTTCGCGCTCGCCTCGGCGGTCTTCTTCGACGCCTTCATCGTCCGCATGGTGATCATCCCCGCGGTGATGGCCCTGCTCGGCGACAAGGCGTGGTGGCTGCCGAAGTGGCTGGACAAGATCCTGCCGAACGTCGACATCGAGGGCGAGAAGCTGCGCCGCGAACTGCCGGCGGAGCAGGACACCGCGGAGGTTCCGGCCACCGCGTAGACCGCGGCACTCGAGGCACCCCCGGCCCTGTCGGATCACCCGACACGACCGGGGGTGTCGTCGTGTCCGGCCCCGGTTCCCCACCTAGGCTGAAGTCCTGATCAGTGCGGGCGGAGGCCCGCGTCCGGCGGCAGACTAGGAATTCCATGGCACACCAGAAGCATTCGGGCGTCATCTCCGGCCTGAACCGTATCCAGAAGGCCGCCCTGACCACGGGCGCCGACTTCTGGCACACCGCCTCCGTGCCCGATGCCGCGATCCCGTCGATCATGCTGACCGACGGCCCGCACGGTCTGCGCAAGCAGTCCGAGGGCGGTGACGCGCTTGGACTGGGCGACAGCGTCCCCGCCACCTGCTTCCCGCCCGCCGTCGGGCTCGGTTCGAGCTGGAACGTCGACCTGATCCGCACCGTCGGCACCGCGCTGGGTGACGAGGCCCGCGCCGAGGGGGTCTCCGTATTGCTCGGCCCCGGCGTGAACATCCGCCGGTCGCCGCTGTGCGGACGCAATTTCGAGTACTACTCGGAGGATCCGTTCCTCGCCGGTGTCCTCGGCGCGGCATGGGTGCAGGGCGTGCAGTCCCGCGGGGTCGCCGCGTCGCTGAAACATTTCGCCGCCAACAACCAGGAAACCGACCGGATGCGCATCGACGTCCAGGCGGACGAGCGCACCCTCCGCGAGATCTACCTGCCCGCCTTCGAGCGGATCGTCACCACCGCAAGGCCGTGGACCGTGATGTGCTCGTACAACAAGGTCCGCGGCGTGCAGGTCAGCGAGAACCGTTGGCTCCTCACCGAAGTGCTGCGCGACGAGTGGGGATTCGACGGCCTGGTCGTCTCGGACTGGGGCGCGGTCAACGACCGGGTGCGGGCGCTGGCCGCGGGCCTGGACCTGACGATGCCCGCCGCGGCCGGCGACGAGAGGGTGGTCGCGGCGGTCGAGTCGGGCGAACTCGACGAGTCGGCGCTCGACGACTCGGTCGGCCGACTGCTCACCCTGATCGAGCGCACCACGGCCCCCACCGGCGCCGCGCGCGCCTACGATGCCGACGCCCACCACGAGCTCGCCGCGGTCGCGGCCACCGAGTCGGCGGTCCTGCTCAAGAACGAGGGGCTGCTCCCCCTCGACATCGCCGCCCTCGACTCGGTCGCGGTGATCGGCGAGTTCGCCCGCACCCCGCGGTTCCAGGGATCGGGCAGTTCCCAGGTCGTGCCGACCCGCGTCGACTCGGCGCTCGACGCCATCGCCGCCCTCGGCGGGGATGGTGCCTCGGTGCGCTTCGCGCCCGGCTTCCGATTCGACGGCACCGCCGACGCCGACCTGGTCGCCGAGGCCGTGGCCCTCGCCGAGTCCGCGGAGACGGTGCTGCTGTTCCTCGGGCTGCCGACCGAGGTGGAGTCGGAGGGCTTCGACCGCACCGACATCGACATCCCCGCGAACCAGCTGGCCCTGCTCGACGCCGTCGCGGCGGTCAATCCCCGTGTCGCCGTGGTGCTCTCGAACGGTGCGGTCGTCGCGACGGCGGGCTGGCAGGACCGCGCACAGGCGATCCTCGAGGGCTGGCTGCTCGGGCAGGCCGGCGGCCCGGCGCTCGCGGACCTGCTGTTCGGCCTGGCGAACCCGTCGGGGCGGCTGACCGAGACGATCCCGCTGGACCTGGCGGACACCCCCAGCCGGATGAACTTCCCCGGTTCGGACGGTGTCGTCGTCTACGGCGAACGGATCCACGTCGGCTACCGCTGGTTCGACACCCTCGACATGCCGGTGGCGTACCCGTTCGGATTCGGGTTGTCCTACACCACCTTCGAGTACTCCGACCTCACCCTCACCCTCGATTCCCGGGCGTTCGCGTTCTGGTCGTCGCGCGAACACCGCTGGGTGGTCGAGGCCGGCGACTTCGAGATCCGGGTCGGCGCCTCCTCCCGCGACATCCGGCTGACCGCGACCCACGCCTCCCCCGGCGACGGCATTCCGCCGACCCTGACCGGGATGTCGACGCTCGGCGACTGGTTCGCGCATCCGGTCGGCGGACCCCTGTTGATGGAGGCGTTCGCGGCGGCCGGTGGCGACGACGCCCTCGGGATGGGCGAGGTCAGCCCCCTCGTGCTCCAGATGGTGATGGGCGCGCCGCTGGCCAAGCTGTCCTCGTTCAGCCCCGCGATGAGTGCCGACCTGGTCGACGAACTGGTCGACGAGGTCCGGGCGCGGACCCCACGTTCGTAGACAGCGACAAGAGCGAGAGTGTGAGCGAGTGGCCGTGACCTCCCCCAAGCACGAAGCACCGGAGCCGATCCTTCCGGGGCAGCGGACCGGAAAACTGCGTAGTCCGCTGTTCTGGGCGGCCCCGATCGTGGTCGTGGCACTGCTCATGTCGCTGCTGGCCACGCTGTACCTGGGCAGCATCCTCGATCCGAAGGGAAACCTGCGCGGCTTCCCGATCGCGGTGGTCAACCAGGACGAGGGGGACGTCACCCCGGGTTCGGACACGCGGCAGAACATCGGCGACCAGATCGTGGACGGACTCGTCGCCGGGGTTCCTTCCGACAAGGTGGATCTGAAGCAGGTGGGGATCGGGACCGCGCAGTCGATGCTCGACTCCGCGGAGGTGTACGGCGCGATCGTCATCCCGTCCGATTTCACCAAGCGGCTGATGATCCTGGCCCAGTCCAGCGTTGTCCCCGGCGACGTGGAGAAACCCGTCATCACCGTCTACACCAACCCGCGGGCGGGGACGTTCGGGACCGCGCTCGTCGGTGCGATCGCCGGCCCGGCGTTGACCACGGTGAACGAGAAGGTCGGCACCCAACTGTCCGACCAGGTCGCGGCCGCGGTCGGCGACACGCCGGTCGCCGGTGCGGCCCGGTTGACGCTGGCGCACCCGATCGAGGTGCTGACGGTGCAGCACAAGCCACTGCCGGACGGCACCGGAAACGGGCTGTCCGCCTTCTATTACGCACTGCTGGTCATCCTCGCCGGGTTCACCGGCGCGATGATCGTGAACACCCTCGTCGACGGCATGCTCGGCTTCGCTCCCACCGAGTTCGGCCCCCGTTACGTCCACAACCCGAGGGTGGAGATCTCCCGCCTGCAGACGCTCGCCGTCAAATGGGGGGTCATGGTCGTCGTCGGTCCGCTCGTGTCGGGTCTGTACCTGTGGATCTCGCACCTGCTGTCGATGCCGCTGCCGAATGCGTTGGGGCTGTGGATGTACGGCAGCTTCGCAATCATCGCCGTGGGTGTCACCGCGATGTCGGTCCTCGCCGTCTTCGGCAGTGTGGGCATGATCCTCAACCTGATCCTGTTCATCGTGCTCGGGCTGCCGTCTGCCGGCGGCACCATCCCCATCGAGGCGACGCCGCCGTTCTTCGGTTGGCTGGCGAGTTTCGAGCCGATGCATCAGGTGTTCCTCGGGGTGCGGGCGCTGCTGTACTTCGGTGAGGGCGGTTCACGGGAGATGACGCACGCGGTCGCGATGACGACGATCGGCCTGGTGATCGGACTGGTACTCGGCGCGGTCGTGACGACGCTCTACGACCGCAAGGGATTTCATCGAGGGGTCGCCACCCCCGCACCGGTCGCCGAACCCGATCCTGCCGCCTGATTCGCGCGGGCGAACGCCCGGTTGGCGACGGCGATGTGGCGACGATCGGGCAGCGCGGCGGCAACGAGCCTGCGCCGCAGCGCATACCGGGTGAGCGCACCGGACCCCGAGGACTGCACCCCGTACAGTTCCCGTGCCCGCGGATGCATCATCTGCCGTACCGCGGCGGACGGCACGCGTTTGACCACCCAGTGATCCGGCCGCAGCACCTGGTCGCGGTAGTACTCACCGTCCGGGCCGAGTGCCAGTTCCCGGGCACATGCGTCGGCGAACCACTTCTCGAAGCCGCCCCACGTCTCCGGCATCGCCCGCGCCGAGATCCCGTACCGGCGGTACCACGAGCAGCACTCGCGGTACAGCTGCTCCCGCTCGTCGCCGTGCAGCGGCCGGATGAAGGTGTCCACCATCGTCATCAGGGTGTCGACGTAGGTGGCGTGCTGGAAGAAGAAGACGTCCGGGTTCAGCGCGTGGTAGCGGACTCCGCTCTCCAGGCGCCCCTTGACCTGCTCGTGCCCGAACCGGATCACCGAGGACAGGTCCCGGTCCTCGTAGGCGATCGCGATCAGTTGCGGGACGGTGTGACGGGCGTGCATCCACACGTGCCGCGGGGTGCGCGAGTGCTCACGGATGCCGCGCGCGATCACCGGGTGCAGCATCTGCAGCGACACCGCGCGGGGCAGGGTGAGCAGGAATCGGCGGTCTCCGAGGTAGTCCCAGAGCAGGCTCCCCGGACCCAGTTCGTCGTCGACGCGCGCCATCAGATCAGGTTCGAGCCCTTGCCGATTCGCCGGCGCAGGTCTCGCATCAACAGGTAGCTGCCCCCGTTGCGGATGAAGCCGGGCAGGAACCGGTTGACGAACGAGACGAAGATGAACAGGTGCTCGAACCGTCGGCGGTCGTCCTCGGTCCACTCCAGGTCGAGCTGCTCGCGGAACAGCGGCGACAGGAACCCGATCGTCAGGAACCTGAGCAGGTTCCGGAAGGTCGCCCGCAGCGGCCACGCGATCATCCGCAGGCCCACGAGGTCCTCGAAGAACTCCTTCGTCCGCTCGTCGAAGACCACCCGCTCGCAGGCGGTGTTCCAGTACACGTCGAAGTCGGCGCGGGTGGCCGGCCACATGTCCTCGGTCACCTGCAGGGTCGTGCCGAGTGTGGAGGACCGCTGGTAGAAGTGCTCGAGGTCCTCGGCGGACAGCTTCCCGTGCAGCAGTTGGTGCGAGTCCTCGAAGCCGATGTACAGGCACGCCGCGACCCACAACTGGAGTTCCCGGTTGAAGGCGTTGTACCTGACCGGGCTGGTCTCGTCGGACCGCACCTGCCGGTGCGCGCCGTTGACCGCCTCCCGGTACGCCTCCCGCTCGGCGTCGGTGCCGAGGATCGCGACCGCCAGGTACTGGGTGGTGGTGCGGGCCCGCTTCCACGGATGATGCATCAGCGCGCCGGACGGCACCTTGCTCTCCATCACCCCGTAGGCGACCTCCGGCCAGCCGATCTGCATGGCCACGTTCGCGGCGGCGCCGGCGAACGACCAGAAGTCCAGCGCATCGGTGAGGTCCGGGTTCTTCCGGGTCCACCGCTTGCGGGTGCTGGTGATCGTGATGCGGGTCCGCGCGGTGGTCAGCCGCGGCCGCTCGTCGAGATTGACATAGCTGCGAGGCATACGCCCCTCCTTCGATGGATCCCCCATGGGCGAAACGGTCGGCACACCAACAGTTCTCGAACCCGATCGTGACCGCCCCTCCACGGTCACGATCGGCACCTATGCGAATTGCGGTTAACATACCACTCGCCTGAGCGGCGTCAAGACCGTTCACCCGGAGCACCCGCCACGGGCGATGGCGTCCCACCCCACCCGTCCCCGCTACACTGCCTACTGCAGCGGGGACGGGCAGCGATGCCCGCACCCCACGCCCTCGTAGCTCAGGGGATAGAGCACGGCTCTCCTAAAGCCGGTGTCGCAGGTTCGAATCCTGCCGAGGGCACAACATCTTCCCAGGTCAACCGGATGTTCGGCCGGTCGATCACAACTTCTCCGGCGCCTGACCGCGCTCGTACAGGTCCGTCCGGTCCACGACGTTCCACAGTTCGACGGTCTGCACGATCCAGAACGTCGCGAACTCCGCGATGAGCAGGACCTCCGCGACGAGGACCAGATGCCCGAAGTCCGGGAACGCCAGATGCACGACGAGGACCGCCACGAGGGTGGCGAACATCCAGCCGGCGATCGCCTGGTACGCGCGGACGTAGGTCCCGGCGTTCGGCGTGTACGAGGCCGAGACGGCGCTGGCCACGGCCACACCGACGATCCCCGCGAACATGAGCGATGCCGCGATCGTGTGGCCGTGTGCCGCGAAGAAGTCCGGAAAGAACAGGAAGCAGGACACCCCGGCCGCCAGCAGCACCCACCCGAAGTTGCGGACCCACCGGGCCACCGGTTTGAGCGACCGGTCGGCGCCCGTCCGCCACGCGATCACCAATGTCACCACCTGGGCGATCACCGCAGCGATCAGGATCGCCCAGACACTGTTGCGCATCGCGTCCGACAGGCCACCCTCGAACGCGATCTCCCGCCAGCCACACGAACCCGGCTCCGGCGGTGCAGTGGGCACCACCGCGACGACGAACGCGAGAAATCCGGACAGGTTCAGCGCGACGTCCTCTGTGTCCGAACTGCCCTTGTAGACGATCAGACAGACGCCGAGCGCACAGAGGACCGCGACGAGGACGTTGTGCGCCGTGCTGTAGTAGTACGCACTGATCGAGTCCCGCCAGCAACCGGACTTCGCCGTCGCGACGAGCACCGAGGCGGCGAGCGTGACGACCAGCACGACCATGGCCAGCCTGAGGTACCGATAGGTGGAGAGAACTGCGCTGCCGCGACCGTCGCCCATCCGCCGACCTCCTGCACGCCCATACGCAGTATCGCTCGCCGCACGGCGCGCCCGCGAGGGTTCCTGACGCCGCCGAGCCGACCCAGGCAATCGACCCACGTAACGCTCATCAGAGTAAACCGACATACCGGTTGGTAGGTTGCAGCCAATCACGGTAGGGGGAATTCATCGATGATCGACATCTCGGTCAAGCGCGTATTCGCGGGGGGCCTGGTCGCGGTCGCGGTCGGCGTTGGGGTGGTGGCGCCGGCGGGTGCCACATCCACGGATTCGTTGGAGTCGATCACCGCATCGGCTTCCAGCCTCGTCAACCCTCCGAGCATGACCCTTCAATCCCTGATCGCCGCCCGGAATGCGGGTTTCCCGATCTACGAGGCGGCCGAAAGGGTCCAATACCAATCCCCGAAGAGGGCGTTCTGGATGATCGAATATCGGCGAGTGTCCAGCGACTACGACCTGAGTTCGCCGACCACGAAGTTCGTGACGTTCGGCGAAGCCGGGCCGGATACCTTCTGGGTGTCCCCTGACTCGATCCCCAGCGTGATCGACATCAATCGGACCTGGCGACACCAAGAGAACGTCGGCTTCCCGATGGTGGAATTCGAGCCCACCGATCAGCGCTTCACCAACAGCCCACCGGTACAACTGCTCGGCGGCGGACCGAGCATCGGAATCGCACTCATCACGTCCGGACCCACGCTGTCCTCGTGACCTGGATTCAATGCCTGCCACCCACCGAAGCCAGGTGCGCCCACGGGCCGCACGGACACCCCGCCGCATGGCGAACCGCCGACTCCGCAGACACCCGTTACCCGGCGTTGCATCATCTGTTGCCGCCGGTCGTCCACGCAGGCACTATGTCCGGGTGCCCCGAATCGGACATCGACCCGCCGCCCTGTTTCCGCTCGCACTGGCCGCGGTCCTCGCAGTGTCCGGCTGCTCGTCGTCGGACGCAGGCACCGCGGCCGCACCCACGTCGACCCCGGTTCCGAACGCGTACACGAAGCTGCCGTCGACCGCGGCGATCGGCGACTGCGGCCCCGATACCGGGGCGACGAGGGCCCCGGGGACCCTCACCGTCGCCACAGACTCCCCCGCATACGCACCGTGGTTCGTCGACGACGACCCGGCCAACGGCAAGGGATTCGAAGGTGCGGTCGCGCGCGCGGTGTCGGAGCGCCTCGGCTACGACCCCGCGCAGGTGACGTTCGTCCGGGTGCCGTGGGCGGAGGCGATCGCGCCCGGGCCGAAGTCCTTCGACTTCGACATCAACCAGGTGACGATCGTCGGCGACCGCCGGGACGCCGTCGACTTCTCGTCCCCGTATTACGCGGTGACGCAGGCGATCGTCGCGATGGCGGGCACCCCCGCCGCCTCGGCCCGCAATCTCAACGACCTCACCGGGTTTCAGCTCGGGGCCCAGGCCGGCTCGACGAGCCTCGCCGCCATCGAGGGAACCATCCGGCCGGGCGACGAGCCGCTCGCGTTCGCCACCACCGACGAGGCGAAGGCCGCACTCGCCGACGGCCGGATCGACGCGCTGGTGGTGGACATTCCGACGGGCTTCCAGATCACCGAGTCGGATCTGCCGGAAAGTGTTCTGGTCGGCCAGTTCCCGCGGCCGAACACCGTGACCGAGTTCTTCGGGCTGGTGCTCGAGAAGAACAGCCCGTTGACCCCGTGCGTCTCCGCAGCGGTCGATTCGCTCTACGCCGACGGCACTCTCGACGAACTCGCGCAGGCGTGGCTGGTCGACTCCGTCTCCACCCCGATCCTGGAATAGCCGCCACCCGATCGGCTCCTGCGGGAGCGTGACCGATCCG
The DNA here is from genome assembly GCF_053589375.1 of Rhodococcus sp. NPDC003348. Lineage (NCBI taxonomy): Bacteria > Bacillati > Actinomycetota > Actinomycetes > Mycobacteriales > Nocardiaceae > Rhodococcus > Rhodococcus sp. NPDC003348. The sequence goes on from NZ_JBSFRT010000008.1 coordinate 152,516, forward strand.
ACACGGCCGAATTTATACCCCCAGGGGTATACTGGGCCGTGATGTCGAACCCGACCCCGGAGAGTGTCATGCCCCTGCCCCGCCACGACGGCTGGACCGTCGCACGTGTCGTCCCGCTGCTCGCCGGCGTGCTGGTGCTGCTGAGCGCTGCCCTCGCCGCGGTCCTGTCCCCCTGGTGGCTGGTACTCACCGGGTTCGTCGGCGCCAACCTGGTGTTCTACGCCGCGATGGGCTGGTGTCCGGCGAGCCTGGTGATGCAGCGACTCGGCGTGCCCGTCACCTGCGCGGCAACCCGCTCCTGATCGCCCGGTCCACGGGGCGATCGGCCACCGTGATCGAGGACACCGACGAGGCGGGACGTTCGCCCCTAGCCGCCGCGGCCCATCTCGACGAGCATGGGATCTGCGGGGCACCGACGGACCGACCGCCGACCCGCTCCGCGGAGGAGGCGACATGATCATCAATCCCCCGATCGTGGTGGGCGTCGACGGATCGGAGACCTCGAACGCGGCGGCCCTGTGGGGGGCCCACGCCGCGGCGCGACACAAGGCACCGCTACGAGTGGTGTCCGCACTCCCGACGCCGGTCGTGTACGGCGGGGTCCTGGTCACGTCCCAGGAATACTTCGACGACCTCGCCGCCGAAACGCAGCGGATCCTCGCCGCGGCAACGGAGCTCGCCAAGAAGGCCGCACCCGGCGTCGAGGTCGAGACGGCGGTGCTCCGCGGCTCTCCGATTCCCTCCCTGCTGGACCTGTCGGAGTCCGCCCGCATGATCGTGCTCGGCTGCCGAGGGCTCGGCGCCGTCCGGGGCGCACTGCTCGGCTCGGTGACCTCGGCACTGGCCACGCACGCGCGCTGCCCGCTCGTGGTCGTCCCCGGCGCGGAGACCGTGCCCGACGCAGGCCCGGTCGTCGTCGGTGTCGACGGGTCCGCGAACAGCGTGCCCGCCATCGAGGCCGCGTTCACCGAGGCCTCGCTGCGCGGTACGTCCCTCGTGGCGGTGCACGCCTGGAGCGACGTCGACTTCGACACCCTGCCCGCCGCGGTCGAGGACCTGCCGTGGGAGGGCCTGGCCGAGAACGAGGAGGCGGCGCTGGCCGAGAGCCTCGCCGGCTGGCAGGAACGCTTCCCCGACGTCGCCGTGCAGCGTGTCGTGGTCCGGGACCGCGCGGTCGAACAGCTGCTCGACCAGTCGAAGTCGGCTCAGCTCACGGTCGTCGGCAGCCACGGACGCGGTGGTTTCCGCGGCATGCTGCTCGGCTCGACGAGCCGGACCCTGCTGCACCGCGCCGAACGACCGCTGATGATCGTGCGGGAACGCCGCTGACGCCCAGGCACCTGTGTTCCTGACGGCCGGCCGTCAGGAACACAGGATGGCCGGCCGGTCACCCGTAGAGGGCGACGAACGTCTTCAGTGATGATTCGATGTCTCCCTTGAGGGCACGGGCCACTCCGGAGCCGATCGGACCGAACAATGGAGCGCCGCCGAGGTCGATGTTCAATCCGACCTCGGCGCCGTTGTGCTTCGGCGCCACCGACAGCACGAGCCCGATCTTCACGCCGCCCTTGCCGTCCCCCTTGAGGACGAGCTTCTGCGGGGGCGCGTAGTCGGTGATGGTCCAGCGGACGCGGTTGCGCAGTCCCTTGACCGAGACCACCGACTCGGCCGTGATGCCGGTGGCCAGCTCCACCGGGAGCTCGCAGCGCCAGCCGTCGTGGATCGACAGCCACTTCTCGAATTCCGCCAGATCGCTTGCCTTTTCCCACGCGGCGTCGGGAGCGAGCGGCACATCGACCGAGACCTTCAGCTTTGCCATGGGCGAATCGTAGCGGCCCGCTCGTTCCAGGTGACCCCGTCATGCGAACGTCCCGCACCTCGGGCGAGGGCTCCGAGGTGCGGGACGGATCTGGTGGGGCCGAGCCCCGGGGTGCAGCTAGTGCGCGACCGCCTTCTCCACACCGACACCGGTGAGGGATCGGACCTCCATCTCGGCCTGCTTGGCCGGGTCCTCGAGCTTGCGCCGGCCGACGTAGGTGCCGACGATGCCGAGCACGAAGGCCAGCGGGATGGAGACGATGCCCGGGTTGGCCAACGGGAACCAGGAGAAGTCGCTGTTCGGGAACATCGAGCTCTTGGCGCCGGAGACGGCCGGGGAGAAGACGATCAGCACCAGGCAGCTGACCAGGCCGCCGTAGATGCTCCACAGGGCGCCGGTGGTGTTGAAGTTCTTCCAGAACAGCGAGTACAGCAGCGTCGGCAGGTTCGCGGACGCCGCGACGGCGAAGGCGAGTGCCACCAGGAACGCGATGTTCTGCCCCATCGCGAGGATGCCGAGCACGATGGACGCCAGGCCGATCACGACGACGGTGATCCGCGAGACCTTGACCTGCTGCTCCTCGGAGGCGTTGCCGCGCTTGATGACGCTGGCGTAGATGTCGTGGGCGAACGACGCCGACGCGGTGATCGCCAGACCGGCGACGACGGCGAGGATGGTGGCGAACGCGACCGCGGAGATGATCGACAGGAACAGCGTGCCGCCGAGTTCGAACGCGAGCAGCGGGGCGGCGGCGTTCTCCTTGCCGGGGGCGGCGAGGATCTTGTCCGGGCCGACCATCCGGGCCGCACCGTAGCCGAGGACCAGGGTGAACAGGTAGAAGGCGCCGATCAGGCCGATCGCCCAGGTCACCGAGCGGCGGGCCTCCTTCGCGGTGGGCACCGTGTAGAAGCGCATCAGCACGTGCGGCAGGCCGGCGGTGCCGAGCACCAGGGCGATGCCGAGCGAGACGAAGTCCAGTCGCGACATCGAGCTGATGCCGTACTTGGCGCCCGGCGCGAGCACGTCGCGGCCGGCGACGGCCTCGTTGGTCGAGTTCGTGACCATGTCCTGTGCGTCGGCGAGCAGCTGCGAGAAGTTGCCGCGGACGGCGAGCAGGACCAGCACGAACATGATGCCTGCACCGGCGATCAGCAGGACGGCCTTGACCATCTGCACGTAGGTGGTGCCCTTCATGCCGCCGACCAGCACGTACACGATCATCAGGACGCCGACCACCGCGACCACGATGGCCTGACCGGCCTTGTCGTGGATGTCGAGCAGCAGTGCGACGAGGCCACCGGCGCCGGCCATCTGCGCGAGCAGGTAGAACAGCGAGACCACCAGCGTGGACAGCGCGGCGGCCATCCGGACCGGCCGCTGCTTGAGCCGGAAGCTGAGCACGTCGGCCATCGTGAACCGGCCGGTGTTGCGCAGCATCTCGGCGACCAGCAGCAGCGCCACCAGCCAGGCGACCAGGAAGCCGATCGAGTACAGGAAGCCGTCGTAGCCGTAGACGGCGATGGCACCGGCGATGCCGAGGAACGACGCCGCGGACAGGTAGTCACCGGCGATCGCGAAACCGTTCTGCGGGCCGGAGAACTGGCCGCCACCGGTGTAGAAGTCGGAGGCCTTCTTCGTGGTGCGGCTCGCGCGGATCACGATGCCCATCGTGATCACCACGAACGCCACGAAGATGGCGATGTTGAGGGCCGGGTTGCCCACCTGGGAGCCGCCGGCGGCGAGGATGGTCGTCATCGGTCCTATCCCTCCAGCTCGTCACGGATGGCGGCGGCACGCGGGTCCAGCTCGCGGTTCGCGAACTTCACGTACAGCGCGGTGATGACGAACGTCGTCACGAACTGACCCAGACCGAGGACGATGCCCAGGTTGACGTTGCCGATCACCTTGGTCGCCATGAAGTCCGAGGCGTAGGTCGCCAGCAGCACGTAGACGGCGTACCAGGTCAGGAAGAACGCCGTCATCGGGAAGACGAAGCGGCGCAGCCTGCGTCGCAGGTCCTGAAATTCAGGACTCGCCTGCATCTCGATGAAGGCCTGCGCGTCCGGGGTGCGCCGGGACGGCGTCGCCTCCGAACTCAGGTCTGCTGTGGTCACGTCGGACTCCTCGGTCTGTGGGGCCGGCTGTGAGGACCGGCAGGCCACAGACGTTATTGAGACCCAGGTCACAAAAGAAGACCGTGACGGCAGTCACACGCCCAGCTGCCGGATCGCGCGCCGGACGGTCGGTTCGGCGCGACGAACGGCGCAGGCGCCTCCGGCGCCCGTGAGCACTTGTGGCCCGCACCGGGACCACAAACACTCACAGGCAGCGGAGCTGCCTACAGGTCGCGCTCGCGGTCGCGGCCGACGCCGAGCCGTTCCGGGGCGTGCATGCGGGTGAAGGTGCGCCCGACATCGGCGGGCACGCTGCCGCGGGTCGCGCGGCTGACCGCCACCATCGTCACGAACGCCAGCGGCACCGTCACCGCGGCCGGGTACCCGACCAGCACCTGCAGCCAGCCACTCCACGGACCCGCGCCGACACCGCCGAACGCGGTCACCAGCGCCGCCGATCCGGACGCCACTCCACCGACGATCAGCCCGGCCGCGGCGCCCGTGGCGGTCAGGCCGCGCCACCAGATGCCGAGCACCAGCAGCGGGCACAGGGTCGACGCGGCGACCGCGAAGACCATCCCGACGGTCCGCGACAGGTCGATCGAGGACACCCCGATCGCCATCGCGAGCGGCACCACACCCGCGACGACGGCAGCCACCCGGAAGTCGCGGATCCGGCCGCGCAGCACGTCGGTGCTGAGCACGCCCGCGACGCTGACCAGCAGACCGGACGACGTGGCCAGGAACGCGGCGATCGCGCCGGCCGCGACGAGCGCCGCCAGCAGCTGTCCCCCGACCCCGGACACCACCGACGCGGGCAGCAGCAGCACCGCCGCATCGGAGGTCCCGGTGATGAGCAGCTGCGGCACCCACAGCCGGGCGAACACCCCGAGCAGGGTCGGGAACAGGTAGAAGCCGCCGACCAGGCCGATCACGACCAGCGCGGTCCGCCGCCCCGCCCGGCCGTCGGGATTGGTGTAGAAGCGCACCAGCACGTGCGGCAATCCCATGGTGCCCAGGAAGATTCCGACGATCAGCGAGTACACCTGGAAGAGCGGGTGGGCGCCGCCGAGGCCCCAGCCCGGCTCGAGCCACTGCTGTCCGGTGGGCGGCGCCCCCGCGACGACGGGCACCGCGGCGCCCTCGTCGAGCACCAGTGCGGTGCCCGCCCCGAGCGTGTGCTCCCCGACCGCCAGCGCGACCGGACCGTCCACCTGCTGCCCGTCGAGGGTGCCGGACATCGTGGCGGGCAACGGTTCCGACACCTGCACGACCACGTCGGTGGTGATGTCGACGGTGGTGCGCTCGGCGACCGTCGGCGGCGCGGGTGTGCCGAGGGCACCGCCGGCACCGGCGAGATGGCCCGCGAGGACGAGCGCGGGCACCGCGACGGCGGTCAGTTTGAGCCAGTACTGGAACGCCTGCACGAAGGTGATCGACCGCATGCCGCCGCCGACGACGTTCGCGATGACGATCAACGCCACCACCACCGCGCCCACCCAGGTGGGCCATCCGAGCAGGATCCCGAGCGCCAGGCCCGCGCCCTGGAACTGCGGAACCATGTAGAGGATGCAGATCACCGCGACCACGACCATCGCCAGCAGGCGCAATCGCTTACTGCCGAGCCGGAATTCGGCGAAGTCCGGCACGGTGTACGCGCCCGAGCGGCGCAGCGGGGCCGCCACGAACAACAGCAGCCCGAGGTAACCGGCGGTGAATCCGACCGGGTACCACAGCGCGTCCGCGCCGTACTTGGCGATCAGTCCCGCGACCCCGAGAAACGAGGCGGCGGACAGGTACTCACCGGAGATCGCGGCGGCGTTCCACCGCGGCCCGACGCTGCGGGAGGCGACGAGGAAATCGGAGGTGGTGCGCGCCAGGCGAACGCCGTAGAAGCCGATCGCGACGGTCGCCACGGCCGCGATCGCGAGCGCGACGACGGTCACCAGTGGAATCGGCTGCCCCGACACGCGTCACCTCCGCCGCTTAGTCGTCGGCCAGGTCGACGAATTCCTGTTCGGTGCGCTCGGCGAGGCGGATGTAGAGCCGTCCCGCCCCGTACAGCACCGGATAGGCCGCCACCCCGAGCACCAGCCAGGGCAGCCGCACCCCCGCGACGGTGACGTCCCCGAGAGACGGGAAGGCCGCGAGCAGCAGGGGGATCGCAGCGGCCACCAGCACCACCGCGGCCGCGAACCGCAACGCCAGGCCGAGCTGCGCGCGCACCAGCGCCCGGATCATGGCCTCGCCCACCTCGGTCTGTTCCTGGACCTCGACGCGAGTGCGGACCGTCCGGGCTCCCTGCCGGTGCGCGAGCACCACTCGCTCACGCGCCCGGGGTCGACCGTCCGGGGGTCCGCTCATCGGCTCGTCCAGCTCTGCCGCGGCACCCGGACCAGACGGTCCTTGAGTTCGCGGGTGTGCCTGCGACTGACGGGCAGCTCCACCACCGGGGCGTCCTCACCGACCCGCAGGCACACCACCGTTCCGGTTCCCACGCTGCGGATGCCGGTGACCAGCGGCAGCGCGACGAGGTACGAGCGGTGCACGCGCAGGAACCCGGCGGGCTGCCAACGGGATTCGAGCGACGAGATCGGAATCCGGACCAGGTGCGAGCCGGTGGCGGTGTGCAGGCGCGCGTAGTCTCCGTCCGCTTCCACCCACGCCACGTCGGATCGGTGCACGAGTGTGGTGACGCCGCCGAGCTCGACGGGGATCACCTCGTCCGCCTGGGTCGCGTCCGGTTCCGAGGGCGCCGGCTCGGAGGTTCGGCGGGTGGCACGGATCCGGCGCACCGACTCGGTCAGTCGCTCCTCCCGCAGCGGCTTGAGCAGGTAGTCGACGGCACCGAGGTCGAAGGCGTCGACCGCGCGGTCGTCGTGGGCGGTCACGAACACCACCGCGGGCGGGGTCGCGAACGCCGCGAGCACCCCGGCGAGTTCGAGACCGTCCAGTCCGGGCATGTTGATGTCGAGGAACACCGCGTCGATCGGCGCTGCCGCACCGAGCCGGTCCTTGATCACCCGCAGGGCGGTGGTCGCGTCACCGGCGGTGAGGATCTCGCCGACGTCGTCCTGGGCGCGCAGCAGATACGCCAGTTCGTCGAGCGCGGGGCGCTCGTCGTCCACGGCCAGCACGGTCAGCGGGGTTTCGGAAACCCCTTCGGGAGTCTGTGTCACAACAGGTCAATGGTGCCACGCCGGACCGGGTCGAACGGCTCACACCCACCCAGGTGGAGCCGGGAACCCTCAGACCCGGATCCCGGGTCGGAACTTCGGCACCCGCATGCTCACCCGTGTGCCTGCGCCGGGCGCGGTCTCCACCACCAGGCCGTAGTCGTTGCCGAATGCGGCCCGCAGCCGGTCGTCGACGTTCGCGAGTCCGACGTGCGCGGATTCCTTCGCGGCCGGACCTCCGGTGCCGGAGGCGACGGCGTCGAGCGAGCCGGACCGCAGCAGCTCCGGGTCCATGCCGACCCCGTCGTCCTCGACGCTGATCACGCAGTCGGTGCCCTCGTCGGCGGCGACGATGGTGACGGTGCCGTGGGTCTGCCCGGCGAGGCCGTGGCGTACGGCGTTCTCGACCAGCGGCTGCAGTGCGAGGAACGGGAGCACCACGCCGAGCACCTCCGGTGCCACCTGCAGGCGCACCTCGAGCGCGCTCCCGAACCTGGCCCGTTCCAGGGTCAGGTAGCGGTCGATGTTGCGCAGTTCGTCCGAGAGCAGGGTGTACTCGCCGGCGGAGCGGAACGAGTAGCGCGTGAAGTCGGCGAACTCGAGGATCAGTTCGCGGGCCCGATCCGGGTCGGTCCGCACGAACGACGCGACGGTGTTGAGGGCGTTGTAGATGAAGTGCGGGCTGATCTGGGCGCGCAGGGCGCGGACCTCGGCGCGGTCGAGGCGGGCGCGGGACGCGTCGAGCTCGGCGAGTTCGATCTGGCTGCACGCGTACCGCGCGACCTCGCTGATGGCCCCGAGCATCCCGGGCCCGGGTTCGACTCCGGTGAGCACCCCCATCACGCCGACCACCCCGACGTCGTCGACCACCAGCGGCTGCACGATCAACGCGCGGATCCCCGGGCCCGGGTGCGCGATGAGTTCCCGCCGACCCGTCTCGGCGGCGGCGCGGGCGGCAACCGCGAACGTGTCGGTGAGATGGTCGTTGGGTCCGTTCCACGCGAGGACGGTGCCGTCGCCGTCGGCGAGGGCCAACGAATCGGCGGCGGTGAGCCGGCGCAGGTGCGGCGCCGCCTCGGCGGCGGAGGTGGCGTCCAGGCCGCGCCGCAGTGGCCGCGCCGCGAGTGACGCCGTGTGCAGGGTCGCGTGCACGGCCCGCTCCTCCGGGGTGGTCAGAGTACGGCGGGTGCGCAGGCGCAGCATCGCCGCAGCGAGGGCGACGACCGCCACCGCGACCAGCAACGCAACGAGGGCGGTCCCGGACATCAGCGCTCGCCCGCAGGCGTGTCGAGCCGGGCGAGCAGCGTCTTCGGGGCCACGGTTCGGTACGCGTCCTCGACGATGTCCTCGATGTCCCGCCAATCCTCTTGCCCGGGAATGCCGTTCGCGCCGACGTCGAGATACACCCCGATCCAGCCACGGCCGCCGACATAGGGCGGTACGAAGAAGCGCCCCGGGTCGCGGGCCACCCAATCCTGTTGCGCGCCGGACGGTGCGGCCGCCCAGAACGCGACCCGGTCGTCGTGGTGCCGGTCGGCGTAGGTGGCGAACTGCGGCGCCCGCCGCACGAACCACGCGGGCTCGCCGTGACTGATCCGTTCGGTGGCCTCGGGTAGGCACAGACACAGCTCGCGAAGCCGGTCGAGCGGGCTGGGGACGGTCATGCGCTCACGCTACGGCAGCGCCTCCCGGAGCCCGCAGATTCGTTGTACACGCGAACAAAACCCAAGGTTACGAAATGTCCGTTTAGCGCCCGCCAACCGTCCCACCCGGTTACCGTCTGGCCAACTGGTAACCGATCTGAAAGGTAATCGTTATGAACCGAACCATGAAACGCCTGCCTGTCCTGGTCGCCGCGGCGGGCTCCACACTCCTCCTGACCGGTGGTCTCGCCGGCGCGGCCGAACCCGACCTCGGCCAGACCGAGGGCCCTGTCCGCTTCGTCGCCGTCGACAAGGGCGACTGCAACGTCGAGTTCGCCATCGACAACAACACCAACATCACCAGCTACACGATCGACTTCCGCATCGACGACGAGGATCTGACCGGCCCCGACTACGGGCAGACGCCGGCCGGGCCCACCGGCCGCACCTCCGGCCTGCACGCCGAGGCCGCGTCCCCGTCGTACCCCGAGTACCCGAACACCCCCGAGACCCCAATGGTCAAGGACCGGGAGACGGTCTCGGTCAGCTACCTCCGGAACCTGAAGACGGACCTGAAGGAGACCGATCCGCCGCTGCCCAACGCGGACGCGGACACCCACAAGCTCGACTACCGCATGGTCCTGGGCCCGCCCGGGAACCTCGGAGACGGCGGCCCGGAGTGGATCGGCGACCGGCAGTGGCACAGCGTCACCGTCACCGGATGCAACCCCACGACCGAACCGCCCGCCGGCGGGTCGCTGGACTTCGAGTCTCTCGACCTCGGCTCACTGGGCTCGATCTTCGGTTCCTGATCCCCTGACGTCCGGCACCTCTCGGGCCCGCTCCGGAATCGGAGCGGGCCCGACCGCTGTCGCGCACATCTCAGCGCGATGTCGCCTCCCGGGAATTGATTGCGATGTCGACACGTTAGTTGAGTCAGAATCACTCAACTTTCAGGAGGCTCGTCAATGCCTGCATTCTTCGGCCCCCAGGGCCCCGGCCGCATCGACATCAGCCGACTCATGAGCCGGTCCACCCAGGAGCTCGTGAACGCGGCCGCCCGCTTCGCCGCGGGCCGCGGTGACGCCGAACTCGACGCCCTGCACGTCATCCACGTGATGGCCGGGCAGGACCCGATCCGGACCCTGATGCAGCGCTCCGGCGCCGAGCCGTCGGCCGTGGCCGAGGCCGCCGAGGCACTCCTGCCGCAGGGCCGCGACGGATTCACCGCATCGCCCTCGCTGAGCCCGGCCCTGAAGACCGCGCTGCTCGAGGCGCACCAGCTCGCGCGCGCCCTCGGTTCGACCTACATCGACCCCGAGCACCTGTTCCTCGCGCTCGCCTCCGACCGTGACCACAAGGTCGGCCGGGTGCTCGCCGAGCTGGGCATCACTCTCGAGTCCCTGCAGCGCGCCGTCCAGGCCGGCCCCGAGGCCGCAGCCGAGAACCCCACCGACACCCCGACGCTCGACCAGTACGGCGTCGACCTCACCGCGCGCGCCCGCGCCGGGGAGATCGACCCGGTGATCGGTCGTGCACTGGAGATCGAGCAGACCGTCGAGATCCTGTCCCGGCGCACCAAGAACAACCCGGTGCTGATCGGCGAGGCGGGTGTCGGCAAGACCGCGATCGTGGAGGGTCTGGCGCAGCGGATCGTGGACGGAGACGTCCCCGACCGCCTGCTCGGCAAGCGCATCGTCCAGGTGGAGATGTCGTCGATGGTCTCCGGCACCCGCTACCGCGGCGACTTCGAAGAGCGGCTGACGAAGCTGGTCGACGAGATCACCGCCCACAAGGGCGAACTGATCGTGTTCATCGACGAGATCCACACCATCGCCGGGGCAGGCGCGGGTGCGGACGGCGCGATGGACGCAGGCAACATCCTCAAGCCGAAGCTCGCACGTGGGGATCTACACGTCGTCGGCGCCACCACCCTCGACGAGTACCGCAAGCACATCGAGAAGGACCCCGCCCTCGAGCGCCGGTTCCAGCCGGTGATCGTGGACGAGCCGAGCACGGCGGACGCGATCACGATCCTGTCCGGGTTGAAGGACCGGTACGAGGAGCATCACGGCGTCCGGTACACCGACGACGCGATCGTCGCCGCCGTCGAACTCTCGCACCGGTACATCGGCGACCGTTTCCTGCCGGACAAGGCGATCGACCTGATCGACCAGGCCGGCGCCCGGCTGTCGCTGCGCTCACCGAAGGTCGACACCGACGCCATGAAGTCCCATCTCGCACAGCTGGAGAAGGACAAGGAGCAGGCCGTCGCCGACGAGGCGTACGAGAAGGCATCGCAGCTGCGGGACCGGATCGCGCAGGTGCAGAGCCGGATCGACGGCACGGCGACCGCGGCGTCCGCCGACACCCCCGAGGTGACGGCCGAGTCGATCGCGGAGGTCGTGGCGCGTGCGACGGGCATCCCGGCGAGCCGGATGACGCAGGAGGAGAAGGACCGGCTGCGGTCGCTCGAGGACGAGCTGCATCAGCGGGTCGTCGGCCAGGACGACGCCGTGCACGCGGTCGCGCGGGCGGTGCGCCGCTCCCGGGCCGGCATGGGCGACCCGAATCGTCCGGTGGGCAGCTTCCTGTTCCTCGGCCCGACCGGCGTCGGCAAGACCGAACTCGCGAAGGCACTGGCGGCGTCGCTGTTCGGTGACGAGGACAAGATGATCCGTTTCGACATGAGCGAGTTCGGCGAGCGGCACACCGTCTCCCGTCTGGTCGGCGCCCCTCCCGGGTACGTCGGCTACGACGAGGCGGGCCAGCTCACCGAACAGGTGCGGCGCAACCCGTACTCGGTGATCCTGCTCGACGAGATCGAGAAGGCGCACCCGGACCTGTTCAACACCCTGTTGCAGGTGCTCGACGACGGCCGGCTCACCGACGGTCACGGCCGCACGGTCGACTTCACCAACACCGTGGTGATCATGACCAGCAACCTCGGTTCCGACCTGATCTCGAGCAAGGGCGGCGCACTCGGCTTCATCACCGGCGATCAGGCCGCGGCCGAGAAGCCGCTGCGGGACCGGGTGATGGCCCGGCTGCGTGAATCGATGCGGCCGGAGTTCCTGAACCGGATCGACGAGATCGTGGTGTTCCGCAAGCTCGACGCCGACCAGCTGCACCGGATCACCGACCTCATGCTCGACGACAGCCGGAAGCGGCTGGCGGACAAGGGCATCGGGATCACGTTCAGCGACGCGGCCGTCGACTGGATCGCCGAGCACGGGCACCAGCCCGAGTTCGGGGCCCGGCCGCTGCGCCGGTCGATCCAGCGGGTCGTCGACGACCGGGTCGCGGACCTGCTGATCGACGACGTGATCGCCGAGGGCGCCGAGGTCCGGGTCGAGGTCGCCGACGGCGAGCTGGAGCTGCAGGTGGCGTAGGGAGTCCGATGAGTCGGGGGCACGGGCATTGCCCGTGCCCCCGTTCATGTCGTCGATCGGCGTCAGCCGAGCGCGCAGCTCCCGCCCCGCCCGGGCAGCCGGTGGCGGTTCCGCGCGACGAGCCGGTACAGCACGTCCTGTAGCTGGCGGATGACTGGAATCGCATACACGTGCAAGGGAAGTCGGCTGCCGAGGATCCCGGACAGGGCGGCGTTGACGGCGCCGGCTCCGTGATGCCGCTCACCGCGCCAGTCCAGCGCCCAGGCCTGCTCGAGGGCTTGATCGAGGCTGACCCCGAAGTGGTCGACCGCGCCCGGCGCCTGCAGCGGTGTCGCGGTGACCCGACCGCGGCGGTCCAGCCGGCCGAGCCACCCGACGCACCACACACAGAAGCCGCAATCCCGATCGAACATCAGCTCCACGCGGCGGTCCGCGGTGGGTGTGCGGTCGGACATTGCGGCTCCTGTGCGGAATGGCTACTTGCCGTCGACAGCGTCCTTGACCTTGTCAGCGGCGTCCTCGGCGGCGTCCTTGACATCCGCGGCAGCGTCCTGCACCGCGTCCTTGGCGTCCGCGGCGGCGTCCTTGACCTCGTCGACCGGGTCGCTGTCCGGGATGATCTTCTTGGCGGCGTCCTGCACCTTGTCGACGTGCTCGGCGAACTTGCCGCCCGTCTTCTCGTCGATGAAGTCGCCGGCCTTCTCGACCGCGTCCTCGATCTTGTCGGCGTTGTCGGCGACGAGCTGCTTACCCTTGTCGACGAGATCCTTGACCTTGTCCTCGAAGCCCATGCCGTCTCCTCTCAGTGCGCAGAGCACACACCCAGCTGCCGGGGGTCACTCCCCCGCGTTCCCCCATTTTCACAGGTGTGCCATTTGTTTGCCATAACATCGATCCTCCCGGCGTGGCGCAGTCAGTCCGCCGACCGGCTTGGGGTCTCCGGCAGTGAGAACAGCCGCCGATGTTCCCCGTGCAGACGTCCCGAGACCCACCAGCCGATTTCGACCAGAACGATGCCCACCGCACCGCACACGAACGCGGTGGTGGTCGCCGCGACGTTCGACGGGTCGAGCTTGAAGAACTCGCGGGCGAAGGGAATCGAGAACAAGATCACATACCCGGCGGCGGATCCGGCGATGAGCACGATCTTCCACCACACGTACGGGCGGGCCACGATCGCCAGCACCCAGAGCGCGATCATGATCAACGTGATCAGCGCCGTCGTGCCCGCCTGCACCTGCTGCGTCTCGGTCTGCTCGGGGCCGGCGTAGACGAGGGCGTAGGACACGAACGTGGCGATGCCGATGACCAGCCCCGACGGGATCGCGAACCGCATCACCCGGGGGACGAAGCCGGTGCGCGCCCGCTCGTTGTTCGGCGCGAGGGACAGGATGAACGCCGGGATGCCGATCGTGAACCAGGCCGCGATGGTCACGTGCCGCGGCAGGAACGGGTAGGGCATCGGATCGAAGGCGAACAGCTGTGCGGCGATCCCGGACAGGCCGACGAGCAGCGCCAGCAACACCGAGTACACCGTCTTGGTCAGGAACAGCTGCGAGACCCGTTCGATGTTGCCGATCACCCGGCGGCCCTCGCCGACGACATGGGGCAACGTGGCGAAGCTGTTGTCCAGCAACACGATCTGCGCGACGGCTCGGGTGGCGGGGCTGCCCGATCCCATCGAGACGCCGATGTCGGCGTCCTTGAGCGCGAGCACGTCGTTGACGCCGTCGCCGGTCATCGCGACGGTGTGCCCGCGCGACTGCAGGGCCCCGACCATCGCCCGCTTCTGGTCCGGGCGCACCCGGCCGAACGTGGTCGAGGAGTCGAGCACGTCGGCGAGCGCCTCACGGTCCTCCGGCAGCTCGCGGGCGTCGACGGCCCGGTCCCCGCCGGGCAGCCCGAGGGACCCGGCGACCGCGCCGACGGAGACCGCGTTGTCGCCGGAGATGACCTTGACCTCGACCTTCTGCTCGGCGAAGTACGCGAGCGTGTCGGCCGCGTCGGGCCGGACCCGCTGCTCGAGCACCACCAGCGCCCGCGGCGTGACCCGGCCGGGCGCCGCCGCGTCGTCCACCGGCAGGTCGCTCTCGCCGAGCAGCAGCACACGCAGCCCGGTGGCCCCGATCGACTCCGCGGTGCGGGCCGCCTCCGACTCGGGGTCGAGCAGCACATCGGGCGCGCCCAGTACCCAGTTCCCGTTGTCGCCGTAAGAGTTTCCGCTCCACTTCTTCGCCGACGAGAACGGCGCGACCGCGGTCTGGGTCCAGCCCGGGTCGTGGTCGAACGCCTCGGCGATCGCCTGCACGCTCGCGTTCGGCCGCGGGTCGTCGGCCGCCTGCGCGGCCAGCGCGTTCTCCAACCGGGCCTGCGCGCCGCCCGGTTCGTCGGCGGTGAGCAGCCGCAGTTCGGACAGCCGCATGCCGTTCTCGGTGAGGGTGCCGGTCTTGTCCGCGCACACCACGTCCACCCGGGCCAGGCCCTCGATGGCAGGCAGTTCCTGCACCAGGCACTGCCTGCGGCCGAGCCGGATGACACCGACCGCGAACGCCAGCGACGTCATCAGCACCAGGCCCTCGGGCACCATCGGGACCAACGCGGCGACCATGCCGCTCAGGGCCTCTCCCAGGTTCTGCTCGCTGACGAACAGCTGGTTGTAGATGATCAGCGCACCCGCCGGGATCATCATGTACGTGATGACCTTGAGGATCTTGTCGACGCCGCTGCGCAGCTCCGAGTGGACCAGGGTGAACTTGCTGGCCTCCTCCGCGAGCTTGGCGGCGTAGGCATCCCGGCCCACCTTGGTCGCCCGGTAGGCGCCGCTGCCGGACGCCACGAAGCTGCCCGAGAGCACCTGATCGCCGGGCCGCTTGTGCACCGGGTCGGCCTCGCCGGTCAGCAACGACTCGTCGATTTCGAGCAGCTCCCCCTCGACGACCGTGCCGTCGACCACCACCTGGTCGCCGGCGCCGAGTTCGATGATGTCGTCAAGGACGACGTCGCTCGGCGCGACCGCCGAGGCGGTGCCGTCGCGGCGGACGACCGGCCGCGACTGGCTGACGATCGCCAGTTTGTCGAGGGTGCGCTTCGCGCGGGTCTCCTGGATGATGCCGATCGCGCTGTTCGCGATGATCAGCAATCCGAACATGCCGTCGATGATCGATCCGGTCGCCAGCACGATCACCAGCAGGACACCGAGGATGGCGTTGATCCGGGTGAACACGTTGGCCCGGACGATCTCCCGGACCGAGCGGCTGGCCCGACCGGGCACATCGTTGGTCCTGCCGTCCGCGCGGCGCTGCGCCACCTCGGCGGCGGTCAGTCCGGTCCGAACGTCCACCTCGGTGGGCGGGAGGGTCCCGACAGCGCGGGTCTCGTCGTTGGCCATGCCAGTCAGGTTATGCCAGCCTGAGCCACCAGTGACGTTGGGTGCTCGGGCGGAGCACGTCGATTCGCTGGCCGGGCATCGGCACCCGCACGGTGGTGCCGAGCGGCTCGGCCGCGGCGAGCAGCCGGGTGATCGGCTCCGCCCACGGGTGGAACGCCAGGTTGAACGTCGCCCAGTGCACCGGCACCAGTACTCCGGCCGCTGCGTCCCCGAGGCCGAGGTCGGCGTGCATGCGCACCGCCTCCTCCGGGTTCATGTGCACGTCCGGCCAGTGCTCGTCGTACGCCCCGACCGGCAGAAGCGTCAGATCGAACGGGCCGTGCCGGTCCCCGATCTCCGCGAACCGCGGCGTGTAACCGGTGTCGCCGCCGAAGAACACGCTGTGACTCGGCCCCCGCACCGCCCACGACGACCACAGGGTGGTGTTGCGCCGCAGGCCGCGCCCGGAGAAGTGCCGCGCCTCGGTGCAGGTGAGGACCAGCTCGCCGACGGTCGTCTGCTCGTCCCAGTCGAGTTCGACGATCCGCTCCTCGGGCACCCGCCAGTGCCGCAGGTGCGCCCCGATTCCCTTGGGCACCACGAAGGGTGCGTCCTGGGTGCGCAGCAGCGCGGTGACCGTGGCCTTGTCGAGATGGTCGTAGTGGTCGTGTGAGATGAGCACAGCGTCCACCCGCGGCAGCGCCGCGACGTCCACCGGCGTCGGGTGCAACCGGACCGGACCGAACACCGTGGACGGCGAAACCCGTTGGCTCCACACCGGATCGGTCAGCACCCGGTACCCGTCTATCTCGACCAGAGCGCTCGCGTGGCCGTACCAGGTGACGGCGAGTTCCGCGGCCTCGGCGGGGGCCAGGGGCGTCGCGAGCGGGATCGGGCGACGAGGGCGGCCGAGCCCGCGTCGCGTCAGCACCGACGACAGCAGGCTCGACTCGTCGCCTCGGACGATCTGGGTGCCGGGGTCGGTGTTGTGAAATCGGTTGTCCCGGTAGCGCGACGAGCCGGTCGCCCGCGGTGTGATCGCCGCGACCGAGGCGCCGATCTGTCCGGGGACCCCCCACGCCGCGCGCCCGAGCGCCGCGGCACCGACTGCCGCGAGCGTCGCGACGACCGCTCCCCGCGCCCGCACCTCAGCGCCCCCGGAAGGTGGGAGTGCGCTTCTCCTGCCGGGCCCGCGACGCCTCGAGCATGTCCTCGCTCGACCACGCGGCGTGCAGCGCCTCGAGCTGCTCCGGTGTCGGTTCGTCCTGGGTGCCATCGTCATTGAGCACGAGCTTGAGGTGCCGCAGCGACAGCGGCGCCAGCGCGGAGATCCGCTTGGCCCAGTCCTGCGCGACCGTCAGGTCGCCGATCTTGTTCGCCAGACCGAAGTTGTAGGCGTCGTCGGCACCGATCTGTTCCGCGCCGAGCAGGACGGTCCGGGCCGGTCCACCACCGACGAGGGACACCAGGCGCCGGACGGTCCACGAATCCACGGAGATGCCGAGCTTCACGGCCGGCACCGCGAAGAACGCATCCGGCGCGACCACCCGCAGATCGGACGCGAGCGCCAACTGGGTGCCCGCGCCGACGGCGGGACCGTTGATCGCGGCGATCACCGGGATCGGCGCCGAGTCGACGGTGTGCAGCATCTCCAGGAGCGTGTCGGTGAAACCGTCCGCGTACACGTCGCCGGACAGGTCGGCGCCCGCGCAGAACGCGCTGCCCTGGCCGGTCAGCACGATCACCCGCGCGCCGTCGCCGACCGCCTCGTCGACGGCGTCCCGCAGCAGCACGCACAGTTCGGTGTTGAGCGCGTTCCGTCGTTCCTCGCGCTGCAACTCCAGGGTCACCACGTCGCCGTCCCGGCTGGTCCCGATCATGATGGTGACCGTACCGTTTTGACCTGGGAGGTTGCCAGCATGCTCGAGTCCGTGGATGTCGCGGTGATCGGCGCGGGCCAGTCGGGGCTGTCCGCCGGCTACTACCTGCGCAAGCTCGGAGCCGACGCGGGCATCCGGTTCGTGATCCTCGACCATGCCCCCGGGCCGGGTGGCGCCTGGCAGTTCCGCTGGCCGTCACTGACCCTGAGCACCGTCAATCGGGTCCACGACCTGCCCGGCATGCCCTTCTCGGACGTACTCGACGCGTCCGCTCCCGAGCAGGTCGAGGCCGCCGAGGCGGTACCGCGGTACTACGCCGAGTACGAACGCCGGTTCGAGCTGCCGGTGCGCCGGCCCGTCCACACCCGGGTCGTGTGCGATCACGGCGATCACCGCGTCGGAGCCGCGGATGATCGCAGTGGCCCGCTGACCGTGGAGACCGACGCCGGGACCCTGACGGCGCGCGGCATCGTCAACGCCACCGGCACCTGGGAGCGGCCCTTCGTGCCGCGGTACCCGGGCGCGGAGAGGTTTCGCGGCCGGATGCTGCACACCCGCGACTACAAGAGCGCCGACGAGTTCGCCGGCAAGCACGTCCTGGTGGTCGGCGGCGGCATCTCCGCGGTGCAGCTGCTCGACGAGATCTCCCGGGTCACCACCACGACCTGGGTGACCCGCCGGGCGCCGGAGTTCCGCGACACCCCGTTCACCGGCGACGAGGGCCGCGCCGCGGTCGCGATCGTGGAGGATCGGGTGCGCCGCGGCCTGCCGCCGGGGTCGGTGGTGTCGGTGACCGGGCTGCCGCTCACTCCCGCGCTGCGGGCGGCCCGCGAGCGCGGGGCACTGGACCGGCTGCCGATGTTCTCCGAGATCACCGCCGACGGGGTGCGGTGGGCCGACGGGACCGAGCAGAAGGCCGACGTGATCCTGTGGTGCACCGGTTTTCGCAGTTCCCTCGACCATCTCGCCCCGCTGCGACTGCGCGGGCCCGGCGGCGGGATCACGATGACCGGGCGGCTCGCCACCCAGGTCGCAGCCGATCCGCGTGTGCACCTGCTCGGGTACGGCCCGTCCGCGAGCACCATCGGCGCAAACCGCGGCGGGCGCGCCGCGGCGGCGGAGCTGATCGACCACCTGACGGCAGGCTGACCCGCCCCGGCAGGACCCCGGTGCACACGGGTTCTGCGGCATGCACACCCCTTCTGCACGCCGAACTCCCCTGTGCACGCACGAAGACCCGTGTGCACACACGTTCTGCAGCCCGGGAACTCAACTCGGGTCGACGCCGAAGATCTCCCGGTACTCCTTGACGAAGGCCCGGTTCCCGAACAGCCGCCAGGCGAGCCGGGCCGACAGCGGCATGTCCGCGAGCAGTCGGGTGCGCTGCTCCGGCGGCGCCCCGAGCATCATGAAGCCGAGGAACACGAGCTGCCGGTTCCGTGGGATCGCGGCGCGGCCACGTTCGCCGAGCTTCTCCCACTCGGCCACCGACATGGTCTGCTCGACGAGCGGCAGGATGTGGGTCTCCTCCTCGGCGAGATGCTCGTCGAGCACTGCGACCAGCGCGGTGAGTGTGGCCGCGAGTGCCTCACCGTCGTCCGCGGCCGCAGTCTGCTCGAACCTGGCCGCGCGGGTCCGGCTGCGCTCGACCAGCTCCCCGATCCGTTCGTGCTGTTCCTCCATCCGCAGCACCAGCGCGTGATCCGTGGGCGCCCGGTCGAGCAGGAGCGGCCACATCAGCTCGTCCTCACCGGTGTGGTGATGGTGCAGTCCGGTGCACATCTCGGCATGGAAGGCGACCAGCCGGCGAGCGCGGACGGTGTCCCCCGCAGGGACGGCACGCACCAGCTCGGGCAGCGAGCCGAACCCGCGTCGGAAGATGTTGTGGGCGAGGAGCATGTCCCCGGTGTCCGGGCGATCGGTGGTGAGGGCGGTGCTCATGGTGTCCTCCTGGGTCGGGTTAGCTGACCTCGTCACGATCACCCGCGCCACTTGCGGCCCTCTTGGCGCCGACTTGTACCGCGCCAGTACCCCGCAACCCCTACCCTTGTGCGGTGTACATACGGGTGCTCGGCTCGATGGACGCGGAGACCGGGACCGGGGTCCTCGATCTCGGCGGCCCCCGCCAGCGCGCCGTGCTCACCCTGCTGCTGATCGCCCGCGGCGCGGTCGTGTCGGTGGACCGGCTGATCGACGACCTGTGGCACGGCGAACCCCCGCCGCGGGCACTGGGCGCCCTGCAGGCGTACGTCTCGAACCTGCGTCGCGCACTCGAACCCGACCGCGCGCCCCGCACGCCGGCGGCGGTCCTGGTCAGCCGTGCGCCGGGGTACTGCCTCACGCTGGGGACCGACGACGTGGACGCCTGGCGGTTCGAGTCGCTGCTGCGGGCGGCTGACGGTGCGCCCGCACCGGATCGGCGCCGGCTGCTCGAAGAGGCGGTCGCGCTGTGGCGCGGGACGGCCCACGCCGAGTTCGCGGCCCACGACTGGGCCGCGCCGGAGGTCGCGCGGCTCGAGGAGCTGCGGCTGGTGGCGCACCAACGGCTCGCCGCGGCGATGCTCGACACCGGTGACGCGGCGGCGGCCGCGGCCGAGGCCGGCGCGCTGACCCGTACGCATCCGTTGCGCGAGGAGGGCTGGCGGCTGCTGGCATTGGCGCTGCACGCCGGCGGCAGGCAAGCCGACGCGCTGGCCGCGCTGCGCCGTGCCCGCGGGACCCTCGCCGACGAACTCGGCCTCGACCCCGGGCAGCCGTTGCAGCAACTCGAGGCGGACCTGCTCGCCCAGCGTCTGCCGCTCCCCGGCCCGCGGCGCGAACGGACCGTGGGGGTGACGGAGGAGGCGGCGGCCACGCCCGCCCCGATGCCTACCGCGCCCGGATTCGTCGGCCGCCGAGACGAACTCGACTCCCTGCTCGCCGCGTCGCGTGCGGTCTCGGACCGGGCCCGTGTCGCCCTCGTCTCGGGTGAGGCGGGCGGCGGCAAGACCGAGTTGCTGCTGCGCCTTCGGGCGGCGCTCGACGACAGCCTGGTCCTGGTGGGACGCTGCCCCGAAGCCGAGGGCGCCCCGCCGGCCTGGGCGTGGGTCGAGATCCTGCGTGCCCTCGTACCCGAGGTCGACCCCGGGCCCCTGGCCGCCGCCCTCGCACCGCTGCTCGACGACGCGCGGATGGCCGCCGACGAGGCCGCCTCCTCGGCGCACGGCCGGTTCCTGCTGCACCGCGCCGTCACCGACTACCTCGATCTCGCGCGGCGGGCGCGACCGCTGGCGGTGTTCCTCGACGACCTTCACCGCGCCGACACCGAGACTCTCACCCTGCTGACCCGGGTCGCGGAGTCCGTGCCGCTGCTGCTCGTCGCCGCGTACCGTCCGGACGAGGTGACCCCGGCACTCGAGGAGGCGCTCGCGGTGCTCGCCCCGCTGACGCCGGAACGGATCCGGCTCGGCGGTCTCGGGGCGGTGGACGCCGCGGCCCTGGTACGGGAGGTCGCCGGGGTCGACGCCGACGATGCGACCGTCGCGGCGCTCACCGAACGCACCGGCGGAAATCCCTTCTACCTGCGCGAAAGTGCCCGACTGCTGGGCAGTGAGGGCGGACTCGTCGCAACCTCGGAGGTGCCCGCGGGGGTCCGCGACGTGCTGCGCAGGCGGTTTGCCCGGCTGCCGGAGGTGACGGTCGCGGTGCTGCGGCTGATCGCGGTGATCGGCAGGCAGGCGGACGTCGAGGTGCTGCTGCGGGCCGTGGAACTCGACGAGGAGGCAACCCTCGAAGCCGTCGAGGCGGGTGTGGTCGCAGGACTGCTCGACGAGCCGGACGCGATGACCGTGCGGTTCACCCACGCCCTCGTCCGGGACACCCTGTTCGGCGATCTGGCCCAGGTTCGCCGGGCCCGCTGGCACCTGCGGGTCGCCGAGGCCATCGAGCAGGTGCATCCGCACGACGCGCCGGCGCTGGCCCATCACTTCGGAGCCGCGTTGTCGGCGAGCACCGCGCGCCGGGCCGCGAACCACGCACTCGAGGCCGCCCGTCAGGCAGAGGCGCGCTTCGCCCACGACGCGGCGGCCGCGCACTACGAGCAGGCGCTCGCCGCAATGGACCGCCTGCCGGGCGGAGGGGACGTGGACGAACGCGTCGAGGCGCTGGCCAGGCTCGGCCGCAGCCACCTCGCGGCGGGGGCGGCGCAACCGGCCCGCGACGCCCGCGACCGTGCCCTGACGGCCGCGGAGTCCGCCGCGCGGCCCGACCTCGCGGTCCTTGCCCTCACGGCCTGGGACAGTCCGACACCGTGGATCAACCGCCCCTACGGGCTGGTGGACCTGCGGGTCGTGACGGCGATCGAGCGGGCGTTGGAACTGCCCGCGCTCACGGACGAGCAACGCTGCCGGCTCCTGGTGATCCTCGTCGACGAGGTGTACGGCGAGGACGATGCGCGCACCGAGGTGGCCGGGGTCGAGGCCGAGTCACTGGCCCGCCGTCTCGGCGACCCGCATCTGCTCGGCCTTGCGCTGAACGCACGACTGGCCCTGCGGCACGGCGCGTATCCGGCGGCGATGCGGGCCGCGATCGCCGCGGAACTGATCGCGATCGGCAGCGACGACGATCTCGCGGTCTTCGCGCTGATCGGTCACTACAACACTCTGCAGATGCTCTGTGCCCGTGGCGATCTGGACCCCGCGCGCGAGCATCTGCGGCACAACGAGGCGCTCGCCGACCGGTATCGGTGGCGGCAGGCGCAGGCCACCAACGCGATGGTGCACGGCATGCTCGCGCACGCGACCGGCGACCTCGACGGCGCCGAGTCCCGCTATCTGCGCGCACACCGGGAGTTCCTGGGACACGGCGGATTCGATGCCGACGGCATCCTGCTGATGGCGCTGCTCTCGCTGCGGGTGACGCAGGGCCGGACCGGCGAGTTCGAGGTGCTGCTGGAATCGCTCGACACCGCGGCACCGGACATGCTGATCGACCCGCTGACCCTCGCGCTCGTCGCCAACGGGAAGGCAGGCAGCGCGCCCCCGCTGCGGGTGGGCATGCGGCCGGTGCGGTCCGACTTCTTCCACGGACTGCTGCTCACCCTGCGGGGCGTGGCGGTGGCCGCGCTGGGATCCCGGGACGAGGCCGCCGACCTGTATCCGGCGCTGTCGGCGTATTCCGGCCAGATCGGCGGCGCCGACACCGGTTCGTTCGCGCTCGGACCGGTGGACACCGTGCTCGCCGACCTCGCGCTGCTGCTGGACCGCCCCGAGGCCGCCGGCACCCACCTGACCGCGGCGCTCGAACTCGCCGAGCGGTGCGGGTGCCCGCAGTGGATCGAGGCCGCCCGCAGCAGGCTGCAAGTCGTTCACTAGCGACCGGCGCGACGGTGGTGCCATGAGCACCTTCCTGAGTCGAATCGGATCCGCGGCCGCCGCGCACCCCTGGCGCGTCGTGTCGGCCTGGCTGGCGGTCCTCGCGATCGCCGTGACGCTCGCCGCCACGGTCGGCGATGACCCGCACGACGACTACGACATCGAGGGGCTGGCCTCCACCCCGGGCAGTCACCTGCTCTCCGACCGGTTCCCGGAGATGTCCGGGGCCGACGCCCGGGTGGTCGTGCACTCCCCGGACGGCGCGGTCCCGACCGCCGACCTGTCCGCGCTGGGTGCGCGGCTGTCCGCCCTGCCCGGGGTCGGTGTCGTGGCGCCGCCGCGACTGTCGGCAGGCGGGGACACGGCGATCCTCGACGTGCGGTACACGGTGCCGGTCACCGACTTCGCAGGTGGCGAGGGCACCGGCGCGCTCGAGGCCGCCGCCGGGGACACCCGTGCCGCGGGCCTGCAGGTCGAGTTCGGGGGCCAGGTCCACGAAAATCAGTCGGCGCCGTCCGGGACGGCGGAGTCCATCGGCATCGGGATCGCGCTGCTGATCCTGGTGTTCGCGTTCGGCTCGGTGGTGGCGGCCGGCCTGCCACTGGCGGTGGCACTGATCGGGGTCGGGGTCGGCGGCGCGCTGATCACGGCCCTGGCCGGGTTCACCGACGTGGGCACCACCGCTCCGACGATCGCGACGATGGTCGGGATCGGTGTCGGCATCGACTACGCCCTCCTGCTGGTGACCCGGTTCGCGGACGGCCTGCGGGACGGGTTGACGCCGCGGCGGGCGGCCGGGCACGCGAACGGGACCGCCGGGGTGTCGGTGCTGTTCGCCGGGTCGACGGTGCTGGTGTCGCTGTTCGGTCTCCGGCTGGCCGGGCTTCCGGTGTACTCGTCGTTCGGGTACGCGACGTTCCTCACGGTCGGCGCGGTGATGCTGGCCGCGGTGACGTTGGTCCCGGCCCTGTGCGGGCTGGCCGGACATCGGGTGCTCGGCCGGACGCGAACGCGCCGGGACGACTCGGACACCGCGACCGCGCGCTGGGCGCACCGGGTGGGAAGCAGGCCGTGGCCGTGGGCCCTCGGCGCGCTGCTGGTGCTCCTGGCGCTGGCGGCGCCGGTCCTGCAGATGCGGACCTGGCCCCAGGACGCGGGCAGCCAACCGCCCACCAGCACCGTCCGGGTCGCCCACGACCTGGTGGCGAGCGAGTTCGGCCCCGGCGCCAACGGCCCGCTGCTGGTGGCGTTGGATCTCGACCGCGGTGCGGACCCGGCCGCCGTGGCCGCCGTGCTGCGGGCGGACCCGGGCGTCGCGCGGGTCGACGGTCCCGTGTCGAACGCCGCGGGCACCGCGGCGGTGCTGCGGGTGGAACCGACCACCGCGCCACCGGACCCCGCGACCGCCGACACGCTGGAGCGGCTACGTGCGCAGCTGCCGGAGGGCACCCACGTCACCGGACTGACCGCCCTGTTCGCGGACATCTCCCAGCGGCTCGCCGAGCGCCTGTGGCTGGTGGTCGCCGTGGTGGTCGCGTTGTCGGTGGTGTTGCTCACGGTGGTGTTCCGGGCACCGGTGGTCGCGGTGAAGGCGGCGGCGATGAACCTGCTCTCGGTGGCCGCCGCCTATGGCGTGATGGTCATGGTGTTCCAGTGGGGTTGGGGTGCAGGCATTCTCGGCCTTCCCGGACCGGTACCGGTGTCGAGTTGGGTACCGATCCTGATGTTCACGATCCTGTTCGGCCTATCGATGGACTACGAGGTGTTCCTGCTCTCACGGGTCCGGGAGTTCTGGCTGCGCACCGGTGACCCCCACGGCTCCGTGGTCCGGGGTCTGGCATCCACCGGCCGGGTCATCACCTGCGCCGCCGCCATCATGATCGCGGTGTTCACCGGGTTCGCACTCGACGGGGACATCACGGTGAAGATGATGGGTGTCGGATTGGCGGTGGCCGTGCTGATCGACGCGACCGTGGTGCGGATGGTGCTGGTGCCTGCCACGATGGCGCTCCTCGGACGGGCCAACTGGTGGCTGCCGCCCTGGCTGCACCGGGCGTTGCCCCGCCTCGACGTCGAGGGTGGCGTCACGGACCCGCCGCGGCCCGCCGACGCACCTCCCGCGGTGTCTCACCGGTGAGGTCGCGCACCGCGCGGCCGAACTGACTCAGGCCGGAAAACCCGCTGCGGCGCGCGATCTGCCCGATCGACAGTCCCGCCAGCGCCGGGTCGGCGAGCAGGTCGACTCCGCACCGCACCCGCCTCCTGCGGATCACTCCGTAGACCGACTGGACCTCCGACTCCATCAGTTTGTGCAGGTAGCGACTGCTGACATTGACGCCGGCGGCGACCCGTTCGACCGTGAGCGTCGGATCGGTGAAGTTCCGCTCGATGAACTCGTACACCCGGGACCGCAGGTCCGTGGCACCGTCATCGGGTCGGGCGTCGGACGGGTGCGCCGCCCTCAGCACCGCCAGAGCGAGGTCCGTGACCGCGTGCGCGATCAGCGAGACCTGCTCCACCCGAGCCCGACTGGTGGTCAACGGTTCCAGCACTCCCGCGAGAGCCGCCACGGTCGGGGAGTCCGTCAGCACCGCTCCGGCGATCCGGTGCCGATCGACGGACCGGGACAACACGACGGACCGCGGGAGGTAGACGAAGGCCAGGTCACTGCCGTCGGCGATGTCGAGGAACAGGGAACACCCGAAGTCGACGCACACCGCATCGCCGGGACCTGCGCGGTGAATCACCTGATTCTGTTCCACCACAACGGAACCCGACCGCACACAGGCGACGGCGACGTAGCCGGACATGACGTCCCCGAGCTGACCGGCCCCCCGGACACCGAGGACGGCGGTCGAGCACATCCGGTTCACCCTGATGGACCCCAGGTCCACCGAGATCATCGAGGCCGCAAAGGAACTGGGATCATCCGAACTGAAGCGACACATCCCCGACAGCATCTCGAGGCCGTCGCGTCCGGCCATGCTGATTCCACCCCGGAAGCGCTCCGTCAGCGCTCCGGTGCCACCACTGTCCAACCGCTCGATCCCCTGCCTGCCCACAGAAGTTTGCTCGACCCTAACTCGGGTCGGGCGCACACCCCGGCAACACGCCAGAGAGCAGGACCGCGACGGCCGTGGGTCAGATCACCGAGACCCCGACGAACCATCCGATGACGGCCAGCACGACCAGTAGCACACCCCCGGCGACAAACGGACCCCACGTGTTCCAGAACGCCCGGTCCCGCTCGGCCTCGGCCGCCGGAGCCGCGACGAACGCCCCGACCTCCGACGCGGCCGCGGCGGGCACCGCGGGCACGACGGCAGCCGCGGCGACCGTCTCGCCGAGCACGTCCACCACCCGCCCCGCCGCGACGTCGTCCGCACCGACCGCACGCACGATCAGTTCCGACAACTCGGCAGGCACGTCGGGGCGAACCGCACTCGGCGAGAGCGGGCGACCGTCACCGGTGTGATGCATGCCGGTGAGCAGCTCGCACAGGACGTTGCCGAGGCCGCGAACGTCGCCGCGCGCGGTCGCGTCGGCCGGTACCCCGGGAAAGGCCAGGTACGCCACGCCGTCGGCGTCGACCCGGACACGTCCGGGGTTGTCGATCGCGACGAGGGCCCCCTCGCCGTTCGCATCCCGCACCAGCCGGGCGAGGGGAACGACGGCCGCCGCCGCATCCGCCGGTCGACCCGCCCGCACGAGCCCGAGCGCATGGCTCTGCTTCCACTGCGCGACGATCACCGCGCGGCCGTCGATCTCGAACATGTCCAGGATCGCGGCCGTCGCGTCGGAACGGATCCGGCACAGCCAGCCGGTGCGGTCGAAGAACGCCGCGGCACCGTCGGCCTCCGGGAATTCGACCACGGTCAGAGCGACGTCCCGGGCCAGGACGGTGTCACGAGCCCGCCAGTAGGCGATGTCGGTGCTTCCCCCGCAACGTTCGAGCAACCGGTAGCGATCGCCCGCGAACTGGGAGCCCGGGACCAGCGCCCAGACCGGCGGACGGGTCGGGGTACGCGTCGCCGAACGGGCGGGCACGAGCGACTTGACCGGCACCCGCGTCGCACCGGCGGCCGGCACCGCACCCGGCGCGTCCCTGACCGGAGTTCCGGCGGGCGCGGCCGCCGAGACCGGGCCGGTCGACGCCGCGGTCTCCCGAGCAGCCGGCCGGGTGGACTGCGGGGTCACCGGTGCGGCCACCGGCCGGGTCACCACCTTCGAGCCGGTTTCCGTCCGCATGCTCATCCCTCCCTCATCACCGAAGCCGTGCGTCGCGCGCAGCGGTCGGCGCACGGCTCATGTCACGACTCGAATCTTCGCAGCACGAAAGACCCGCCGGTCTGTCCAGTTTCTCCGGTTTCGCGGACCGTGCGGATTTCGTGGAATGCCCGTGCGCGGAAAGCCGAATCGTGATCAGAAAATACCTGCTCAACTATCCCATATCGAAAGTCGCGGGATCGCCACCGAGTCGGTTGCCGGCGTCCATGCCCGCGATGTCAGCGAGGTCGTCGCCGTCGAGTTCGAAGTCGAACACCTCGATGTTCTGCCGAATCCGATAGGGGGTCACGGACTTCGGGATCGCGACGTTGCCCAGCTGGAGATGCCACCGCAGTGCCACCTGCGCGGTCGACCGTTGATGCTTCTCGGCGATGCGGGCGAGCGTCGGGTCGTCGAGCAGACCTCGGCCCTGACCGAGCGGCGACCACGCCTCGGTGACGATGCCGAGTTCGGCGTGCACGGCCCGCAGCTCCGGCTGCGCGAAGTCGGGGTGCAGCTCGACCTGATTGATCACCGGCACCACACCGGTGTCGTCGATGATCGTGCGCAACTGCGCCGGCTCGAAGTTGGAGACGCCGATCGACCGCACCCGCCCGTCCGCGCGCAGCTCGGTGAAGGCCCGCCAGATGGCGCGGTAGTCGTCCCGCATCGGCCGGGGCCAGTGGATCAGGTACAGGTCGAGGTAGTCGAGACCGAGCCGGTCCAGGGAGGCGTCGAACTCGAAGAACACCGCATCGCGGGTCCACGGCTGTGCGGAGTTGTTCCACAGCTTGGTGGTGACGAACAGCTCGTCCCGCGGCACCCCGGAGTGCGCGATCGCCCGGCCCGTGCCCACCTCGTTGCCGTACACGGCGGCCGTGTCGATGCTCCGGTAGCCGATGCTCAACGCGCTGGTCACCGCCGTGTAGCTCTCGTCGTCGGGCACCTGCCACACCCCGAACCCGATCTGCGGGATCGTGTTGCCGTCATTGAGGGGGACGTTCGGTACCGAGGCAGCGGTCATGGCTCGACACAACCACGAGAGCGCTCTCGTTGTTCCCCCACCACGCGCATTCACACCCCGTGACGGTGGCCACATCACCGGAAATCGCGGCTCCACCGTGCTCACGGCACCGCCGCCGCACGTCGTGACCGTCGTCACCCTTCGACCCGGCACCGGCCTCCACCCCGTCCGGCGCGACATCGCACCCTGAGAGACTGGCCGGCATGACCGCCACGCTGCACGCCGACGACGTCTCCGCCGCCCGCGGCGAGCGCACCCTGTTCACCGGACTCGATCTCGTGGTGGCGCCGGGAGACGTGATCGGGCTGGTCGGCGCAAACGGGGCGGGAAAGTCGACGCTGCTGTCCATCCTGTCCGGGCGCACCACCGCCGACGTGGAGGGCACCGTCACCCTCAGCCCGCCGGACGCGACGGTCGGGCACCTGGTGCAGGAGCCGGAGCGAATCCCCGGCGAGACCGTCGAGGCGTACCTGGGCCGGCGCACCGGCGTCACCGATTCCGAGACGGAGATGAACGCGGCCGCGGAGACCCTCACGGAGCCGGGAGGCGACGACCGCTACGCCCACGCCCTGGAACGCTGGCTCGGGCTGGGCGGCGCCGATCTGCACGAGCGCGCAGAACAGGTACTCGACGACCTCGGGCTCACCGTCGGACTGCACGCCGAGATGACGTCCCTGTCCGGCGGGCAGGCCGCCCGCGTCGGGCTCGCCGCACTGCTGCTCTCCCGCTACGACGTGCTGCTGCTCGACGAGCCGACCAACGACCTGGACCTCGACGGCCTCGAACGCCTGGAACGGTTCGTCGCCGAGACCCGCACCGGCGTCGTGGTGGTCAGCCACGACCGGGAGTTCCTGGCGCGCACCGTGACCGGGATCGTCGAACTCGATCTCGCGCAGCAGCAGATCGCCGTGTACGACGGCGGCTACGAGTCGTACCTGACCGAACGGGCCGTCGCCCGCAGGCACGCCCGCGAACGCTACGACGAGTACGCGGACACCAAGGCCGGCCTCGAGGCCCGCGCGCAGATGCAGCGCAACTGGCTCGAGCACGGCGTCCGCAACACCCGACGCAAGGCCAAGGGCGCCGACTCGGACAAGATGGGCCGCAAGGCGCGCGCCGAGTCCACCGAGAAGCAGGCCGCGAAAGCCCGTCAGACGCAACGCCGAATCGAACGGTTGGACGTCGTCGAGGAGCCGCGCAAGGAGTGGGAACTGCGGATGGAGATCGCGGACGCACCCCGCAGCGGCGCGGTCGTGGCGACACTGACCGGCGTGGTGGTTCAACGTGAAACCTTCCGGCTCGGCCCGATCCACGCCCAGATCGACTGGGGTGACCGCATTCTCGTCACCGGCCCCAACGGCTCCGGCAAGACGACGCTGCTCCGCGTCCTGCTCGGCCGACTCGCCCCCGACGAGGGCACCGCGGCACTCGGTTCCGGCGTGGCGGTCGGCGAGGTGGACCAGGCCCGCGGACTGTTCGAGGGAGATCAGACCCTCGCGGCCGCGTTTGGCGCGCAGGTCCCGGACTGGCCGGACGCGGACGTGCGCACCCTGCTCGCGAAGTTCGGCCTCAAGGGCCACCACGTCCTGCGGTCGGCGAATTCCCTGTCCCCCGGCGAACGCACCCGCGCCGCGCTCGCCCTCCTCCAGGCACGCGGCGTGAACCTGCTCGTCCTCGACGAGCCGACCAACCACCTCGACCTGCCCGCCATCGAGCAGCTCGAACAGGCGATGGAGTCCTACACCGGAACCCTGCTGCTCGTCACCCACGACCGGCGGATGCTGGACACGATGCGCAGCACCCGCCGGTGGCGGATGGACGGCGGGCGGCTCATCGAGGAGTGAGCGCGGTGGCGGCTTCGGCGTCGTCGCTGCTCGCGCGCAGCGGCACCTGCTTGATGAACACCACGAGGACGAAGCCGACCGCGACCATCGGCAGCAGCATCGTGAACACCGGGGTCAACGCGTCGTTGTAGGCGCCGACAATCAGGTCCTCGAGGGCGTCCGGCAACGCGTTGCCGGCCGCGGGAGTGAGCGAATTCGTGTCGACACCGCTCGCCGCGGTGTCGACAGGCAGCCGCTCGGTGAGCAGGTCGGTGAGCCGGCTGGTGAACAGGGCGCCGACCACCGCGCCGCCCAGGGACGCACCGATCTCGCGGAAGAAATTGTTTGCCGCGGTCGCCGTGCCGACGACCCTGTCCGGAAACGAGTTCTGCACGATCAGGACGAGGATCTGCATGGCGAAGCCGATACCCGCGCCGAGAACGAACAGGTAGGTCAGCAGCAACGCCAGCGGGGTGGACGGGGAGAGCGTCGACAGC
Source organism: Rhodococcus sp. NPDC003348 (assembly GCF_053589375.1). Classification (NCBI taxonomy): domain Bacteria; kingdom Bacillati; phylum Actinomycetota; class Actinomycetes; order Mycobacteriales; family Nocardiaceae; genus Rhodococcus; species Rhodococcus sp. NPDC003348. The sequence continues at coordinate 182,868 of NZ_JBSFRT010000008.1, forward strand.
AGCAGGAAACCGATGGCGAGGACGATCATGCCGACGATCGGCATCCACTTGTACCTGCCGGTGCGGGAGGCGAGGGCACCGCTGGTCACCGACGTGACCATCAGGCCCACGACCATCGGGAGCAGGAGCAGGCCGGATACCGTGGCACTGACGCCGGTGACCATCTGAAGGTAGGTCGGCATGTAGGAGATCGCGCCGAACATGGCAATGCCGACGAACAGTCCGGCGGTCGTGGCGAGCACGAAGTTCCGGCTCTTGAACAGTGCGAGCGGGATGATCGGCTCGTCCGCCTTGTACTCGGCGAGCACGAACAGTGCCCAGAACACGACCGTGGTGACGATCAGGCCGATGATCAGCGGCGAGTCCCACTCGTGTTCGGTGCCGCCCCACGAGGTGACGAGGATCAGCGACGTGACCGCGACGGCCATCGTGAGGATGCCCCAGACGTCGAGCCTGACCCTCACATCGTGCTTGGGAAGCTTCAGGAAGATCGCAGCGCACGCGATCGCGGCGATACCGAGCGGGATGTTGATCCAGAACGCCCATCGCCACCCGATGCTCTCGGTGAACCAGCCGCCGAGCAGCGGTCCTGCGACGGCGGAGACACCGAACACGGCTCCCATGGCGCCCATGTACTTCGACCGTTCCCGCACCGGAACGACGTCGGCGATGATGGCCTGCGCCAGGATCATCAGTCCGCCGCCGCCGAGGCCCTGCACGGCGCGCCCGACGATCAGCCATGTCAGGTCGGCTGCCAGCCCGCCGATGATCGAGCCGATCAGGAACAGGATCAGCGCGCCGATGAATATGGATTTGCGGCCCACCAGGTCGCCGAGCTTGCCGTAGATCGGCATCATGACGGTCGCGGCGACGAGATATGCGGTGGTGACCCACAGCATGTGATCGACGCCGTTCAGTTCACCGACGATCGTCGGCAGAGCGGTCGCGAAGATCGTCTGGTCGAGCGACGCGAGGAGCATCGCGACGAGCAGCCCGGCGAACACCGCGCCGATGTGCCCCTTGCGTGCGGTGTCCCCGACCGGGCCACCGCTGCTGTGCCCGGCGGTCAGGCTGTCCGTTGTCATGGCCACGAGTCTGCTCGGCGCAGCGTGCCGCGTCGTCCCGCCACCGGGGGATTTTCACGTACCGCGGACGCGGTATCCGCGACGTGGCCGAGTTCCTCCGGGAACGCCGAATCCCGGTTCGAGATAAGTCGATTCGCGGATGGACCGGTCCGCGATCACTGGGCCGCGACGACGAGCTGCGCGCGGTCGTGGGCGTGGAGCCCGGTCACGACGCGCTTCACGTGGGTCTCGGCGGTGGGCGGGGTCCGGCCCGGTGGTCACGGGCGGTCTTCCGGGGTGGCGGGTCGGTCGTCGACGGTGTCCACCGGGTCGACGGGTTCGACGGGCAGCTCCGCGACGAGAATCCAGGTACCGATCCCGTCGAGTCCGTAGGACAGTGTTCCGCGCACCGACTCCACCCGTTCACCCATGCCGATCAGGCCCTGCCTCGTGCCGGGCGCGGCACGCGCCGCGCCGTCCGGCGCGGTCGGGTTGGTCACGGTGATGCGCAGCGAACGGGGCAGGTACTCGACGAGCACGTCGGCTTCGCGTCCGGTGCCGTGTTTGTGGGCGTTCGTGAGCGCTTCCTGGATCACCCGCAGCGCGGTGACGTCGACGGTCGGGGGCAGCTCGTACCTGTCTCCGTCGATCCGGACCGTGACGTCCACTCCGTGACCGGCGAATTCGCGTACGACGTCGTCGAGTTGGGACAGGCCCGCGGGACCGGCTGCAGCGGCGGCGGGGTCCCTCAGCGTGGCCATCAGGTCGCCGATCTCGGTCAGGGCGGCGCGCGAGGCGCGGCGAATGACGGTCAGTGACCGCTCGGCATCGAGGGGCCGGTCGCGCAGGGCCGACGAGGCGACGCCGGCGTGCAGGTTTATCACCGAGATCTGATGCGCGACAACATCGTGCAGGTCCCGTGCGATCGCCAGACGGGCCTCGGCGACCCGCTGACGGGCGAGTGCTTCGCGCGTGCGCTCGGCGCGTTCCGCTCGCTCGGTGATCGATGTGACGTAGTCGCGTTGGGTGCGGACCGCATCGCCAACGGCGCCTCCGAGCAGGACGGTCAGAACGTTCTGGAAGCCGTTGTACCCGTCGACCGTGACCGCGACGAGCATGACGGCGGCGACGCCGACGGCGATCAGCACGCCCTGGGGACGGGACACCCGTACCGTCGCGGCGTAGACCGCGATTGCCGTGGCCGTGGCGATGCCGGGATTGAACAGGTCGAGCGGAACACTCACGACGACGAGAGCGACCAGGGCGGGCAGCACCACGAACGGGGCGCGATGCCGGGCGAGCAGGATCACAACCACGGCGACGTCCAGGGCCATCACGGGTGGGGACCAGACGAACCCGTCACCGGGGCGGGGCGCAAGCGTGCCCGAAACCAGCACCACGACTGCGACGGCGAGATGCCCGATCCAGTGCATCGTCGAACGACCCGACGGAGTGTGAATGCGCGCCACTGCGTCTCCTCTCGGTTGCCGGATCGTCGACTATCGCCGACGCCGGGTCACCGCGCGTCCCCCGACAGGATGGACTTCCATACCGCAACCGCGGTATCCACGTGCCCACCCGAGCGGAATTCTTCCAGAAGGGAAGACGCGGATGCCCGCGCCGGTGGGTGCCGGGCCTCATGCCCGGCAC
>NZ_JBSFRT010000009.1:0-173455 GCF_053589375.1 Rhodococcus sp. NPDC003348
TCATCCGCCGCCGCCCCCCGAGATCTACCCCCAATTCTCCCCACTGTTTCCCTCCCGCCCGCACTTCCGTTCGGGCGGCGGGCGCCCCCGACGGTGAGTTTGGTGGGGTCGGACCGGCCGGTCCGACTTCACCGGATCCGCAGGAAAGGCAGTCATGAGCGCGCACGCCGCACCAGACCCCACATCCGAGACCGTCGCCGCCCGGGCAGTGAACCTGACCAAGACGTACGGTTCGGGGGAGACCGCGGTCACCGCACTCGGTGGTACAACGGCCGACTCCGCGAGCAGGGGCGTCGACGTCGAATTCGCGCGGGGGGAGTTCACCGCGATCATGGGGCCGTCGGGGTCCGGGAAGAGCACCCTGATGCACTGCCTGGCCGGCCTGGACTCGGCCACCTCCGGGTCGGTGCTGATCGGTGACACCGACCTCACCGGGCTGTCCGACAAGGGCATGACGGCGCTGCGCCGCGACCGCATCGGGTTCGTGTTCCAGGCGTTCAACCTGGTGCCGACGCTGACGGCGTTGGAGAACATCACGCTGCCCCTCGACATCGCCGGCCGCAAGGCCGACCAGCAGTGGCTGGACTCGGTCCTCACCCGGCTCGGGCTCACCGATCGTCTCGACCACCGGCCCAGCGAGCTGTCCGGTGGACAGCAGCAGCGTGTGGCGTGCGCGCGGGCGCTCGCCGGGCGGCCGGAGATCATCTTCGGTGACGAGCCGACCGGCAACCTCGACTCGCATTCGTCGGGCGAGGTGCTCTCGATCCTGCGCGCCGCGGTCGACGAGTTCGGGCAGACCGTCGTCATCGTGACGCACGACCCGCGTGCCGCGAGCTACGCGGACCGGGTGGTGTTCCTCGCCGACGGGCAGATCGTCGACGAGCTGCGTGAGCCGACCGCCGACACCGTCCTCGATCGGATGAAGGGCCTCGACGCCCGCGTGAGCGTGCGGGGCTGACCGTGGCGACGTTGAACCGGAATCCGATGCGCAAGTTGTCCCTGCGCAACCTCGCCGCGCACAAGGTGCGCCTGATCCTGACGGTCCTCGCCGTGGTGCTGGGTACCGCGTTCGTGACCGGATCGTTCGTGTTCACCGACACCCTGCAGCGCACCTTCAACGGCCTGTTCGAGGACGCCGCGAAGGGCGTCGACGTCCGGGTCTCCACCCCCGAGCAGGGATCGAGCGGGGTCCCGCTCTCCGACACCGCAACGATCGAGGCGGTCCCCGGCGTACGCACGGTGGTGCCCTCCGTCAACGGCCAGATCGTGCTCCTCGGCGCGGACAAGGCGCCGGTGCAGACCGGCGGCGCGCCCAGTCTCGGGGAGTCGTACCTGCCGCCGGACCGCGCACTCGGTGACCCGCCCGAGTTCATCGCGGGTACCCCACCGGTCGCGCCGGGACAGATCGCGCTGAACGAGGGCGGTGCCGACAAGGCCGGCCTGAAGGTCGGTGACACCACCCAGGTCCTCGTCCCGTCGCACGGGGTGTTGAGCGTGGAGGTGTCGGGAATCTACGAAAGCCCGACGGACACCGGTGGATTCATCGGTGCCCTGTTCGAGGCGGGGCAGGCGACGGAACTGTTCACCGACGGCACCCACGCGAACTACCTCGACGTCGCCGGTGACGGCACAGTCGGGCCGAAGCAGCTGAAGGAGGCGATCGCGACCGCGCTGCCCGACACCAAGGTGCAGACCGGTGCGGAGGTCCGGGACGAGGTCGAGGCGGAGGTCACCTCGGCGCTGAAGTTCGTCAACTACTTCCTGCTCGCGTTCGGTGCGATCGCCCTGCTCGTCGGCACGTTCATCATCTACAACACCTTCTCGATGATCGTCGCGCAGCGCCTGCGGGAACTCGCGTTGCTGCGGGCGATCGGTGCCAGCCGCGGGCAGGTCGGTCGCTCGGTGGTCACCGAGGCGCTCGTGGTCGGGGTGCTCGGCAGCGCGATCGGCATCGCCGCCGGTGTCGCCCTCGCCTACGGGCTGCGGTCGATGCTCAACGCGTTCGACGTCGGATTGCCTTCCGGCCCGCTGCAACTGGCCCCCCGCACGGTCGTCGTCGCGTTGCTCATCGGCGTGCTCGTCACCGTGGTCAGCGCATACGCGCCGGCCCGGCGGGCCGCGAAGACCCCGCCGGTCGCCGCGATGCGGGAGGAGTTCGCCGCCGCAGGCGACACGCTGCGGGTCCGCACCCTGATCGGCTCCGCGTTCGCGGTGCTCGGCGTGGTGCTGCTGGTGATCGGTGCCCGCGGTACCGGTGGTGGTGCCGCCGCGACGGTCGGACTCGGCGCCGCGGCCCTGATTCTCGCGGTGCTGCTGGCCGCGCCGGCCCTGTCGCGGCCGGTGGTCGGGGCGCTCGGGACGGTGTTCGCCCGCCCGTTCGGCGCGGTCGGTCGGCTGGCCCGCACCAACGCCGTCCGCAACCCGCGGCGCACCGCAGCGACGGCGTTCGCGCTGACCCTCGGGCTGATGCTGGTGACGGTGATCGGGGTGTTCGGGTCGTCCGCGAAGGCCAGTGTCGACGAACTCGTGGACACCGGCATCCAGGCCGACTACATCCTCACCGGGCCGCAGCAGATCGGCGTTCCGGTCGGGGCGGCCGCGGCCGCCGCGAAGGTGCCCGGGGTCGCGACGGCGGTGTCGCTGCACGGGGTGTCGGTCAAGATCGACGACGAGCAGACGATGGGCACCGGCGTCGGCGGTCAGCTCGACGGGGTGCTCGACTACCAGCTCGTCGAGGGCAGTGCCGCACTGGACGGCAACGTGGTACTCGCGTCGGAGTCCTTCGCGGCCGAGAAGGGGTGGAAGCTCGGCACCCCGATCGTCATGACCAACAAGGACGGCGACACGGTGACCGCCGAGCTGACCGGCATCTACGCCGAGAACCAACTGCTCGGCGACTGGGCCACCACGCAGCAGGTCTACGAACAGGTCACGCCTGCGGTGATGCGCGCGGACTGGGCGGTGCTGATCAAGGCGCAACCCGGGGCCGACCTGACCGCGATGCGCGGCGAGATCGAGAAGGCCACCGACCCCTACCTGGTGGTGCAGGTCAAGGACCGCGACCAGTTCAAGGGGGAGCAGGGCCAGCAGATCGACACCCTGCTGGCGGTCCTGTACGGGCTGCTGGCGTTGGCGGTGGTGATCGCGATCCTCGGCATCGTCAACACGCTCGCGCTGTCGGTGGTCGAACGGCGCCGAGAGATCGGCATGCTGCGCGCCGTCGGCATGCAGCGCCCGCAGGTGCGCCGCACCATCTACATCGAGTCGGTGCTGATCGCGGTGTTCGGCGCCGCGGTCGGGGTGCTGCTCGGTCTCGTGTTCGGGTGGGGATTCGTCCGCACCCTCGCCGACGAGGGCCTCGGCACCGTCGCGGTGCCGTGGGGTCAGGTGATCGCGATGCTCGTCGGGTCCGGGATCGTCGGCGTCCTCGCCGCCCTGTGGCCGGCGAGCCGCGCCGCCCGCACCAAGCCGCTGGAGGCGATCGCGGGGGTGTAGGAACCGGTGAATCAGGCTGTGCCGGTGGGCGTCACACCCACCGGCACACCTGTGGGTCCGTTCGCAAGAGTCGCACCGATGCCCGATTTTCGGGAGTCAGTGTCGGGACAAAGTCGAACGGATGTGCTGATTTCGACGATCCTGTCGGACTCGGCGCGTAGTGTCGCCAGTATGTTCGATTCGGGGGTCGATCAGAGGGGTGGCGGGTCGCGTACCCGTGGTGCGTGGGGCCTGGTGGCGACTGCTGCCGATGTCGCCCTGCTGGCGGAGGCCACCGAGAGTGCCCGGGTCGAGAACCGGGCGGCGGCGCGGAAGGTGCTGGCGGCGGGTGCGCTGTGGGATGCGTGGATCGAGCGGGATGTCGAGCTGGGGTCGGGGAAGATCTCCGACTGCGGCAACGCGGCGATCGCGGAACTCGTGGTGCGGCTGGGGTGTTCGAGGACGGTCGCCGAATCGCATGCGTCGTTGGGGATCGATCTGCGGTTGCGGTTGCCGCTCACCCGGGCGGCGTTCGAGGCCGGGGATCTGGACCTTGCTCGGGCGCGGGCGATCTCACGGGAGACGACGGGACTGTCGGTGGCGACGGTGGCCGCGCTGGAGCCGCAGATCCTGGCCGCGGCACGGCACCTGTCGCCGGGACCGCTGGCCACGGAGATCGACCGCCTTGTCGTCGCGTACAGCCCGGACGAGGCGGCCGCGCAGCGGGAGAACACCCAACGCTGGCAGCGGCGCGTGGTCAACAGACGCGGTCGAGGCTGCTCGACGGTGGAAGTGACCGTCTCCCCGGAGGAGGGGCAGGCGATCATGCAGCTGGTCGCCGAGTTCGCCGGGACGGTGTGTCGCCACGATCTGCGAGGTGCGCAGGAACGCCTCGTCGATTCGGTGCTGGCCCTTGTGCACGGCGAGGCCCACCTGGCGTGCACGTGCGAGCGAGACGACTGCGACGCCCCGAAAGCCGACGCGCTGCCGGGCAGGCGGGCGCCGCTGACGCAGATCACGATGGATGTCGCGACCCTGCTCGGTCTGCTGGCGCAGCCGGCGTACCTGCACGGCCACGGACTGATCGATCCCGAGCTTGCGCGGCAGCTCGCGGAAAACGGGACATGGCAAGCGATGCTCACCGAGGTCCTCCAACTCGCCGAGGAACTGGGCCTCGTCGACCACGAGGACGCGGACGTGGCCGCCGTGGCACGGCCCGCCGCAGCGAACTCCCACGCGCCGTGCGACGAGGCGACCCCTACGCTCTCGAATGCACCTGCCGGGGAATCGGGTTCACCGCGAACCGCACCCGACGTGACAAAACCCGACGTCGTCGTGTCGGACCGCACCGCCCCGACCGGCGATGATGCCGCCGAACACCCGGAACCCGGCAGTGAAGCCCCGGAGCCCCCGCCCAGGTTCTGCGTGCGATCGTTCCTCACGCGCGGCAGTCGCCGCGCCGCGGGACCCGTACCCGACCCCAGAAAGCCGGCGACGGCTGTGTCGTCCCCACCACACCTGCCGCCGACAAGTGTCGGCACCATGACAGACGCGATCCTCGCGGCGGTGCGCGCGAATCCGGCTCTCGCTCACGGCATCCACCGTGACGGGCACGGCGGCCTGCTCGTCCCGCCATCCGGGGCGCTGACCTACCGGCCCGATGCCGCGACTGCTGCGCTCGTTCGAGCCCGGGACCGGCACTGCCGGTTCCCCGGCTGTTCCCGTCCCGTCGAGCAATGCCAGCTCGACCACATCGTCGAGTACCTCGCGTGGGATCCGATCTCCGGAGGCTGGACGATCGTGTCGAACTTGCAGTGCCTGTGTGCGTTTCACCATCAACTCAAGACGCTCGGACTGTGGCAAGTGGTGATCCTCGGCGGCCCGCGCGCGAGCGCTCACGCGTTGTTGTGGACCTCGACGCTCGGGTCGACCGCGGTAACACTCGCCGGCGGCACGTCCGGCGCCGCTGACCTGGCTTCGCTTCGGCCCCGTGTAACCGGCCGCGCCGCTCCGGCCGTGACCGTTCCCTCCACGGACCCGGAAGCGCCGCCGTTCTGACCGTCGCGTTCAGCGCGCGATATCGACGACAACCCTCGCCGGGTCCGTCAGCAGCGACACCGTCACCGGTTGCTTGGCGCTGTCCAGGCCGATGAACGACTGGGTGACGCCCTCGAACACGGTCGCGATGGTGACCTCGGTGATCCCGCCGGATCCGGCCAGCGGGTTCGGGCCGGAGTACTGGTCGACGCCGGTGTCGAACGGATAGCCGGTGCCGGTCAGGGACACCTCCAGAATCGACTGCCCCGGCACGTCGATGACGTCGCCGCTACCGTCCTGCACGGCCTGGTCGACGTAGCGGACGGTCCAGCCGGGGGTTCCAGTGCCGCCGAACTCGTAGACGACGCGGTCGAAGCCGTCGTGCGCCGCGACGCGCACGCCGGTGACGGAAAGCGACGCTCCGGGAGAGTGCTCGGAGTGCGAGTCGACGACGGTCGGCACGCCGCCGGGTTCCGTGATCGGCGACGACGGCGTTCCCGTCGAGTCGACAGCCTGTGCCTCCGCGGTGGGGTGTGCGGGCGGGGCGGGTTCGGCAGCCGTGCCGCAACCGGTCAGTGCCACCAACCCAACAATCGTGAAAGCCATCTGCCGGCGGAGTGTGCGACCTGTCATCGGTCCAGGATAGGCCTGGCGCACACTCGTACCGGCCGCTCAGCGCACGACCATGTCGCTGTCGGTCGCGCTCAGAGTGATGGGGGCGATCGTCCTGCCACGCATCCAGTCTCGGATGAACGCATCGCGTGCGGGGGTCGCGGCGCTGCCCTCGGGGATCGCGATCGCACCGACCAGGTGTCGCGGATCGTTGTCGAGACCCGGACCCCGTGGCGTCATCCGCAGGCCGTCCGCGGTGTGCATCAGCACCGGGATCCGCGAGCCGTCCGGGGCGACGACCGTCGCCTCCCGCGTGGTGGCCGCCGGGTCGAACGCGGTGACTTCGAGGCGATATCCGGACGGTGCCGCGTGACTGCCGAGTGCTTCCAGTGCTCGCGGATCGACCACCGTGTAGGGGAAGCCGATGTCGATCAGGACCTGCGCGTCGATCAGTGCGTCACGGGACGGCAGATCCGCGGTGAAGTTCCAGGGGGCCGGTGGGGCGAGGGTGCGGTCGGAACGGTCCTCCGCCGGATTCTGCACCGGGATACCGAGCCTGCCGGCTCGGGTCGGGGTGAACTCCCATGCGGGGGAGTCGAGGTCCTTGTGCCAGAACCCCGCCTCGCGGCCACGGCTGCCCTCCACCCGCAGCTCCCGCCGACCGGGACCGGGTCCGGTGGAATGCACGCTGATCGCGGAGGTGATCTCGCCGGGGATCTTCGGTTGGTGCACCCAGTCCGGGGCGGGCAGTTGGATCGCGGCGGTGCTGCGGTCCAGCGTCTCCACGACCAGGTTCGGTGCCGTCGGCTTGCCGGACTGGTCGTCCCAGCTGTACCGGAAGAAGATCGAATCGGAGCCCGAAGAGTCGAAATCGAAGGTGCGGGTGTACATGTCGCCGTAGGAGTTCATCACGAAGGTCGTCGATCCGGCCGCTGAGAGCGACGATGCGCGGAACCGTCCGCCGAGCGGTGACCCGATCTCGTAGCTGTCGTCGTTCGGCAGCCACGGATCCGCGTAGGTGATTCGGCTGCCGTCCCCGGTCAGGGCAGGCACCATCGTCATCTTGCCCAGTCCGACGTAGTGGATGCGGCCCGCGATGTCGGTGTACGTCTGGTTGTCCCATGGTGACGACACGCTGAGCGCCCACCCGTTCGGGCGGTCGTCCGGGAGTTGGCGTCCCGAGGCGAGCCAGAGCGGTGCACCCCACGCCGACGTCCAGGTCCATGCGACCGGGTCCTGGGACACGTTGTCCATCGTGTAGATCCACCCGGACTCGTCGACCGCGATCAACTCGTCGTCGTCCACGGAGATCCCGACGAGGCGGTCTCGGAGGCACTCCGGCATCGGTGCGAACCGCCACGGCTCCGCGGTCGCACGCGGCCGGGCCAGCAGGGCGTGACCGGCGAGGGCGAACTCCCAGGACCTGTTGAACTGGGTTGTCGCCGTTCGCAGTTCGACGTTTTCCGGTGCGTCGGTGCCGGGGTACGTCGGGAGGGCGGTGAGTCCGAGCCGGCCACCTCCGGACGGCACGCCGGGCGGCAGTTGGGCGGTGCCGAACGGGACGCAGCCCGCTGGTGCCGCCGACGGCGCCGCCGCCGCGGGCGGGGCGAAGGCCACCACCGTGGCGAACGCCGCCGCCGCGGCCAGTCGAACGTGGTGCATCGTCATCGGTGCCTCCCGGGTCAGGGCTCGATCGGCGCGCGGTCCATCGTGATGCGCCCGCGGACAGCGACACCGTTGATGCTGAGCACCGACCAACGGTGGCCGTCGTGATGCAGCGTCGCGATGCCCGCGTTCGGGATCCGTGGAACGGGTGGGCCGTGCAGGGCGCCGATCACCGAGCGGATCAGCCCACCGTGGCTGACCGCCACGACCGAGCTCCCCGAATGTCGCTCCGCGAGTTCACCGAGGACGGCCAGACCCCGGCGCCGGACCTCCTCGCGCGGCTCGAGGCCCGGGTACATCCCGTCCGGCCAGCGGTCCCACGCCTCGTAGTCGGTCACGCCCTCCGCCCCACCGAAGTGGCGTTCGGCCAGGCCCGGATGGGTCGCCGAGCGGGTCAGCCCGAGCCGGGTGCCGATGATGTCCGCGGTCTCGCTGGCCCGGGAGAGCGGGGAACTGACCAGCACGTCCCACGGTCCGTCCGCCAGGCGAGTAGCCGCGCGCTCGGCTTGGAAACGACCGGTGTCGTTGAGCGGGACGTCGGAGGAACCCTGCAGACGTCGCTGCGCGTTCCAGTCCGTCTCGCCGTGCCGGACCAATGCCAGGTAAGTCATGGTTGCCGCAGGCTAGCACCGCTGGACAGTGCTCGGGGGTAGGCGCACACTGCACACATCCAGGCGAGGAGATGGTGTGGTGCCCGAGACTGACACCCCGACGACGTTGGCGCGGGCTCGGCCGCGGCGCAGCGGCCGGGCACCGTCCGGTCAGATCGCGGACGGCTTCGTCGCGCGGCGGCTGCAACTGGGGCTCACCCAGAGCAGGCTCGCCGAACAGGCCGGGGTCTCCCGGTCCAGTGTGCAAGCCATCGAATCCGGCCGCGCCACCGTGCAACTGGACGTGCTCGAGGCCGTCGCGGACGTGCTCGGCTGCGACATGGTCCTTGCTGCGCGGGCCGGGCGCCGCGTCCCGGAGGAGTGACCGGCGCCCGGCCGGGGGTCAGTTCTCGCAGCCGATGCCGTCGTTGTCGCGATCGAGGTGCGGTGCGTAGCCCGCCTGGCCACGGTAGACCGGAGCGGCACCGGCATTCCGGGCCTCGGTGCAGTTCCGGTAGTACACCTGACTCGGTGCGGGCTGCGGCACGGCGGCCGGCGGTGCGGGCTGCGCGGGCGGAGTCGGGGTAGCGGGCGGCGCCGGGGTGGCGGGCGGTGCCGGGACCGGAGGCAGGAGCCGTGCCACCGAGTCCGCAGATGCGCTCGGGATCAGTGCCACGATCTCCGGCGGCAGGAAGTCGGAGAGGGTGGACGCGGCGGCTGTCGAGGTCCCGCCCACCGCAATTGTCGTGGCGGCAACGAGGCCGATGGTCAGTCTGCGAAGAGTCATGTTTCCCCAGAAATGGTCGAAGGTGCGCTCGAACGATACCGGCGGGGAGGTTTGCCGCACAGTTGCGGGTGGGCGCGATCTCGGCGCGCCCGAGTTTGTCGGGTCAAGCGTTCACGACCTGATCGGGGACAACTTCGGGAACGCCGAAAGGCATTGTCATTCAGTTGGATGACAAGAACCGCGCCGGCACGGTGGGCGGTCGCGGACCGGGCCGACGAGGAGTCGGACAACCGCGAAGTCGCCGCCGTTGCCGCGGGTGCGCCTCCTCGCCGGCCCGTGACAAGCTCACCGTCATGGTGACACGCATTCCGGAGAATCCCCGTCTGGTCAACGCCGCCGAGCGGACGGTGTGGGATGCGTTGAGCAGTCAGCTCGGCGACGCGGACCTGATGGTCGCAAACCAGCGGGTAACCGATCACCAGAAGGACCACGAGATCGACATCGTCGTCGCGGTGGCGGGTCAGGGGATCGTCACCGTCGAGATCAAGGGCGGGATGATCTGGCACGACGGCACCGACTGGTATCAGGATCGGCGCACCGGCCCGACCGTGATCAACCCCGTCCGGCAGGCCCGCGACGGGTGCTACGCGTTGCGTCACTACGTCGAGACCGATCCCCGGTGGACGCAGGGCAGGCTGCGCTGGGACCACCTGGTGGTCTTCCCGAACGCCACCATCGACGCCGGCTTCGCACTGCCGGACTGCCCGCGGTGGAAGGTGATCGACCGCACCGAGCTCGACCAGATCGCCGGACGCATCTGGAAGGTGCTGGTCGGGCAGGAGCTCGACCGCCCCGGGCTGTCGGACGAAGGCGTCGAGCAGCTCGCCACCGCGCTGGCCGGACGCGGGCTGCCGCAGCGGGACGTCGTCGCCCGCGCGGTCGCCAACGAGGACGCGGCGGACGCGCTGTCGGCGCAGCAGGCCGTGATCCTCGACGCCACCCGCCTGCTCACCCGGGTGGAGGTACGCGGTGGAGCCGGCAGCGGCAAGACGTTCCTCGCCGTGGAGCAGGCCCGCCGTCTCGCGAAGCGCGGACAGCGGGTCGCACTGCTCTGCTACTCCCACGGGCTCGCGTCCTACCTGCGTCGCGTGACCGCGAACTGGAACAGGAAGGAGAAGCCGGCCTACGTCGGCGAATTCCATTCGCTCGGCCGCCGGTGGGCCGGGGACGCCGATCCGGACGGGCCGACGTCGGTCCCGGTGCGTCAGGACTACTGGGAGTACGAACTCCCGCGCCAGATGACCGAATTGGCCGCTGCGTTGCCGCAGGGGGAACGGTTCGACGCGGTCGTGATCGACGAGGCGCAGGACTTCGCCGACGCATGGTGGGAGCCGGTCCTCGCGGCACTCGTCGACGAGGAGACAAGCGGCATCTACGTGTTCAGCGACGAGGGCCAGCGGGTGTTCGACCGGCAGGGCGTGCCGCCCGTGCCTCTCGTTCCGCTGGTTCTCGACCAGAACCTCCGCAACACCCGCCAGATCGCCGAGGCGTTCGGCCCGCTCGTGGGGCAGCGGATGCGGCTGCGGGGCGGTGAAGGGCCGCAGGTCCGCTTCGTGGCGTGCGGGACCGCCGACGCAGTGTCGGTCGCCGACGACCAGGTCGACCAGTTGATCGATGCCGGGTGGCGGCCCGAGGACGTGGCGTTGCTGGTGACCGGCAGCCGGCACCCGGAGCAGGTCGAGCGTCAGCAGGAGGGCAACCGTGCCTACTGGGACAGCTTCTGGGACACCGAGCAGGTGTTCTACGGGCACGTGCTCGGGTTCAAGGGACTCGAGCGCCGCGCCGTGGTGCTCGCGTTCAACGAGAAGGAGGCGGCGCAGCGGTCGCGGGAACGGCTGTACGTCGGACTGTCCCGCGCCCGCGACCAGCTCGTGGTGTGCGGCGACCCGGACCTGATCCGCGAGGTCGGAGGCGAGGAACTGGCCCGGCGGCTCGGCCTCTGACCGGGGCGCCGACGAGGACGTCGAAGTTCTGGGACAGTGGAGTCGGCGAGTATCGATTCTGGGAGGGCCGATGGACGCGGCGCAGCGGCGGGAACGAATCACCGCACAGGTGCGGCGGTGGTGCGAGGAGGCGCGCGTCGACGGCTTCCGGCAGGACCTGTCCGCGGACGCGGCGGTACTGATCGCCGCCGGCCACCTGGACGAGCCGACCAGGGAGGTCCTCGCGAACCGGCGCCGCATCGGGCGCCCACTGCCCGACATCGGCGGGTTCGGCGCGCTGCGTACCCTCGCCGACGACTACAGCCGGCTCGACCGCAAGGCGCGCGGCATGCGACCCGGCGCGATGCAGGCGTTGACCTCGTACCGGGCGGGCGAGCTGGAGCGGCGGCTGCTCACCGCCCGCGCGAAGTTCACGCACTCACCCGCGCACTACGCGAACGGGGTTCGCACCATTCGCAGGGACCGGAGGGACGGCGTCCACCTGGAACCGGCGCAGCGGCAGGCGCTGTTCGACGCGCTGGCCTGCACCCCGACCCCCATCTCCGAGCACCGCACGGATCAGGCCACCGCGGCCGCGGCCGCCCTCGCCGCCGAGCGGCTGGCGGGCCTGGCCGACCGGACGCCCTGGGCGGCTGCGGGCCGGCGCGCCGCGGAGATGCTGGGCGGGGTGGCCGGTCCGCCCGACCGCTTCACCGACCGGTTCGACGCGCTGCTGTTCTTGGCCGGAGCCCTCTACGACCGGATCGACGGCTCCGCCGCCTGGCACTCCGAGTACTTCGCGGTCCAGCGTGTGCAGCTGGACCTCGCCGACGAGCTGACGCAGATCGCGGTCGACGCCGTCGCATTGCGGGGGATCGGCGGGGAACTCGACGATGCGTTGCGCGTCGCGCACGGGGACGCCGCCCGCGACCAGATCCGGTCCCGGCAGCGGTCACTCGAACCGGTGTGGGATCAACTGGTCGAGCGGGTCGCCGCGCTCGCCCGGATCGGCGACCTGCTCGGGGATGCCGAGGGGCAGTTGCGGTCGATGGCCGCGGTGCAGCGCACGATGAGCCTGGACTCGCGGATCGACGACCTCGTCGCTCGGGCCGGAAACCGCGAACTGTCCACGGAGAACACCCATCACGTCGGGGACCAGATCGGCGGCGTGGACGAGCTGATGCTGAGCTATCAGGCGCTGCTGCACGGCGACATCCTCGCGCTGCAGGCCCGTACGCGCTGAGACTCAGGCCGCGACCAGACGCAACGCGAGCTCCGCGTACAGGTCGGCGACGGTATCGGGGTCGGTGAACCCGCCGCCGGGGAACCAGCGGCACACGTCCACGCACAGCGAATTGATCGCGAGGTTGACGCCCTGGACGTCGGGCACGACGAAGGAACCGTCCTCGGCGCCGGCACGAATGATCCGCTCGATGATCCGGCTGATCTCGCGGCGCAGGCCGAGGATCTCGTGGTAGTGCTCGGGGGAGAGCGCGGTCAGCTCGTACTGCACCACTCTGCCGCGGGTGTGGTGGGTGGCCTGCCAGCTCGTGAACGCCCGGACCACTGAGGTGAGCCGCTTGGCCGGAGCCTCCCCAGAGGGGTCCGCCTCGGTGAGCAGCTCGACGCACAGCAGGTGGCCCTCGTAGCTGATCGCGAAGAGCAGGTCTTCCTTGGACTTGTAGTGCGGGTACATCGCCGCGGGGGACAGCCCGAGTCGCGCAGCGATGTCCCGGGTGGTGGTGCCGCCGTAGCCGTTCTCGGCGAACGCCTCGGCCGCCGCAACGCGGATCCGCGCCGCGGCTTTCGACGAGCTCACCACGGTGTTGGGTGTCGTGAGACGTATCGCGTTCGCGTCCTTCTCGTCCGTCTCGCTCATCGCCACCTCCTTCGCGCCTGTCGGCCTTGACAACGGCCGTTCACCGGGTAAGTATAAGCATGCGCTTATATAATGAGCGAGCGCTTAGTTCTGGCGCTCACCGGCAGGCGGAATGTGGCCACCGCCCCTGTTCGGCGAACAGGGGCCGGCCCTCGATCTGACACAGAAAGCACGCCATGAATCTGAAACTGACCGACGAGGAACTGCAGTTCCGCGACGAACTGCGGACGTTCTTCACCACGCAGATCCCCGCCGAGATCCGCGAGCGGGCCGCCGGTGGTGGCGGTGAAGTCACCCGTGAGGATTTCGTCGCCACCCAGAAGATCCTGAACGCCAACGGTCTCGCCGTCCCGCACTGGCCCGCCGAGTGGGGTGGCCGGAACTGGACCCCGGTGCAGATGCACATCTACCGCGACGAGATGCAGCTCGCGTCCGTGCCGGACCCGCTCGCGTTCAACGCCGACATGGTCGGCCCCGTGATCGCCGCCTTCGGCTCGCAGGAGCAGAAGGAGAAGTTCCTCCCCGGCACCGCGAACCTCGACATCTGGTGGTGCCAGGGCTTTTCCGAGCCGGAGGCCGGCTCCGACCTCGCGTCGCTGAAGACCCGCGCCGTCCGCGACGGGGACAGCTGGATCGTCAACGGTCAGAAGACCTGGACCACGCTCGGTCAGCACGCCGACTGGATCTTCTGCCTGGTGCGCACCGATCCGGACGCGCCGAAGCGGCAGCAGGGCATCTCCTTCCTGCTCATCGACATGAAGACCCCGGGCATCACCGTCCGCCCGATCAAGCTGATCGACGGCGGCTACGAGGTGAACGAGGTCTGGTTCGAGGACGTGCGCGTCCCCGCCGAGAACCTCGTCGGCGAGGAGAACGCCGGCTGGTCCTACGCGAAGTTCCTGCTCGGCAACGAGCGCACCGGCGTCACCCGCACCGGTGCCAGCAAGGCGCGACTGGCCAAGGCCAAGAAGTACGCCGCCGAGACCAGGGTCGGTGACGGCTCGCTGCTCGACGACCCGCTGTTCGCCGCCCGGTTCGCCGAGCTCGAGAACGAGCTCGTCGCGCTGGAGCTGACCCAGCTGCGCGTGGTTGCGGCCTCCGCCGACGGCAAGCCGAACCCGGCGTCGTCGCTGCTGAAGTTGCGTGGCTCCGAGCTGCAGCAGGCCACCACGGAGATGCTGATGGACGTGGCGGGTCCCGACTCGTTGGCGTTCGAGGCCGGCGACGACATCGCCTCCCCGGCCTGGGCGCAGCGCAGCGCCCCGGTCTTCCTGAACTACCGCAAGGTGTCCATCTACAGCGGATCGAGCGAGGTTCAGCGCAACATCATCTCCTCCTCGATTCTCGGATTGTGAGTAGCAGCCATGGATTTCGAACTCAATGACGAGCAGGTCATGCTGCGGGACACCACCCGTGAACTGCTGAGCCGCAGCTACGACGCAGAGAAGCGCAACGCCGTCACAGCCGAGGGCAAGGGCTGGAGCGACGACGTGTGGGGCAAGCTCGCCGAGATCGGCCTGCTCGGTCTGCCGTTCTCCGAGGAGGACGGCGGCATGGGGGCCGGACCGGTCGAGACGATGGCCGTGATGAACGAGATCGGCCGGGCCCTCGCGCCGGAGCCGTTCCTCGACGGAGTCGTCACCCCGGGCGGACTGGTTGCCGAGGTCGGGTCCGCCGATCAGCGCGCCAAGATCCTGCCTGCGCTCGCCGAGGGCACCGCGCTGCTGGCCTTTGCGCACGCCGAGCCCGGCAGCCGCTGGCCGCACGAGGTCGTCTCGACCAAGGCCACCAAGGCCGGTGACGGCTGGACCCTGACCGGCACCAAGAACCCCGTGCTGCACGGCGACTGCGCCGACACGCTCGTCGTCAGCGCCGTCCTCCCCGGCGGCGGTGTCGGGCTGTTCCTGGTCGCCGCAGGCGCGGCCGGTGTCACCCGCAAGCCGTACGCGACGCATGACGACCTGCGTGCCGCGCAGATCGAGCTCGCCGACGCTCCCGCCGAACAGCTCGGCGAGGGCGGCGACGCGTCCGCAGCCATCACGGCCGCGCAGGTGCGCACCCAGGCCGCACTGTGCGCCGAAGCGGTCGGTGCGATGGAGGAGACCCTCCGTCTCACCACCGAATACCTCAAGCAGCGCAAGCAGTTCGGGGTCCCGCTGGCGAGGTTCCAGGCGCTGACCCAGCGGGCCGCCGACATGTACGTCGAGCTCGAGCTGGCCTCCAGCATGAGCCTGTACGCCACCATGAACCTCGCGGACGGCATCGTCGACCCGATCGTCGCCTCGCGTGCCAAGCTGCAGATCAGCCGCGCCGCCCGGCACATCGGCCTCGAGGCGATCCAGATGCACGGCGGCATCGGCATGACCGCCGAGTACCCGGTCGGCCACTACGTCTCTCGTCTGACCGCGATCGGCCACACCCTGGGCAGCGCCGACGACCACCTCCGGGTGCTCGCCGGTGTGGTTGCCGACCACACGATGGTCGAACTCGCCAAGTAGGACCGTATTTCCCCCTCGCACGGCGGCCCCGTCGACCATCCGGTCGGCGGGGCCTCGGTGTTCTTGCCCCGAGATCGCGGTGCGGCCCGCGATAATGGTGCGATGCGGTCGAGAGACAAGATCCTGGACGCCACACTGGCGACGATCGGCACCGAAGGCTTCGGGGGCGTTTCCATCGCGTCCGTGGCCTCCGCCGCCGGCGTGACCCGGCAGACCATCTACACCATCTTCGGTTCCCGCGAGAACCTGGTGTCGCAGGCGATGGCCGGGCACCTGACGGAGGTCGCGCGGGAGATCCAGTCCGGCCTGACCTCCTCTCGAAACCCCTGCGAGTACGTCGTCGAGCTGATCGTCGCCTCCCGGCGTGCGGTGCGGGCGGATCCCGTCCTGATCACCCTGCTGCGGTCGGAGGCCAGCAACCCGCTGTTCGACTCGGGGGCGATGAGTCGGGCGAAGGAGGTCGGGCGCGGGCTGATCGCGCCGCTCGCCGAGCTGTTCCCGGAGGCCACGTCGCAATTCGACGACATCGTGGAGATCGGCGTGCACCTCGGACTGCCGGTGGTGTGTTTCGACGACGACGAACTACGGACCGACGACGAATTGCGCGCCTTCCTGACCCGGTGGATCGAACCCGGACTGAAATCTTCCGCAACTCCTTGACACTTTCCCGTGCAGGTGTCTAGTTTTAGCCGTCCCGGTGGGCCGGCGTGACATGGAACACGCAATCCTCGGGGGCCATTTGTCGTTCGCAGTCTGGGGGTAGCTCTGTGTCCGGGATCAACCGTCGGTCCTTCTTCACCGCCGCAGCCGCAGCGGGATTCGCCTTGACCGGAGCGTCCGCCGCGCAGGCCGCGACCACCGCGACGGGCATCGGCGCGCAGGTTCGACGGGTGCCGCTCACCCAGGAGGAACACCGGGTGGTGGTGGTCGGTTCCGGATTCGGCGGCGGCGTGGCCGCGCTCCGGCTCGCCGAGGCGGGCGTGCCGGTTCTGGTGCTGGAACGCGGGATTCGCTGGCCGACGGGTCCGAACGCCAAGACGTTCCCGAGTCCGACCGCCCCCGACAAGCGGTTGCTGTGGTACCGCTCCGCGCCTCAGCTGTTCGGCAGGCCGGTCGCATTCGACCCGTACGTCGGCCTGGTCGAGGCGGTCGTCGGCGAGAACATGACCGCACTGTGCCCGGCGGGTGTGGGAGGCGGATCCCTGGTCTACCAGGGGATGTCGCTGCAGCCCGCCGAGGCCGTCTTCAACTCGTGCCTCCCGAACGAGCTCGACTGGCAGCTGATGAACCGGGTGCACTACCCGCGTGTCGCCAAGATGCTCCAACTCGCGACCGCTCCCGACGAACTCGTCAACACGGATGCGTACCGCGCACCTCGGGTGTTCGCCGAGCGCGTCAGGCGCGCCGGTCTGCCCCTGTCGAAGATCCCGATGCCCATCGACTGGAACTACGCGCTCGCCGAACTGCGCGGCGAGATGGCCCCGTCCTACTCGGACGGCTCCGGCGCCATGGGAGTGAACAACGGCGGCAAGCACTCCGTCGACGTCACCTACATCGCGGCGGCCGAGGCCACCGGCAACGTCAAGGTCGAGACCCAGCACGAGGTCACAGGTATCGAGCGCGCAGGGGGCGGTCGATGGCGGGTCCTCGTCAACCGGATCGACACCGACGGAACGGTTCTCGAGAACAAGGTCCTCACCACCGACGCGCTGATCATGGCGGCGGGCAGCGTGAACACCACCAAACTGCTGGTACGGGCCCAGGCGACCGGGCAGATCCCGGACCTGCCCGACGGACTCGGCGGAGGTTGGGGGACCAACGCCGACCGGATCTACGTGTGGACCAACCCGTTCGAGGAATTCGGGGCCACCCAGGGCGGACCGGTCGTGTACGGCAGCCTCAACTGGGACGACCCGACCCGCGCGCACACCGTCATCCAGGCGTCGATCCCGTCGATCTCGCTGGACATGCACAGCACGATGATGGTCGGCTTCGGTGTCAGCGAAGGACGCGGCAGGTTCGCGTACGACTCCGCGCGGGACGAGGCGACGCTGCACTGGCCGTTCGAGGGGGACTCGGTCATCCAGAACAGCGCCATCGGCCCGACCGCGCACAAGATCGCCGGTCCGGACAGCGTGCTCACCGACACCAACGCGATCGTCAACTCGACCTGGCACTCGCTCGGCGGTGCGAGCATGGGGACCGTCTGCGACCTCGACGGCCGCGTCCACGGCCAGCGCGGGCTGTACGTTCTCGACGGCGCACTCATCCCGGGTACGACCGCCGCCTGCAACCCGTCCATGACCATCGCCGCGGTCGCCGAGCGTGCCATGGACAACCTGGTCGCCAACGACGTCGGCACCGTCTTCTGACCGGAGCTCGTTCGTACAACCACGCCCACCGTGCCGGGCAGAACACCGTGCGGTCCGGGCGCGGACGTCCAAATGGAGGGGGAGCCATGTCGGGAACAACGGGACGCAGCGGCGGAGCCGCACGGGTTCGCACCGGCGGAGCCGGACGGGTTCGCAGCGGCGGAGTCGCACGGGTTCGCAGCGGCGGAGCCGTGCGTCGGCGCAGATCCCTGGTCGTCGCAGTGGCGGCGGCGCTGCTGTTGCCGGTGGGTCACGTGGCCGCCGCCCCGGTGTCGGACACGTCGGGGGTGGTCCTGGAGGATCACGACGTCGCGCGGGTCGCCGCCGCCACGGCGGACTGCGGTCCGGGATCGCATCCCGAGACGGGACTGCAGGGGGACGTCCCGGCCGCGGATCGCGACAGCGGCCGCAGCACGCAGGGGTACAACTGCAACATCTCCCGGATCGGGGGCTACGCCGGGCAGGGCAGCGGAATCGTCTCCGCCGCCTACGACCACTGCGCCTACATGGGCTCGATCTTTCCGAGTGCACTTCTCGGGCCGTCCCCGGGCGTGCAGGTCGTCGACGTCTCTGACCCGGCGAACCCGGTGCCGACCGTCGCGCTGACGGAACCCGCGATGGTGGCGGGCACCTGGGAGAGCCTCAAGGTGCACGCAGGCCGGAAGCTGTTGGTGGGCACCGGAGTCCCGGCGCTGTTCGGTGCCGGACTGCTGTCGGTGTACGACATCTCCGACTGCGCCCATCCGCGGCTGCTCAATCCCGGGCCCGGCACGAGCCTGCAGATGCCGCTGCCGATCACCGCGCACGAGGGTGGATTCTCCCCGGACGGCCGGACGTACTGGACGTCGGGTACGGAGGGGGTGCTCAGCGCGGTCGATCTTGCCGACCCCGCCAACCCGAAGGTGATCTGGCAGGGCTGGATCGGATTGTCCGGGCACGGGTTCGGTGTCAGTCCCGACGGCAACCGGTTGTACCTGTCGAACAACTTCGGTGGCCTCACCGTCCTGGACACCAGCGCGGTGCAGCGGCGTGACGCCAACCCGCAGGTGCCGCAGCTGTCGAAGATGTCGTGGACCGACGGCTGGGCCACCCAGCACAGCATTCCCGTCACCTACGACGACCACCCCTACCTGTTCACCGCGAACGAGAGCGGTTCCGGCGGAGTCAAGATCATCGATGTCGCCGCCGACGCGAACCCGAAGATCGTGAACGCGATCAAGCTGGAGATCAACCTGCCGGAGAACGTCGACAGCCAGATCGCGTCCGGCATGGGTGGGTCACTGTTCGCCTACGAATCGCACTACTGCGCCGCGGACCGCCCGGACAATCCGACCGCCCTCGCGTGCGGCTGGTTCTCGTCCGGCATCCGGGTGTTCGACGTGCGGGATCCGTTCGACGTCCGTGAGATCGGCTACTACAACCCGCCGGCCATGACCGGGCGCACCCTCGATCTCCCGAATTCGAGCCACGCGATCGCCTCGCTCCTCGGGGTGCCGGCGCTCAGCCTGCCCGCCGTGATCGAGTCCGTCGCGGGCGGACAGTTCGACCCGGCGCAGGCCTCGGGGCCGCGCTCCGGCATGGTCCTGGGCGGCGACCTGTCCACCGACTGGTGCTCCTCCCCGCCGGAATGGCGTGGGAACGAGCTGTGGGTCTCCTGCAGTGACAACGGCTTCATGACCCTGCGGCTCGACGAGCGCGTCTACACGGCGCCCGCCGACCAACGGTCGACCGTCGGCTCATGACCCGACTCGTCCGCGCGCTCGCCCTCACCTCGCTGGCACTGCTGTTGCTGGTGGTGGGGGCGGCGCTGCGGCCGCTCGTGGTGCCGGAGTCTCCTGA
Organism: Rhodococcus sp. NPDC003348; assembly: GCF_053589375.1. Taxonomy (NCBI): domain Bacteria; kingdom Bacillati; phylum Actinomycetota; class Actinomycetes; order Mycobacteriales; family Nocardiaceae; genus Rhodococcus; species Rhodococcus sp. NPDC003348. The sequence goes on from NZ_JBSFRT010000009.1 coordinate 19,676, forward strand.
GCAGGGCGCCCTGCTCAGCGACGTCGAGATCGGGTTCGTACAGGACATGGCCGCCCACCACCAGCAGGCACTCGCGATGGTGAACCGCCTCGCCCCCGACGTCGATCCTGCCGTCGCGGCGCTGGCCCGGCAGATCGGCGACACCCAGCGCATCGAGCTCGGCACCCTGCACGGCTGGCTCACGCTCGCCGAGGCCGCGCCGACGAACACGGCGCCGATGGCATGGATGGCCGGTGCCTCGGAGCATCACCACGTGACGCCCGCCGCCGCATCCGGGCCGATGCCCGGCATGGCGTCCATGGCCGAACTCGACGCCCTGTCCACCGCCCGGAGCCGCGACGCCGAGATCCTGTTCCTGCAGCTGATGCTGCGTCATCACGTCGGCGGGGCGACGATGGCGCGGGCCGCGGACGGGTTGCTGACCGGTGGACCGGTCGCGCAGACCGCCCGCGACATGATGCAGTCGCAGAGTCAGGAGGCGGGACTGATGGGCGTCATGCTGGCCCAGCGCGGTGCCCAGCCACTGTCCTGATCGTCGCCGACTCGTGTGGTTCGGTTGCGCGCGCCTCCCACACCTCGGTCGCTGACGGCAGTAGTCTCCGGAGCTGTCCCTGCGCGCGTGCGTGCGACACCAAAATGTTCGGGTAGGTGTTCTCCGATGGCCGCAATTCCTTCCCCCACGAAGAAGATCGTCGGGACCCTTGTGTTCCTGGCCGGACTGATCGGCGCAGCCGTCGGCATCTGGTCCCTCGACGTCGTCGCGGCGGTCGTCTGGCTGGTGGTGGCCACCCTGTCCGGCTTCTATCTGCTGAAATTGCGGGCCGAGGCACGCGGCCGCCTCGACCAGACCTCCTCCTGAGGCCCACCCCACTTTGACCCGCCCCTGACCTGGGCGGTAAGGTCTTCTGTCGGCGTACGGTACGACGCGCATCCAATCCACTTCACGGTGGCCGGCTGTGCTCGTAGCGCGGGTTCCCGGGTCTCCACTGGCCGCCGGGAACGCATCCGGACCGTACCCGCTGGCCAGCAGTTATACGACATGACGAGGAAGTTCTGTGTCTACCTACGCTCCGAAGGCAGGTGACGTGACCCGCCAGTGGTACGTCATCGACGCCACCGACGTGGTGCTCGGCCGCCTTGCCGTCCAGGCAGCGAACCTGCTGCGCGGCAAGCACAAGCCCACCTACGCTCCGAACGTTGACGGCGGCGACTTCGTCGTCATCATCAACGCCGACAAGGTTGCCATCTCCGGCAACAAGCGCACGGACAAGTTCCTGCACCACCACTCCGGTCACCCGGGTGGCCTCAAGTCCCGCTCCGTGGGCGAGGTGCTGGAGAAGAACCCCGATCGCCTCGTGGAGAAGGCCGTCACCGGCATGATCCCGAAGAACAAGCTCGGCCGCGCCATCGCCGGCAAGCTGAAGGTCTACGCAGGCCCGAACCATCCCCACGCCGCGCAGCAGCCGGTTCCGTTCGAGATCAAGCAGGTGGCACAGTGACCGAGCAGAACGAGACCCCCGAGGTCGAGACCGCCGAGGTCGTCGTCGAGGAGTTCGCCGCCGAGCCCGAGGTCGTCGAGGAGTACGTGGCCGAGGAGTCCGTCGCTCCCGCCGCGCCGATCTACATCGACCGCCCGATCCAGACCGTGGGTCGCCGCAAGGAGGCCGTCGTCCGCGTTCGGCTCACCCCCGGCACCGGTGAGTTCAAGCTCAACGGCCGCACCCTCGAGGACTACTTCCCGAACAAGGTGCACCAGCAGCTGATCAAGGCCCCGCTGGTCACCGTCGAGCGGACCGAGTCCTTCGACATCACCGCGCTGCTGCACGGTGGCGGCCCCTCCGGTCAGGCCGGCGCACTGCGCCTCGCGATCTCCCGCGCCCTGATCGAGGTCACCCCCGAGGATCGCCCCGCCCTCAAGAGCGCCGGCTTCCTCACCCGTGACGCCCGCGCCGTCGAGCGCAAGAAGTACGGCCTGAAGAAGGCCCGCAAGGCTTCGCAGTACTCGAAGCGCTGATGCGCCACCGGCCCCGCCTTTCGCGGTGGGTGCCGGGACCTGTTCACCCGAGAGCAGGCGTCCACGCAACACCGGACGCCTGCTCTTGGCGTAGAAGTGCAACAGCAGGAAATCAACCACGCGGGAAACAGCAAGAACGGCAAGGGGTCTGATTCATGGGTCGAATGTTCGGTACGGACGGTGTGCGAGGTCTGGCGAACGCCGACCTCGACGCGGAGCTGGCGCTGCGGATTGCCGGGGCGGCCGCCTCGGTGCTGGCGCTGTCCGAGCGGGCCGCGCCCCGACCGACCGCGGTCGTCGGCCGCGACCCCCGGGCCAGCGGTGAGATGCTCGCCGCTGCGGTCACTGCCGGCCTGTGCGCGGCCGGTGTCGACGTGATCGACGTCGGGGTCCTGCCCACCCCTGCCGTCGCGCACCTGACCGGCGCCTACGACGCCGCGCTCGGCGTCATGATCTCCGCCTCGCACAACCCCATGCCCGACAACGGCATCAAGATCTTCGCGGCCGGCGGCCACAAGCTCGACGACGAGTCCGAGGACCGCATCGAGTCGGCTCTCACCGACCGGGACCTGATTCCGCGGCCCACCGGCGCGGCGATCGGACGGGTCACCACGGCCACCGACGCCGCCTCGCGTTACCTCACGCACCTGGAGGCGGCGGTAGCGCATCCGCTGACCGGGCTGACCGTCGTCGTGGACTGCGCCAACGGCGCCGCATCCGTCGTCGGCCCCGCCGCCTACCGGGCCGCGGGCGCGACCGTCGTCGAGATCCACAGCGCCCCGGACGGCTACAACATCAACGACGGCTGCGGGTCGACGCACCTCGAGGACCTGCGGGCCGCGGTGGTCGAGCACGGCGCCGACCTCGGCATCGCCCACGACGGCGACGCCGACCGCTGCCTCGCCGTCGACGCGACCGGTTCGGTCATCGACGGTGACGTCATCATGTCGATCCTCGCCGTCGCCATGCGCGATTCCGGCGAACTCGCCGACAACACCCTCGTCGCGACCGTGATGAGCAATCTCGGCCTGCACATCGCCATGCGCGAGGCGGGCATCGAGGTCCGCACCACCGCCGTCGGTGACCGCTACGTCCTCGAAGAACTGCGCGCCGGGAGCTTCAGCCTCGGTGGCGAACAGTCCGGGCACGTCGTGCTGCCCGGATTCGGCACGACCGGGGACGGCGTGCTGACCGGCCTGCGGCTGATGAGCAGGATGGCGCAGACCCGGTCGACCCTCGCGGAGCTGGCGACCGTCATGCGGACCCTGCCGCAGGTGCTGGTCAACGTGAAGGTCACCGACAAGGCCGCGGTCGCCGTCGCACCCTCGGTACTCGACGCCGTCGCCGAGGCCGAGCGCCGACTGGGAGACACCGGCCGGGTGCTGCTGCGCCCGTCCGGGACCGAGCAGCTGGTGCGGGTCATGGTCGAGGCCACCGAGATCGAGGTCGCCCGCGCGCTGGCCGACGGTCTCGCCGACCGGGTCGCCTCGGTCTAGAACTCGACCGGTCCTCGCCCGCTCGCGCCTCCCACGTCCGCCGATTGTTCCGGTTCACGCGGAACCGAGGCGGGGTCCGCTGCGTCTGACACCGTGACGGTGTAGTCGGCGGGCGCGCAGCGAAGCGGAGCCGCCCCATACGACAGCGGGGGTTCAGGTGGGTGACGGTCAACTGGAGTTCGACGAGGAGACGGTCCGCGCGGTGGCCGCGGCGCTGATGGATTCGGTAGCGGAACTCATGCGCCTCGCCGAGCGCGTGGACGCGACGGTGACGCACGACCACGGGCGACTGGCCAGCGTGGTGCGCGCGTGGGCACAGAGAACCGGGGCGGATGCGGCCCGGTTGTCCCTCACCGCGGATCGCTACGCAGAGCAGGACGGGGCCGCGGCCTCGAGCGTGCGGCGGTCGGGGTCGTGAGCCGCGACGACGGCCTGGGTCGGTACCGGGTGCACCGCGCGGTCGACCCGGGACCCCTGCACGCCGACGCCGAGGTCTTCCGCTCCACCGCCGCCGTCATGCGGGCGCACCTGCTCGCCCAGGAACACGCGGTGGCACGGTTGGCCGCGGGCTGGGCGGGGGAGGCGGCCGATGCGGCGCTCGCCGCACTGGGGCGTCGACTCGACCGGGCCCGCGCGGACTGTGCGGCGGTCGCGGCTGCGGCGGAGACACTCGACGGTGCCGCAGACCTGATCCGCGACGCGCTGGCGGCACAGGCGGACTTCGTGGAGCGGCTCGGGTCCGTTGCCGGGGACGGACCCGGCGCCGGGCCGGACCCGGGCCGGGTCGACAGCGCGGTCGCGCCGTACATGCGGGCCCGCAGCAGCGCGCTGACGGACCTGTTCGCGGTGATTCACCTCGTCGTCGACGGGGCACGAACCGTGGTCGAGGAAGCGCTCGACGCGGTCGGCGGAGATGTGGAGCCGGCGGCGGACGAATGGCTCGAGACCCCGGCCTCGGGGCCGCGGGAGGTCGCCGTGCCGCAGGAGTGTGCGGCGCCGCTGGAGGCCGCCGCCCCGCAGGAGGCCGCCGCCCCGCAGGAGGCCGCCGTGCCTCGGGAAAGTGACGTGCCGCAGGAAGAGCCCGGGGTGCAACAGGATTCGGTGCTCAGGGGACTGGTCGATCCTCCGGCCCCGCCCGATCCCGCAGACGTGGCCGATCCTCCGATACCCCCTCCGGTCGACGTTCCCGGCGCGCTCGGATTCGGGTCGGGCGCGGTGCCGCAGCGCGATCGTCCGCGGGTCGCTGTGCCGCCCGCGGATCTCCCCGGCGACTCCGCAACCGGTGCGGAACTGGCCGCTGCGGGACAGCTGTGAATCTCGAGGACTTGCGGGCAGTGCTGGCCGCGGCGCTCGACCGAGCCGAGCGCGCGAGCGCGGAGGCCGAACGCCTTGCGGGGGAGGCGGTGCCCACCCGTCCGGCCGAGTCCGTGCCCACGGGTGAAGTGGACCCGGGTGACGGTGGGGCCGGTTACCCGCGCAGCAGCTGGCTCGTGTGATGCGGCTCCTCGACCTCGGAAACCAGCGTGGTGTGCGGGATCTCGACGCCCGGGGTCGCGAACGGTGCGTACTCCGTCTCGCCGGTCAGGTGGTAGAGCAGGTAGCCCGTGAGCAGGGCCCGGGTGGTGCGCTGGGTACTCCGTTTCGAGCCGCCGAGACCCAGGGCTCCGAGCAGGGCCCGGCCCTCTGGAAGCCCGTTGCCGGACGCCTTGTCGACTCCGCGCAGGATCGCCTGCCCACCCCAGGCCGCGGCGAGGGAGCGGGCGTTGCAGTTCATCGAATCCAGGTCTTCGGCGGCCGCCAGGATCAGCGCGGGTCCGGACTGGCGGGCCGCGTACTTCTCCGCCGGGGGCGTCGTCGGTGCCGGAAACACCGCGGCCACAGCGGGGGCGCCGTGGTCGGCGGCAGCGATCACGGCGGCACCGGCGCCCATCGCGTGCCCCGCGAACGCCACCCGGTCTCGCGCGACGCTGATCTTGCCCGGACCGAGCCGGACACCCGTGCAGATGTCGGCGGCACTGCGCAGGTCCGCGGCGAGCGTGAGGTGCGATGCGACCGGAGAGCGCTGGGTGTCCGGGGCGGCCGCGACGATTCCCCACGACGCCAGGTGGGTCAGGGTCTCCCGGTAGCGGTCGGCGCCGGTCATCCAACCGTGCCCGAACACGACCGCGGGCAGTCCGAAGCCCTCGGCGGGGGTGTACACCACGCCGGGCAGACCCGCCAAGGCGAGGTCACCGCGCAGCACCGGATGGGGTCCACGCTTGGATAGACGGGAGGCCAGGGTCTTCGGAGTCGGCGCCACGTGCACGACCGTATCCGATTGCCGGGCCGTGGTGTTCGAAGGCCGGGTCGTCCCCAGCCGGAAACGGCGGCAGAGAGAGGAAACGATCAGGGTGTTTGGCATTCCGGTTCCGGTACCGCGGGACCTGACGCAGGCAGTGGTGAACGTCCGGGACCGGATCGACTCCGGCGGACTGGCGGATCTGCGTCCGACCGAGTCCGAGATCGTCGACACGAACGCGGAACGGACCATCCGCCGCTTCCGGTCCACCGAGCGCGAGGCCACCGGCGCGCCGGTCCTGCTCGTCACCCCGCTGGCCGCCACGTCGATCGCCTTCGACCTGCGACGCGGCTGCAGTCTCGTCGAATACCTGAAGGAGACCGGCCGGGACGTGTACGTCGTCGACTACGGGCCGGTGAACTTCGCGGACCGTTCCCGTGGATTCGAGCACTGGGTCGACGGCGTTGTGCCGGACGCCGTCCGGGTGGTCAGCGACGATGCAGGCGGATCCGACGTACACCTGGCCGGCTGGTCGCTCGGTGGGATCTTCGCGGTGTACGCCGCAGCGGCACATCCCGGTCTGCCGCTGCGATCGCTGACACCGATCGCGAGCCCGTTCGACCTGCGTCGGGTGCCGCTGTTCGCGACGCTGCGTCCACTGGACCGGTTGTTCGGGCCGTTCACCGTCGCCCCCCTGTACCGCCTCGTCGGCACGATCCCGGCGCCGTTGACCAGTCTCGGCTTCAAGGCGGCGAGCGTGGACAAGTACCTCACGCGGCCGTGGACGGTGCTGGCGAACCTGGACGATCGCGACCACCTCGAGCAGATCGAGGCCGTCGACCGGTTCATGAGCAGCATGTACGCCTACCCGGGCCGGACCTTCGGCCAGCTGTATCACGTCGTCATGCGGTCCAACGAGTTCGCCACCGGGCACATGCAGATCGGTGGCAGGCAGGTGAACCTGGACGCGATCGACGTGCCGGTGATGGTCGTCGCGGGCAGCGGTGACGGGCTGGCACCGAAGCACGCCGTCCGGCACCTGACCGACCTGCTCGGCGGTGCGCCCGCCGTGCGCTACGGCGTGTATCCGGGAGGTCACCTCGGGGTGCTCACCGGGCGCAGCGCCCGCGACACCATGTGGCCGGCATTCGCCCGCTTCCTGACCGACTGCGACTGACGATCCACGCCGGCGGGGACCAGTTTCGCGGAACCCCCGCAATCGAGGGGCCGCCTCTGTTTGACTGACGCCTCCTCACGGTAAGGACGGTGCGCATGCGGCGAACGGCCCGCGTCTTGACTTTGGTGTTCCTGCTCCTGCTGACTGTCGGCACCCTGCCGACCGGTGCTGTCGCCGCCCCGCCCGGACCCGCCGAGCCGGAGCCCGCGGTCCTCGGCGTCGGACAGTATCCGCGCCTGGTCCGGCTCGACTCCGGGGCGATCGTCGCCTCGCTGACGACACGGGACGCACAGGGCGACTTCACGCAGATCATGGAGAGCACCGACGAGGGCGTGAGCTTCCATCCGATCGGTGCGGTGCGTGATCCCGAAGCGATCGGCGGCCAGTGCTGCGCCACCATCTTCGAGATGCCGCAGCAGGTGGGCTTCCTGCCTGCGGGCACCCTGCTGTGGGCGGGCACCGTCGGCTATCTGGCAGGCACCGACCGGAAGGTCGGTATCAAGGTCTGGTCCAGCGCGGACGGCGGCCGCAACTGGAGTCCCCTCGGCGTCGCGGCGAGGTCCTCGGGAGACGGCGGCGTCTGGGAACCGGAGTTCACCGTCGACGCGGGCCTGCTGTGGCTGTACTACGCCGACGAGACCGAGCGCCCGCGCCACTCGCAGGTGCTGAGCCGGGTGGCCACCCTCGACGGCGTGAACTGGTGGGGCAGGCACGTGGTGCAGGCCAACGACGAACAGAGCCTGCGTCCGGGCATGGCTACCATCGCGCGCCTGCCGGACGGGCGTCTGGCGTCCACCCACGAGATGTGTGAGCAGGGCGGCGACCGCTGCACGCCGTATCTGAAGTTCTCCGACACCGGGATCTGGTGGGGCAACGGCACCTTCGACCCGGGCGTCCAGGTGGTCGCCGACGACGGCAGCATGCTCAAGCACTCGCCGTTCCTCACGGCGTTGGCGGGCGGACCGAACGGCACCCGACTGGTGCTCGGCGGGCAGGCCCTGATCGACCGGGACGGCAAACGGGACGGACGCAGCGGCCGGGTGCTGCTCGTCAACGACAACTTCGGGATCGGCCCGTGGTTCGAGATCGCGGCGCCGGTCCCCGTCCAGGATCCGAAAGCCGACACGTGCGCCAACTACAGTTCGCCGTTGCTGCCGGTCGACGGCGGAGCGAACCTGCTGCAAATCGCGGTCACGCTGAAGGACGGCGTGTGCACTGCGCGATTCGGCAAGGGTCCCGCGGGTCCGAACTGATCTGGGTTCCGGTGCCCAGTAGGCTTGGGAGCCATGTGCGGAATCGTGGGATATGTCGGCCACCGCCAGGCCCTGGACGTCGTGGTGGAGGCGCTGCGGCGGATGGAGTACCGCGGCTATGACTCCGCCGGGATCGCGGTCCTGGACGGCGCGGGCGGCCTCGCGGTCGAACGCAAGGCTGGGAAGCTGGCCAACCTGACGGCGGAGCTGGCCGAGGTCGGCGCGGAACGCTTCGCCGGCACCACCGGCATCGGCCACACCCGGTGGGCCACCCACGGTCGCCCCACCGACCGCAACGCCCACCCGCACCGCGATGCGAGCGGCAAGCTCGCCGTCGTGCACAACGGCATCATCGAGAACTTCGCCCCGCTGCGCCACGAGCTCGAGGCGGCCGGGGTGGAACTGCTCAGCGACACCGACTCCGAGGTCGCGGTGCACCTCGTCGCGCAGGCGTACGCCGAGGGCGACACGGCCGGCGATTTCGTGGCCAGCACGCACAAGGTGCTCCGTCGCCTCGAGGGTGCGTTCACGCTGGTGTTCACGCACGCCGACCACGCGGACACCATCGTCGCCGCTCGCCGCTCCACCCCGCTCGTGGTCGGTGTCGGCGACGGCGAGATGTTCGTCGGTTCCGATGTCGCCGCGTTCATCGAGCACACCCGCGACGCGATCGAGCTCGGCCAGGACCAGGTCGTGGTGATCACCGCGGACGGCTACGAGATCACCGACTTCGCCGGCAACGAGTCGACCGGGCATCCGTTCCGGATCGACTGGGACCTCGAGGCCGCCGAGAAGGGTGGCCACGACTACTTCATGCTCAAGGAGATCGACGAGCAGCCCTCTGCGGTCGCCGACACCCTGCTCGGTCATTTCGAGGACGGCAAGATCGTGCTCGACGAGCAGCGGCTGTCCGACCAGGAGCTGCGCGACGTGGACAAGGTCTTCGTCGTCGCCTGCGGCAGCGCCTACCACTCCGGCCTGCTCGCCAAGTACGCGATCGAGCACTGGACCCGACTGCCCGTCGAGGTGGAACTCGCCAGCGAGTTCCGCTACCGGGATCCGGTCCTGGACCGGTCCACGCTGGTCGTCGCGATCTCGCAGTCCGGCGAGACCGCCGACACGCTCGAGGCGGTCAAGCACGCCAAGGACCAGAAGGCCCGTGTGCTTGCGATCTGCAACACCAACGGCGCTCAGATTCCTCGCGAGGCCGACGCCGTCCTCTACACCCGGGCCGGTCCGGAGATCGCCGTCGCGTCGACGAAGGCGTTCCTCGCCCAGGTGACCGCCAACTACCTGGTCGGGCTTGCCCTCGCGCAGGCGCGCGGCACCAAGTACCCGGACGAGGTGGCGCGCGAGTACGCCGAACTCGAGGCGATGCCCGCCCTGGTGAGTCGGGTGCTCGAGACGGTCGAGCCGGTGCGGGCACTGGCACGCGAGTTCGCCGATGCGTCGACGGTGCTGTTCCTCGGCAGGCACGTCGGATACCCGGTGGCCCTCGAGGGTGCGCTCAAGCTCAAGGAGCTCGCGTACATGCACGCGGAGGGCTTCGCCGCCGGTGAGCTCAAGCACGGGCCGATCGCGCTGATCGAGGAGGGCCTGCCGGTCATCGTCGTGATGCCGTCCCCGAAGGGGCGGGCGGTGCTGCACTCGAAGCTGGTCTCGAACATCCAGGAGATCAAGGCTCGTGGTGCCCGCACGATCGTGATCGCGGAGGAGGGCGACGAGATGGTGCGCGCGCATGCCGACCATCTCATCGAGATCCCCGCGGCACCGACGCTGCTGCAGCCGTTGCTGTCCACCGTGCCGCTGCAGGTGTTCGCGGCCGAGATCGCTCGCGCCCGCGGCTACGACGTCGACAAGCCCCGCAACCTGGCCAAGTCCGTCACGGTCGAGTGACACTCGGCTCCGCCGCCCGTGAGTGCTCTTCTCCCCAGAGGGGGCCCCGCCCGCCCGAGGGCGAAGAGCACACACGGGCGCGTCGGCGCCCTAGCCGACGACGATCGTGCCGCCCATGCTGGTGTGCACGTTGCACCGGTACGGGTAGGTGCCGGGCTGGCTGAACGTGTGGGTGTAATAGCCGCCGGTCATGGTGCCGCTGTCGAAGTAGTCGTGCGTGGTGCCCCGCTGGGTGGCGGTGACACTGTGCGCGCTGCTGGCGTCGCTGAAATCCCACGTCACGGTGTCGCCCACGTGGATCCGGAGAGTCGACGGCCGGTAGGCCATCTGGGTGACCTGAACGGTGTACTCGGTCCCGGTTTGCGCCGAGGCCTCGAGCACGGTGACCGGTGTGGCGAAGGAGATCAGGGCGGCTGCCGCGGCACACGACATGGCGACCCGAATCGTGTTCATGTTATGAGGGTAGTCCCGGATCCAATCGGGCGAAACCGGCAATTCGACCGAGTGGTCTAGTCGGTGACGACGACGGTTCCGGTCATGTTCGGGTGCAGTGTGCACTCGTAGGCGTAGGTGCCCGGCGTGTCGAACTGCTTGGTGTAGGTGCCGCTGGCCAGGATCGGGCTCTTGAGTTCCGTGGCGGCGGCGCCGGTGCCGGTGACGTTGTGCGGGATCGCGTTGTCGTCGAACTGCCAGGTGACCGACTGTCCGACCCTGATGGTGACCGTGGCCGGGGTGAACGCCATCCCCGCGACCCGCACCACCGTGGTGTCGGCGGGCAACGTCGCCTCCGCGGACGGCGTCGGCACCGTCGACGGAGTGTCGGTGGAGTCGCCGCAGCCGGCCAGCGTCCCGAGGAGCAGCAGTGCGGTGGCGGTCGAGGTCGCGAGTGCACGCATGGACCGAGCGTAGACCTCTCGATACGGTCGTCTCGTCGTATCGATCGATCGGGAGGAATGTCCGGTGCGCCGGTTCCACACGACCTCGCAAGTCCGTGCCGCCGAGGCGCCACTGCTGGCGGCACTGCCGGAGGGCACGTTGATGCGCCGGGCCGCACACGGCCTGGCCGGCGTGGCCGCAGCCGAATTGCGCTCGCGCACAGGTGGTGTCGCGGGAAGGTCGGTGACGTTGCTGGTCGGGTCCGGGGACAACGGCGGCGACGCGCTGTGGGCGGGCGCAATGCTCCGACGGCGCGGGGTGGCCGTGCGGGCGGTCCTCCTCGATCCCGCCCGCGCGCACGGTCCGGGACTCGCCGCGCTGCGTGCGGCCGGGGGCCGGGTGGACGAGGAGGTGGGGGATCCCGACCTGGTCCTCGATGGCATCGTCGGGATCTCGGGCCGAGGGCCGCTGCGACCGGCGGCGGCCGCGCTGGTGGCAGGCATCTCCGCGCCGATCGTCGCGGTCGACCTGCCGAGCGGCGTGGACCCCGACACGGGTGCCACCGCGGGGCCCGCCGTGACCGCCGCGGTGACCGTGGCCTTCGGTGCGCTGAAACCGGTGCACGTGCTCGCCGGCGCGCGGTGCGGGCGGGTCGAACTCGTCGACATCGGGCTGGACCTGCCGCCCGCGGCGATCGCCGCGCTCACCCCGGACGAGGTGGGGGTGCGGTGGCCGCTGCCCGGTGCGGTGGACGACAAGTACAGCCAGGGCGTCGTGGGTGTGGTCGCTGGGAGCGACCGCTATCCGGGCGCCGCGGTGCTGTGCTGCGGCGGCGCGGTCGCCGCCACGTCCGGCATGGTCCGGTACGTGGGAACTGCCGCCCCGCAGGTTCTTTCGCGCTGGCCGGAGGTCGTGGCCGCCGAGACGTTCGCGGACGCCGGCCGGGTGCAGGCATGGGTGGTCGGGCCGGGGATCGGTACCGGGGACGCCGCCCGCGAACTTCTGCGCGCCGCGCTGGCGTCGGATCTGCCGGTCCTCGTTGACGCCGACGGGCTGACCGTGCTCGCCGCCGAGCCGGCGCTGGTCGCCGGGCGCACCGCACCCACCCTGCTGACGCCGCACGCCGGTGAGTTCGCCCGACTGGCCGGCATCGATCCGGCCGACGACCGGGTCGGCCACGTCCGGGCCCTGGCGGCCCGGTGGGGGGTGACCGTACTGCTGAAGGGACGCTCGACGGTGATCGCCGACCCCGAGGGCCAGGTCCTGGTCAACGAGGCGGGCGGTTCCGCGGCCGCGACCGCCGGTTCCGGGGACGTCCTCTCTGGGGTGATCGGGGCGCTGATGTCGACGGGGCTGGATGCCTCGACCGCCGCCGCGATGGGCGCGCGGGCCCACTCCCTGGCCGCGGCCCTGGCTGCGGGCGAAGGATCGGAGGTGCTCGCACCGATCTCGGCCGGGGCCCTGTCGGAGCAGGTCAGGTCCGCGATCCGCATCCTTCGCGCGCAGCGTGTGGTCAATCCGTGACCTCGACAGTGAGCGAGGTCATTGGGCATAACGGCAGGTGGTGGCAGGATTGACGCATCATGACCATCACCGCGCACAGTGACCGTACGGAGTCCGTCCCACCGAAGGAATCCGGTTTGTCCGAAACGTCACCGCAAGCGGAGGCGCTGATCGACCTCGACGCGATCGCCCACAACGTTCGGCTGCTGCGCGAGCACGCCGGTGACGCCGCGTTGATGGCGGTGGTCAAGGCCGACGCCTACAACCACGGAGCCGTCCCGGTGGCGCGGACCGCGCTCGCTGCCGGTGCCTCCGAACTCGGCGTCACCACCGTCGGCGAGGCACTCACCCTGCGTGCGGCAGGAATCACGGCGCCCGTGCTGTCGTGGCTGCACACCGCCGACACCGATTTCCGTGCCGCCATCGCCGCCGACGTCGAACTCGCCGTCTCCTCGCCCCGGCACCTGGACGCGGTGGTCGCCGCCGCTCGCACGGTCGGAACCACGGCGGGCGTGACGCTGAAGGTCGACACCGGGTTGAACCGCAACGGTGTGTCCGCGACGGAACTCGACGAGCTGCTCGACGGACTGGCCCGCGCGCAGTCCGAGGGCGCCGTGCGGCTCGGGGGCGTGTTCTCCCACCTCGCGCACGCCGACCAGCCGCACCACCCCGTCATCGACGCGCAGGCGCAGGTGCTGCGCGACGCCGTGGACCGGGCCGCCCGGCTCGGGATGCGGGTCGATCGCGTGCACCTGTCCAACTCGGCGGCCGCGCTGACCCGACCGGATCTGCGGTTCGACATGGTTCGCCCCGGCATCGCGCTGTACGGGCTGTCCCCGGTGCCGGAACTCGGCGGGTTCGGACTGCGGCCCGCGATGGAGCTGCGCGCCCGGGTCGCACTGGTCAAGAAGGTCGCGGCCGGTGCCGGGGTGTCGTACGGGCACACCTGGATCGCCCCGCACGACACCACTGTGGCCCTGCTGCCCGTCGGGTACGCCGACGGTGTGCCGCGCGCGCTCGGTGGCCGGTTCGAGGTGCAGATCGGGTCGCGCCGCTACCCGCAGATCGGTCGGGTGTGCATGGACCAGGTCGTCGTCGATCTCGGGACCGACCCCGGCCCGGTCGCGGAGGGCGACACCGCGGTCCTGTTCGGTACCGGCGAGAGCGGCGAGCCCGTCGCACAGGACTGGGCCGACGCCCTCGACACCATCCACTACGAGGTGGTCACCGGGGTGCGCGGACGCGTCGTGCGCAGCTACACCGGTGACGAGCAGGTTTGGCGGTGATGCCGTTCGGACGCCGCGGTGCGATCGGCGGGGCCGGAGTCGCGACCGCGGTCGGGGCGCTGGCCGGCGTGCGGGCCGTGCACCACAGAACCGAGCCGAGCCGACGCAGGCGGGACCGGCACGCGGACGAGGACTTCGGCCTGCTCGAGAGCGACCGTGGCAGCATGGTCGTCGCCGACGACGGCGTGACCCTGGCGACCCGCGAGGTCGGGCCTGCCGACGCGCCGCTGACGGTGGTGTTCGTGCACGGCTACTGCCTGCGGATGGATTCGTGGCACTTCCAGCGACGGCAGCTGCGCCGACGCTGGGGGAATGCGGTACGGATGGTGTTCTACGACCAGCGCGGGCACGGACGCTCCGGCACCCCGAGCCCCGAGTCCTGTTCGGTCGGGCAGTTGGGCCGTGACCTGCACGCCGTCCTCCGGACCGTCGCGCCGAACGGTCCGGTTGTCCTGGTCGGGCATTCGATGGGCGGGATGACGATCCTGTCGCTGGCACGCCAGGTTCCGGAACTGTTCGGCACCCACGTGATCGGCGTGGGACTGCTCTCGACCGCCGCCGCCGGACTGAACCAGACCGGGTTGAGCCGCAACCTGCAGAACCCGGTGATCGACGCGTTCCGGCTCGCGGTGCGCACCGCACCGGGTGTCGTCCAGCTGGGCCGCGGCGCGGCCCGCGCGATCATCTCGCCGATCCTGCGGGCGGCCTCCTTCGGCACCGAGGTGAGCCCGTCGCTGCAGCGATTCTCCGAGAGCATGCTCAACGAGACGTCCGTGACGACAATCGTCAACTTCCTCAAATCGCTGGAACTGCACGACGAATCGGCCGCGTTGCCGGTACTCGGGGACCTGCCCGCGCTGGTCCTGTGCGGAGATGCGGACATGGTCATTCCGTTCGTGCAGTCGCAGGCGCTGGCCGACGCACTGCCGAACTCCGAACTGGTGCGGGTGGTTTCGGCCGGGCACCTGGTGCAGCTGGAGTTCCCGATCCGGGTCACCGACTCGATCGACCGCTTGGTGACGCGGGCCGTCGCCGACCAGGACCTCGAATGGAAGGAAAGCGTCGGTGGCTGAATCCGGGCACACCCTCATCCACCTCCCGACGGTGGAGGACACCGAGGCGTTCGGCCGGCGGCTGGCGGTCGAACTCGGCGCCGGCGACCTGGTGGTGCTCGACGGGCCGCTCGGGGCCGGGAAGACGGCGCTGGCGCGGGGAATCGCCGCTGGGCTCGGGGTGCAGGGCCGGGTCAGTTCCCCGACGTTCATCATCGCCCGTGAGCACCGGCCCGGCGTGCGCCCCGGTGGTGGAGACCCGGTCGCGATGGTGCACGTCGACGCCTACCGGCTCGGCCTGGGGGCGCAGCGCTCCGCCACCTTCGACGAACTCGACGCCCTCGACCTGGACACCGATCTGGCGGGTGCGGTCGTCGTGGTCGAGTGGGGCGAGGGGATCGTCGAGCATCTCGCGGACCGGCACCTGCTGGTGCGGCTGCGCCGCGAACCGGAGTCCGATGTCCGCACGGCGCAGTGGGGTTGGGTCTCGTGAACACCGCCGCCGTCATTACCGCACTGACGTGCGAGTACCCTCGATAGCCGTGCTCGTTCTCGCTGTCGATACCGCCACCCCGGCCGTGACCGCGGGGGTGGTCCGCCTCGACGGCGCTTCCCCGCGCACCCTGGCCCACCGCATCACCGTCAATGCCCGCGCCCACGCGGAGGTGCTGACCCCGCACATCCTCGAGTGCCTGACCGAGTCCGGTCACGTCCCGGCCGACCTCGACGCCGTCGTCGTCGGTGTCGGGCCCGGCCCGTTCACCGGCCTGCGAGTCGGCATGGCGACCGCCGCCGCCTTCGGCGATGCGCTGGGCATCCCGGTGCACGGGGTGTGCAGCCTCGATGCCGTCGCGGCCGATGCGACCGCCGCGGACCGGCGAGATCTCCTGGTGGTCACCGACGCCCGGCGTCGTGAGGTGTACTGGGCGCGCTACTCCGGGGGCCGGCGAGTCGAAGGCCCCGCGGTGAACAAGCCCGCCGACGTCGAGCCGCAGCCGTCGGTGGTGGTGGCGGGGTCGGCCGTGCACGCGGACCTGTTCGACCTGCCGGTGGTGGACGTGCAGACGCCCTCGCCCGCCGGACTGGTCGCCGTGGCGGCACCCGCGATTCTCACCGGTGTGAACCCGGAACCGCTTGTGCCGCTGTATCTTCGGCGCCCCGATGCGGTCGAGATGGCGGATCGCAAGAAATGAGCTACGCGCTCACCGAGATGCGACCTGCCGACGCGGAGCGCTGCGCCGAACTCGAAACCCTGCTCTTCGCCGGGGACGGTCCGTGGAGTGCTGCCGCGTTCCGGTCCGAGCTCGCGCACCCGCACAACCACTACTTCGTGGTGCGGGACGAGGCCGGCGCAGTCGTCGGCTACGCGGGAATCGCGTTGCTGGGCACCGTGACCGACGCGGAGTTCGAGGTCCACACGATCGGTGTGGATCCGGCGCACCGCCGCCGCGGGCTCGGCTCACTGCTCCTGGATGAACTCCTGCGTCTCGCCGACGGGTACGGCGGTCCGGTCTTCCTCGAGGTGCGCACCGACAACGACGCGGCGATCACCCTCTACCGGCGGGAAGGGTTCGAGATCGTGGGAACCCGCCGAAACTACTATCAGCCCAGCGGGGCCGACGCATACACGATGCGCCGGCCGGGGCGGTCGACACAGTCGGAGGAGCCGCAGTCGTGATCGTGATGGGTATCGAGAGCTCCTGTGACGAAACAGGAGTCGGCATCGTCCGCTGGCGCGAGGACGGCACCTGCGAGCTGCTCGCCGACGAGGTCGCGTCGAGTGTGGATCAGCACGCCCGCTACGGCGGCGTGGTCCCGGAAGTCGCCTCGCGGGCGCACCTCGAGGCGATCGTCCCGACGATGCGACGCGCACTGGCGCAGGCCGGGATCGCCAAGCCCGACGCGCTGGCCGTCACCATCGGCCCCGGGCTGGCCGGGGCCCTGCTCGTCGGCGCCGCCGCGGCGAAGGCGTACGCGGCCGCGTGGGACGTGCCGTTCTATGCGCTCAACCATCTGGGTGGGCACGTCGCCGTCGACACCCTCGAGCACGGGCCGATGCCGCCGTGCGTGGCGCTGCTGGTCTCCGGTGGTCACACCCACCTGCTGCACGTGCGTGACCTCGCCCGGCCGATCGAGGAACTGGGCACCACCGTTGACGACGCGGCAGGGGAGGCGTTCGACAAGGTCGCCCGTCTGCTCGGTCTCGGCTTCCCGGGCGGGCCCGCCCTCGATGCCGCCGCGCAGGACGGAGATCCCAAGGCGATCGCGTTCCCCCGCGGCATGACAGGTCCGCGCGACGCCCGGCACGACTTCTCGTTCTCCGGACTCAAGACGGCGGTGGCCCGCTACGTCGAGTCCAAGGAACGGGCCGGCGAGCCGGTCCCGATCCCGGACGTGGCGGCGTCGTTCCAGGAGGCCGTCGCCGACGTGCTGACCATGAAAGCGGTGCGAGCGGCCACGGACGTCGGGGTCGACACCCTCGTTCTCGGCGGCGGCGCGACCGCCAACTCGCGGATCCGATCCCTGGCGCAGGAACGGTGCGCCGCGGCCGGTTTGACGCTTCGTATCCCGAAACCACGGCTGTGCACGGACAATGGCGTGATGATCGCCGCATTGGGTGCCCACGTCATCGCCGGGGGAGCGACCCCCTCGCCGCTGACCGTCGCCACCGACCCGGGCCTGTCCGTCACCGTCAGCCAGTCGTCGGACCGGGGCGATGTCCACTGACGGGGACCGAGAGGTCCCTGCCGGGGGCCGCGACGTCCCGGTGCGGGACGGGTTCGCATCCCTGCCCAGGGCGACGCGGCGCACGCTGATCCGGCGCGCGGTCCTGCGGCCGGTGATCAGCGCGGTGCTGTTGGTCGTCGTGTACTTCCTGGTGCCACTGAACGACCTGTCGACCATGTCGGCGCTGGGCGGCCTGCTGCTGTGCCTCCTAGTGGTTCTCGCGGTGTTCGTCTGGCAGATCCGGCGAATCGTCACCGCTCGGTATCCGGGTGTGCAGTCGATCGAGGCGCTCGCGATCTCGGTGCCGACCTACCTGCTGGCCTACGCGACGATCTATCACCTGATGTCGCAGGGGGTCGTCGACAGCTTCAACGAATCGCTGTCGCGGATCGACGCCCTGTACTTCACCCTCGTCTGCTTCTCCACCGTCGGCTTCGGCGACATCGTCGCCGAGACCGAGACCGCGCGGGCGGTGGTGTCGGTGCAGATCGTGGGCAACCTGGTGCTGCTCGCGATCGGAGTGCGGGTGATCACCGCCGCGGTGCGGGCCGGCCGGCGGCGCCGCGGCGACGGAGACGACCGGAGCGGACCAGTGGCCGGCTAGATCTCGGCCGGTCGCGTGGACAGGGTGAGCAGGACCCGGGCGTCGGGCTCGCGAACGAGGTCGTCGATCGTGATGGTGTCCAGTGCGTCGTAGAACGCGTCCTGCGCCCGGCGCAGGGCGTTGCGCAGCTTGCAACCGTGCCGCAGCGGGCACGGGGTGGTGCCGTCGCAGGTGACGACCTCGTCGTCACCCTCGAGTTGCCGGGTCAGCCAGCCGACGGAGGTTCCGCGGGCGCGTTCGGTGATGGAGAGCCCGCCGCCCCGACCGCGGCGGGCTTCGACCATGCCGAGTTCCTTGAGCCGCAACACAACCTTGGTGGTGTGGGTGTAGGGAATCGACATCTCGTCCGCCACCTGACTCGTGGTCAGTCCACCGCCGCCGGGGGCGACGGCCAGGCGCATCATCACGCGCAGCCCGAGATCCGTGAACTTGGTCAGCTGCACGTCAGGGACGCTACGTCACTTGCATTTCACGTGCAACATACGGTGGAAGCATACTGGCCATCCGGTATTCGTCACGCGCGAGGTGAGGGCAGGAGCAGCTCCGTGTTGTGGTCGCCCGCGCTGCCGAGCGCGGCGGCATCCGCGTGGATGTCGTTGAACGAGAGCTCCCGGTACAGCGACGCCAGGCCGGCGGGGGAGAAGTCGCCGTGGCGAGCCTCGTACGGGCTGTCGGCCTCGATCAGCGTGGTCAGCAGCGATATCGTGCCGTCCGCGTTGTCGGCCACCTCGATGATCCGCGCGTGCTGCGGGAAGTCGATGTGCGAGGCGGTGTTGATCTCCCAGAATCCCTGCACCGGTGTCGCACCCGGCCGCGCGGTGATGCGGTTCTCGTGCGTGTGGCCGTTGACCCAGGCGAGCACGTTCGGGAATCGGTGCAGCAGATCCACCAGTTCGGCGCCGCTGTGCCTGCGCTCACCCGGGTTCTCCGGATCGGGCAGCAGACTTCCCATCGAATCGCTGGTGTGGTGGCTGAACACCAGGAACCAGGTGTCGTCGCGGGACTGTGTGACCGGACGGCCGTCGGCGTCGTGGTAGCGGCTGCTGCCGTCCTGCAGGGTTCGTTCGATCCACCGGAACTGGGCTTCGCCCAGCGAGCCGTCGGTGAAGCCCGCCCGGTTGGTCGAGTCCAGGCTGATGCCGACCACGCCGGGGGCGATCTCGAACGAGTAGTAGCCGATACCGGTCTCGCCGGCGTCCGGGGCGAAGCCGTGTCCGACCGGGCCGGGTCCGGTGTTCGCCGGGTCGAGGTGGGCGGCGATGTACTCCCGCGGGGTGAACGGGGCGCGGGACGGATCCGGGGTGACGTGCCGTGGCGGGGTCGTGATCGCGGCCAGTGCTGCCGGTACCCCGGCGGGGTCGAACTTCGTGGCGATGTCGATGGCGCGGGCCTGCTCCGGTGAATCGGGGACCTCGAACTTGAGGGAGCCGGTGTACATCGCGTCGAGGGGGCCGATGCCGCTCGGCAGGGTGCCCTGCACCGAGTCGTCGTGGTTGCCGAACACGCTGTACCAGGGCGTCTTCAGGCCCGGACTGGTGACCGGGGCGAGTGCCGCGCCGAGCAGTCCGGGGATCTGCGGGAAGCCGGCCTGCTTGTACATGTCGCGGAGGGGGGACTCCGGGTTCCAGTACAGCTCCGCACCCGAATTCTGCACGCCCTCGTAGCGGTCCTTCGCGCCGGTGTTGGGAACGAAGGTGCCGCCGTTGAGAGCGGTGAGGAACCAGCCGAGCTCGGCGTGTTCCTTGTTGTCGGTGTTGTCGCCGGTGCTCACCACCGCGTCGAAGCCGCGGCGGGTGTGCGGACCCTTGCCCAGCGCGTTGACCCGCGAGACCAGCGAGACCAGGCCCTGGGTCGTCAGCGTCTCCTGCGGCCGGAACGCCGACCCGTTGAACGGGTGCACGTATTCGAACCGCAGCGGGGACTGGGCATCGACGATGTGGACATCGGTCAGCTGCACCAGCGAGGCCAGCGCGGTGCGGCGGTCCTCCCGGCCGGACCTCGGCTCGGCGAGCTCGCCGCGGACGATCATCGGCCAACCCGGGCCCGCGGTCAGCGAGCGGTAGCCGGTCGTGCCGAGGGGAGTGGCGACCGTCTCGAGGGTGGTGCCGGGCAGGGTGTCGGCGGCGGCGTACCAGGTGCCCCAGGGGGCTCGTCCGAACGCTCCCACCCCCAGCGCGCCCGCTGCGCCCAGTCCGGCCAATCCGAGAAATCCACGTCTGTTCAGGTTTGCCACGGTGCCGACTGTAGGACACCGGTCGTTCACCTCCTCCGATTTCGCCCGCGGCGAATCGGGTGACGCGAGCAGTCCGATGTCTTGAGCGCTGGCACTCGCATGTATAGAGTGCTAGGTGGCATCGACCTGGTTCCGGCACCCGCGACGACGGGACCAGGTGGGGCGCCGTATTCGTGCAGTACAACCGACTTGCCCGGGGAGCAGCCCTGGGCGCCGAAAACCCCGAAAGTGGAGGGCTCATCGTGGCGAGCGTGAACATCAAGCCGCTCGAGGACAAGATCCTCGTCCAGGCCAACGAGGCCGAAACGACCACGGCTTCTGGCCTGGTCATCCCCGACACGGCGAAGGAAAAGCCCCAGGAGGGCACCGTTGTCGCCGTCGGCCCCGGCCGCTGGGACGAAGACGGCGAGAAGCGCATCCCGCTCGACGTCCAGGAGGGCGACACCGTCATCTACAGCAAGTACGGCGGAACCGAGATCAAGTACGCCGGCCAGGAGTACCTGATCCTGTCGGCACGCGACGTGCTGGCTGTCATCTCCAAGTAAGCCACGTGCCTCCGCCCCGGCGTCCCGTCCACGGACCCGGGGCGGACCGCGTTACGGAACAGTTTCCACCGGTACGGCTCGCCGACCTTCCCAGGAGTAACAGCACTTATGTCCAAGCAGATCGAATTCAACGAGACCGCGCGGCGCGCGCTCGAGCGCGGCGTCGACCAGCTCGCGGACGCGGTCAAGGTGACCCTCGGCCCCCGCGGTCGGCACGTCGTGCTGGCCAAGGCGTTCGGCGGTCCGACCGTCACCAACGACGGTGTGTCCATCGCCCGCGAGATCGAGCTCGAGGATCCCTTCGAGAACCTCGGCGCGCAGCTGGTCAAGTCCGTCGCGACGAAGACCAACGACGTCGCCGGTGACGGCACCACCACCGCCACCGTGCTCGCGCAGGCCCTCGTCAAGGCCGGCCTCAAGAACGTCGCCGCCGGTGCGAACCCGATCTCCCTCGGCGCCGGCATCGCCAAGGCCGCCGACGCCGTTTCCGAGGCTCTGCTCGCCGCGGCCACCCCGGTCGAGGGCAAGGAGGCCATCGCGCAGGTCGCCACCGTCTCCTCCCGCGACGAGGAGATCGGCGGACTGGTCGGCGAAGCCATGACCCGCGTCGGCACCGACGGTGTCGTCACGGTCGAGGAGTCCTCCACCCTGCAGACCGAGCTCGTGGTCACCGAGGGAGTCCAGTTCGACAAGGGCTTCCTGTCGCCGTACTTCATCACCGACATCGACGCGCAGCAGGCCGTGCTCGAGGACGCGCTGGTGCTGCTCTACCGCGACAAGATCAGCTCCCTGCCGGACTTCCTGCCGCTGCTCGAGAAGATTGCCGAGTCCGGCAAGCCGGTCCTGATCATCGCCGAGGACATCGAGGGCGAGGCCCTCTCCACCCTCGTGGTGAACTCGATCCGCAAGACCATCAAGGCCGTCGCCGTCAAGGCGCCGTACTTCGGTGACCGCCGCAAGGCGTTCCTCGACGACCTCGCGGTCGTCACCGCGGGCACCGTCGTCAACACCGATGTCGGCCTGTCGCTGAAGGAGGCGGGCCTCGACCTGCTCGGCTCGGCGCGCCGTGTCGTCGTCACCAAGGACGAGACCACCATCGTCGAGGGCGCAGGCACCCAGGCCGAGATCGACACCCGGGTCGGGCAGCTCCGCCGCGAGATCGAGAACACCGACTCCGACTGGGACCGCGAGAAGCTCGAGGAGCGCCTCGCGAAGCTCGCCGGCGGCGTCGCGGTCATCAAGGTCGGCGCGGCCACCGAGACCGACCTCAAGGAGCGCAAGTTCCGCGTCGAGGACGCCGTCAACGCCGCCAAGGCCGCGGTCGAGGAGGGCATCGTCCCCGGCGGTGGTTCCGCGATCGTGCAGGCCGGTCAGGTCCTCGTGGACCTCGCGGCGTCGCTCTCCGGCGACGAGGCCACCGGTGTCGAGGTCGTCCGCACCGCGATCGAGGCACCGCTGTTCTGGATCGCCACCAACGCCGGCCTCGACGGGGCCGTCGTGGTCAGCAAGGTGGCGGAGGCGCCCAAGGGCCACGGCTTCAACGCCGCGACCCTGACCTACGGTGACCTGCTCGCCGACGGTGTCGTCGATCCGGTCAAGGTGACCCGGTCCGCGGTCGTCAACGCGGCGTCCGTCGCGCGGATGGTGCTCACCACCGAGTCGGCCGTTGTCGAGAAGCCGGCCGAGGTCGAGGACGCCGGCCACGGCCACGGGCACAGCCACTAGGTCTCACCTGACGCGAAGAGTCCCGGACGGGAGTGCCCGTCCGGGGCTCTTTCGTGTGTCGGTGGCGCCGGATCAGGAGGCGATCCGCTGCCGGTAGCGCCGGGTGTGTGCCTCGCGCTCGGCCTCGGACATCCCGCCCCAGATGCCGTAGGGCTCGCACACACTCAGTGCGTGGTTCCGGCACTGGGCGAGCACCGGGCACTGTCGGCACATCTCCTTCGCCCGCATTTCGCGCTGTGCTCGGGCGCGACCACGCTCGCCGTCGGGGTGGAAGAACATCGCGGAGTCGACGCCGCGGCAGAGTCCGTGCATCTGCCAGTCCCAGATGTCGGCATTCGGGCCGGGGAGGTGATTTGGTTGTGGCATTCCATCTCCTGACGTCGGCGGCTCGGGCACACAGCGCTCGTTTCGCGTTTCCTGCACCGCGGTGAAGGTCGTTCACTCGCGCACACGATCAATTTCAACGGTAACGTTATAGTCGGCCCGGAAATCGAGTCAACAGTTTCAATACGTGGTGATTTACATACCCCTTGCGGCGAGAATTAACGATCCGTTCATCGACATCGACACAATTTCGTGATTGTTTGTCCGGGTGTCGAGCGAATGTCCTGGTCAGTGTCCATCGACGTCATCGGGACGGGCTGTATGCGCTATTTGCGCCGGTCGCGGCGGGTCTGGGCGGGATCGTGCAGGTGATGGCGTTCCGGTGGATCGCCCGTGCAGGGGACCGGTGCGAGAGCGGTCGTTATCGGCAAAGCCTGCAGGCGAAAGAGTTCAATACTTTTGCAAGTCGAAATCTTAATGTGATCGAAACTCTCGACAAACTCGTCGGTAACGTTTCGTGACGGGCCCGGTCCGGACCCCAACCGCGGGCTGCGGCTCACCGGCCCGTCGGGCGCGCCCTACGCTTGCGCCCGTGCCAGCGACGACAGCCGAGTCCCTCACCGACCACGCGTTCGGTCCGGCGCCGGGCCACCCTGCGCTTCCCGAGGCGCGCTCGGCGCACGACCGCTGGTTGCGGGCCGTGGCACTGGGCGGGCAGGGACGCTACGCGGGTGCCCGCGCCGAACTCGCGGCGCTGCGGCGCGAACGTCCGGGTGCCGTGCTCGCGTCCCTGGCCGCGAGCACCGAGGCGTCCCTGCTGCGTCAGCTCGGGTGGCATCGGATCGCGTCCGGATCCGACGGCCGGGCTCTCGTCCTGGCGGGCGACGATCGCTCCGCGGCGGCCATCGAGGCCCGCTGTGATGCGCTGACGGGCCTGGCCGCCGATGCGCTCGGCTGCGGCCGGTTGGCGCTCGGGTTCCGGTTGCTCGATCGGTGCGAAGAGCTGATCGACGGTGCCGGGCTCCCGGGCGGGGAGTCGCGGCTGTGGCGGCAGCGGATCCGGCTGCACTGGGTGACGGCCGAGATGTCCCTCGCGGCGGGGGATTCCGCGCGTGGTCGCCGGCACGCCGGAACGGCGGTGGAACTGGCCGCCGACTCGCCGTCGGTGCGGCACCAGGTCAAGTCCGAACTCCTGCTCGCCGCCGCGATCAGCGCCGGGGCCGACCCGGCCGCGGCAGCGGACCCCGCGCGCCGGGTGCTGGCGCGCTGCGAGGAACACGGGCTGGTCCCGCTGCAGTGGGCGGCCTCGATGCTGCTCGGGGGAGTGGCCCCAGGCCCGGAGGCCGACGAGATCCGGCGGCGCTGCGAATCACGAATCGTCAGCGCAGGCGGGCGATTCAGGGAATCGTGAGGGTCGGTCGCTATCCTTCAAACGTCCCACCGATCGGTGGGGCCGTCCGGTCACACGGGCGCCACTGTAACGCCAGGACAAAGACTGTCGATGAGTAGTACGAGCGAGGAGTTGGACTCAGCAGTCGCTGCCGCAGCGCAGGGCGATCGAGTTGCCTTGGCTCGGGTTCTGGAAGTTGTCCGACCCATGGTCGTGCGGTACTGCCGATCACGGGTCGGAGCCGCGGAACGGGGGCACCTGTCCGCGGACGACGTGGCGCAGGAGGTGTGCCTGGCTGTGATGACCGCTCTGCCGCGGTATCGGGATCAGGGTCGCCCGTTCATGGCGTTCGTGTACGGGATCGCCGCACACAAGGTGGCGGACGCGCACCGAAACGCCGGCCGCAACCGCGCAGAGTCGATGGCCGAGGTGCCGGACGTCGTCTCCTCGGACGAGGGTCCGGAGAAGCTCGCCCTGGACTCCGAAACAAGCAGGCAGGTCAATGCGCTGCTCGGCACGCTGTCCGAGAAGCACCGAGAGATCGTCATCCTCCGACTGGTAGTGGGTCTGTCCGCGGAGGAGACGGCAGCGGCCGTCGGAAGTACGGCCGGAGCAGTACGGGTCGCCCAGCACCGGGCGCTCGCGAAGTTGAAGACCGAAGTAGCGAAAGCAGGTGAGATGTATGGCTAGGGGGAGCAAGCGCGGTCACGACAAGTGGTCGCGGCGTCATGATGCGTCCGATGCCGATCTCACCCTGCCCCAGGGCGATCCGTTGGCCGATGAGGTGCGCGGCGACGAGCCCTTCGACCTGGCCGCCGTGCAGCGCGACGACGCCCTGCTCGACGCGCTCGCCGGTGGCGGCGAGGTCGCGACCAGCACCGAGGAGGAGTACCGCCTCGCGTCGCTCCTCGCCGGCTGGCGGGCCGAGATCGTCGGCCCCGATCTGCCTGCAGGCCCGACTCTCGACGAGGCCGCCGCCGCGGTCGACCGCGAACTGGGTCGTCGGCGGTCCCCACAGCGCGGCGGACTGCGCCTGCTGCGCCCGGTCGCGGGCGCAGCGGCTGCAATCGCCGTCGTGATGGCCGGTGCGACCGTGTTCTCCTACAACGCTCAGCCCGGCGACCCGCTGTGGCGGGTCAAGGAAGTCGTGTTCACCGAGCGGGCCAACTCGACGGTCGCGAGCATCGACACCGCGAACACCCTCGAAGAGGCGGAACGGATGATCAAGTCCGGCGACGCCCAGGGTGCGATGACGGTGCTGCAGTCCGCGAGCAAGCGGGTCGGTGACGTCAACGACTCCGCGAAGCGCGACGAGCTCAACGCCTGGCACGACCGCCTGATGACCGACGTGACCAATGCCACGACCCCGGCTCCGACCACGACGACAACCGGTGGCCAGAGCGGCCAGATCCCGACGACCGTGCTGCCGGCGCCGCCTCCGACGACGCTGCCGGGCAGCGAGACGACGAGTCAGCCGTCGGTTCCGCCGGAGATCCTGATCGCGCCGATCGTGCCGCCGACGCAGGTGCCGGTGACCACTCCGCCGCCGGTGGAGGTGACGACGCCGAATCCACCTGTCACGACCGTCCCGTCGCCGACACCGGAGATTCCGACCCCGGTCGAGACCGGCTCGGCGACGACCACACGGCTCTTCCCGACGTCGAAGCCGCTGACCGAGACGCGTCAGCTCCTGGTCCCGGACACCTCGCCCAGCGGCGGGTAGTGGCCGCGCCGGCGCAAGCCCCGGACGGCGCCGAGCCCGAACAATCACTGTGCTCGAACAAACACCGTGCTGGAAAAACGAAACGGTCCGACAAGTGCAACTTGTCGGACCGTTGTCGTTGGTCGGGTCAGGCGTCGAAGCTGTCGCCGTGCAGAGCCTCGTTCATGGACGCGTCCGCGTAGCCGCGGCAGTAGTCCCAGGTCACGTACGCCTCGGGAACCGGGTCGTAAGCCGGCTCGTGAGGGCGGACCGTGCCGTCGACGAGCAGCTGGAGCAGGTTCGCGCGCAGCATGTCCCAGTCGTGGTAGTGGTCCTGCTGGCAGTCGTCACAGCAGACGACGAGACCGCGGATCCCGCGGTGCGCGAGCAGCGCCTCGTAGACGGCGAGATCGGCGAGGTCCTCTTCCACGGCGAGCCGCTCGTGGGGGTCGAGGGGCTGTCCCGGCTCGATCGCATCCAATGCGGCGGAGGGGTCGGAGGGGTCACCGGCGAACGGATCCGGCGGCAGACCGGGGGGCAGTTGATCACGCACAGGTCCACGGTACGCAGCGCGAGGCCGTCTGCGCCACCCGTCACAGTCACCAGGTTCGCTCGCCCATACGCGCAGCCGATACCATGGTGAGCGGTCTGAGGGAATACATCGCCGGGGATCGAGCATTGTTTCAGTCCTAGCAATTGCGACGCATCGGTACTCGCCAGGGCGCGCGTAGTGGGTTTTCCACCCGGCGCGACTGCGCCCGAACGGTCCAGCGCAACCGACGTTCGAAGGAAAGGTTCGAAAGCCGCATGACAAATTCCGGAGGGCACGTGCGCACCGGCGGAGATCGCCCCGACAAGGTGGCGATGCTCGGGCTCACCTTCGACGACGTGCTGCTGCTGCCGGCGGCATCGGACGTCATCCCGAGCCAGGTGGACACCTCCAGCCAGTTGACCCGCGAGATCCGGCTGAACGTGCCGCTGGTCAGTTCGGCGATGGACACCGTGACCGAGGCGCGGATGGCGATCGCCATGGCCCGCGCCGGCGGTATGGGCGTGTTGCACCGCAACCTGTCGACCGAGGCGCAGGCGGCACAGGTGGAGACGGTGAAGCGTTCCGAGGCAGGCATGGTCACCGACCCGGTCACCTGCAAGCCCACCGACACCCTCGCCGACGTCGACGCCATGTGCGCACGCTTCCGGATCTCCGGCCTGCCGGTCACCGACGAGCAGGGCCAGCTGGTCGGCATCATCACCAACCGGGACATGCGGTTCGAGGTGGACCAGAACCGGCCCGTGTCCGAGGTGATGACCAAGGCGCCGCTGATCACCGCGCAGGAGGGCGTCACCGCGGAGGCCGCGCTCGGCCTGCTGCGCCGCCACAAGATCGAGAAGCTCCCGATCGTCGACGGTCAGGGCAAGCTCACCGGCCTCATCACGGTCAAGGACTTCGTCAAGACTGAGCAGCACCCCAACGCCACCAAGGACCGCGACGGCCGGTTGCTGGTCGGTGCGGCCGTCGGTGTCGGTGACGACGCGTGGGCCCGTGCGATGGCACTGACCGATGCCGGGGTCGACGTGCTGGTCGTCGACAGCGCACACGGCCACTCCAACGGTGTTCTCGGCATGATCGCCAAGATCAAGGCCGAGGTCGGCGATCGGGTACAGATCATCGGCGGCAACGTCGCCACCCGGGGCGGCGCGCAGGCTCTCGTCGAGGCCGGCGTAGACGCCGTCAAGGTCGGTGTCGGACCCGGCTCGATCTGCACCACCCGTGTCATCGCCGGCGTCGGCGCCCCGCAGATCACCGCGATCCTCGAGGCCGTCGCGGCCTGCAAGCCTCTCGGCGTGCCGGTCATCGCGGACGGTGGTCTGCAGTTCTCCGGGGACATCGCCAAGGCCCTCGCGGCAGGCGCCTCCACGGCGATGCTCGGCTCCCTGCTCGCCGGTACCGCCGAGTCGCCCGGAGAGATGGTTCTCGTCGGCGGCAAGCAGTTCAAGAGCTACCGAGGCATGGGTTCCCTCGGCGCGATGCAGAGTCGCGGACAGGGCAAGTCCTACTCGAAGGACCGCTACTTCCAGGACGACGTGCTGTCCGAGGACAAGCTGGTGCCGGAGGGCATCGAGGGCCGCGTTCCGTTCCGCGGGCCGCTCGGCTCGGTCATCCACCAGCTCACCGGTGGCCTGCGGGCCGCGATGGGCTACACCGGCTCGGCGTCCATCGAACACCTGCAGGAAGCGCAGTTCGTGCAGATCACCGCGGCCGGGCTCAAGGAGAGCCACCCGCACGACATCACGATGACGGTCGAGGCCCCGAACTATGCAGCCCGGTAGGACTGCCGCCCGCTAGCCACACACCCAACTACACATCGAAGAAAGGGGCGCGCGTGCGCGACCTCGTTGAGATCGGTATGGGCCGAACCGCCCGTCGCACCTACGAGTTGGACGACATCGACATCGTCCCCTCCCGCCGGACCCGGTCGTCGAAGGAGGTGTCGACGACCTGGCAGCTCGACGCCTACCGGTTCGACATCCCGGTGCTCGCGCATCCGACGGACGCGTTGGTCTCGCCGTCGTTCGCGATCGAGCTCGGCAAGCGTGGCGGACTCGGCGTGATCAACGGTGAGGGTCTGTGGGGCCGGCACGCCGATGTCGACGCCAAGATCGCCGAGCTGGTGCACCTGGCCGAGTCGGACGCCGACCCGGATGCGCCGATCAAGAAGCTGCAGGAGCTGCACGCGGCGCCGATTCAGTCGAACCTGCTGGCCGCCGCGGTCGCGCAGGTGCGGGAGTCCGGCGTGACCACGGCGGTTCGGGTGAGCCCGCAGAACGCCCGCGCGCTGACCCCGGAGCTGATCAAGGCGGGCATCGACCTGCTGGTCATCCACGGCACGATCATCTCCGCCGAGCACGTCGCCAACGGGGCCGAGCCGCTGAACCTGAAGACGTTCATCTCGGAGCTGGACGTCCCGGTCGTCGCTGGCGGCGTGAGCGATCACCGCACCGCGCTGCACCTGATGCGCACCGGTGCCGCGGGCGTCATCGTCGGCTACGGCTCCACCGAGGGTGCCACCACCACCGGTGAGGTCCTCGGCATCGGGGTGCCGATGGCCACCGCGATCGCCGACGCGGCGGCGGCTCGCCGCGACTACCTCGACGAGACCGGCGGACGCTACGTGCACGTCATCGCCGACGGCGACATCGCCACCTCCGGCGATCTGGCGAAGGCGATCGCCTGCGGCGCCGACGCCGCGGTGCTCGGTGCGCCGCTGGCGGCGTCCGAGGAGGCGCCGGGCGGTGGCTGGTACTGGCCGTCCGCGGCCGCGCATCCGTCGATGCCGCGCGGTGCGCTGCTGCCCGTGGCCTTCGGTGACCGGCCGAGCCTCGACCAGGTGCTGACCGGCCCGTCCGACGACCCGTACGGTTCGCTGAACCTGGTCGGTGGCCTGCGTCGCTCGATGGCGAAGTCCGGCTACTCCGACCTCAAGGAGTTCCAGAAGGTGGGCCTCACCGTCCGCGCCTGACTCCATCACGACAACGCCCGATCCGGTTCTCCGGGTCGGGCGTTGTCGTGTCCGGGCCGGTCCGCCGCGGGTTTGTGCTACCTGCCGTTACGCTTAGGTCACCCTTGTGTGATCGGTCACAGATCTCGGGTGCATACTGGCGAGTAACCAACCCAGATCCACGGTGGAGGTCTCTTGATGGGAAAGCGTGCGACGGATTTCGACGTCCTGATCGTCGGCTCCGGCTTCGGCGGCAGCGTCACGGCGCTGCGACTGGTCGAGAAGGGGTACAAGGTCGGAATCCTGGAGGCCGGCCGACGGTATGCGGATTCCGATTTCGCCAAGACCAGCTGGGACCTCAGGCGCTTCCTGTGGGCACCGGCCCTCGGCTGCTACGGCATCCAGCGGGTGCACCTGCTGCGCGACGTGATGATCCTGGCCGGGGCCGGTGTCGGCGGTGGCTCGCTCAACTACGCCAACACCCTGTACAAGCCGCCGTCGTCGTTCTTCCAGGATCCGCAGTGGCGGGGCATCACCGACTGGGACGCCGAACTGACCCCGCACTACGAGCAGGCCCGCAAGATGCTCGGCGTCGTGCAGAACCCGCACATGACACCCGCCGACGAGGTGATCAAGTCCGTCGCCGGCGACATGGGCGTCGGGGACACCTTCATCCAGACCCCGGTCGGGGTGTTCTTCGGCGAGCCCGGCAAGACCGTCGCCGACCCGTTCTTCGGCGGTGCCGGGCCGGACCGGACCGGCTGCATCGAGTGCGGCGAGTGCATGACCGGCTGCCGGCACGGAGCCAAGAACACCCTCGTCAAGAACTACCTCGGGCTCGCGGAGAAGGCCGGCGCGACGGTGATCCCGATGACCACGGTCACCGGACTGTTCGAGGCGTCGGACGGTACCTGGGACGTGCAGACCCGCCGCACCGGCGCGAAGGTGCGCAAGGGGCACCGGACCTACACCGCAGCCAATGTCGTCCTCGCCGCCGGCACCTGGGGCACCCAGCATCTGCTGCACGAGATGAAGGACCGCGGCGCGCTGCCGAAGCTCTCGCCCACCCTCGGTGAGCTGACCCGAACGAATTCCGAGGCGCTGCTCGGTGCCGCGAAACTGAAGGTCGACCCGAACATGGATCTGACCAAGGGCGTCGCGATCACCTCGTCGTTCCATCCCGCGCCCGACACCCACATCGAGCCGGTCCGCTACGGCAAGGGCTCCAACGCGATGGGTCTACTGCAGACCCTGATGACCGACGGCGGCGGCAGCACGCCGCGATTCGTCAAACTGCTCAAGACGATTGCCGCCAACCCGGGGCAGATGCTGAGGATGCTCAGCGTCAAGAACTGGAGCGAGCGGACCATCATCGCGCTCGTCATGCAGAATCTCGACAACTCGATCACCACCTACACCAAGCCGGGCCTGTTCGGTCGCCGCAAGGTCACCAGCAAGCAGGGGCACGGCGAGCCGAACCCCACCTGGATTCCCGTGGGCAACGACGCGACCCGGCGGATCGCGGAGAAGATCGGCGGCGTGGCGGGTGGCACCTGGGGTGAGGTGTTCAACATCCCGCTGACCGCGCATTTCCTCGGCGGCTGCGCGATCGGCGAGGACGCCGCGCACGGCGTCATCGACCCCTACCATCGCGTGTACGGCTATCCGACGCTCAGTGTCGTGGACGGGGCTGCGGTGTCGGCGAACCTCGGCGTGAACCCGTCGTTGACGATCAGCGCCCAGGCCGAGCGGGCGGCGTCGCTGTGGCCGAACAAGGGGGAGCAGGACACGCGGCCCGCACAGGGGGCGGCGTACCGGCGGCTCGCGCCGGTGGCGCCGAACGCTCCGGTGGTGCCTGCGGGTGCGCCCGCGGCGCTGGTGCTGCCGATCGTGGAGATCCGCTCCGGAAAGCCCGCGCCGTCGAACAGCAGTGGCGTGGCCTGACGCTGCTGCGTGGAGTGGCCCCCGGCCGGTGAGGTCGGGGGCCTGCAGTTTCTGGCCACCTACTTCGGGTGTGCGAAGGCCGGACTCGTCGCGATGCCGGTGAACATCGTTCTCGCGCCGGAGGACATCGTGTGGATCCTGCGGGACTCCGGCGCCACCACGATCGTCGCCGACGCCGACTTCGTGCCGCTGATCGAGAAGATCCTCCCCACACTCGACACCGTGACGACCGTCGTGGTCTCCGGGGAGGGCGCGCCCGATGAGATCGCCGGGCGGCCGATCCTGCCGTGGACCGAGATCGCTTCCCGGACCGTGGACGGACCGCTCGAGGTCCTCGTCGACGACCGCGACACCGCACAGTGCCTCTACACCTCGGGCACGACCTCGCGGCCAAAGGGGGTCCTGACCAGCCACACCTCGCTGATGATCGGCGGACTGACCAATGCGTTGATGCAGGGTGCCGGGTGGGGCGGTGAGCCCGCGGTGCTGCTCAACGTGCTGCCGCTCTTCCACACCACGGGGCTGAACACACTGGTCATGCCGACGCTGTTCATCGGTGGCACCGTGGTGCTGCCGGGACCGTTCGATCCGGGTGCGGTTCTCGACGCGATCGAGACGCACCGGGTGACCACGGTGATGATGCTGCCGATCATGTACGCGGCCGCACTTGCCGCGCAGGGGCAGCAGGCCCGCGACCTGTCGTCGGTGCGCCTGGCCATCTACGCGATGGCCCCGATGCCCGCGACCCTGCTCGACCAGGTCGATGCGGCCTTCCCGAATGCGGCAGTGATCCTGGGGTCGGGTCAGACCGAGGTCGTGCCCGCGACCGTGCTGCAGTGGCCCGAGCACCGCGACACCAAGCCCGACTCGTGGGGGCCGGCGACGCCGACCGTCCAGGTCGGGATCATGGCCGACGGTGAGTTGACGGCCGTCGGGGAGAGCGGCGAGATCGTCTACCGCGGCCCCCATGTGTGCAGCGGCTACTGGAACAACGCCGACGCGAACACGGCGGCGTTCGCGCACGGCTGGTTCCACAGCGGTGACGTCGGGAATCTCGACGCCGAGCAGGTCGTCTGGTTCACCGATCGCCTCAAGGACATCATCAAGTCCGGTGGCGAGAACGTCTCGTCGGTGGAGGTCGAGCGGATCGTCGCCGCGGCACCCGGCGTTGTCGAGTGCTCCGTGGTCGGACTGCCGCACGAGCGGTGGGGTGAGGCGGTGACCGCGGTCGTCGTCGCGGCCGACCCGTCGGTCCCGGACCAGGAGGTCGAGGCGGCGGTCATCGCACATGCGAAGGCGCACCTGGCCGGATTCAAGGTGCCCAAGCGGGTCCTGGTGGTCGACGCGCTGCCCAAGACGGCGACCGGCAAGGCCCGCAAGCACGAACTGCGGGCCGCACTGCAGGCGTGAGGTCGGGGTGGGCGAGGCCACACACTAGACTGGGGGGCGTGGCAGACACCCAGCATTCCGGCCCCAGCCAGCAGAATCCGGTCCTCGTCGTCGATTTCGGTGCGCAGTACGCGCAGCTGATCGCCCGTCGGGTCCGTGAGGCCAGCGTCTACTCGGAGGTCGTGCCGCACACGGCGACCGTCGAGGAGATCGTGGCCCGCAAGCCGGCGGCGGTGATTCTGTCGGGTGGTCCCGCCAGTGTCTACGCCGAGGGCGCGCCGCAGCTCGACCCGCGGCTGTTCGATCACGACATCCCGGTGTTCGGCATCTGCTACGGCTTCCAGGCGATGGCGGGTGCACTCGGTGGCACCGTCACCCACACCGGGACGCGGGAGTACGGCCGCACCCAGCTCAGTGTCGACGGTGGCGTCCTGCACGAGGGCCTGCCGGCCACTCAGCCGGTGTGGATGAGCCACGGCGATGCCGTCACCGACGCCCCGGAGGGCTTCGAGGTGACGGCCACCAGCGCCGGTGCCCCGGTTGCCGCGTTCGAGGACCGGGCGCGGCGCCTGGCCGGCGTCCAGTACCACCCCGAGGTGCTGCACTCGCCGCACGGCCAGCAGGTGCTCACCCGCTTCCTGCGGGAGATTGCCGGCATCGCTCCGACGTGGACCGCGGCCAACATCGCAGACGTCCTGATCGAGCAGGTCCGCGAGCAGGTCGGTGACGGCAAGGCGATCTGCGGCCTGTCCGGCGGCGTGGACTCCGCGGTCGCGGCTGCTCTGGTGCAGCGCGCGATCGGTGACCGCCTCACCTGCGTTTTCGTCGACCACGGTCTGCTGCGGGCGGGCGAGCGCGAGCAGGTTCAGCAGGATTTCGTCGCGTCGACCGGGGCGAAGCTGATCACCGTCGATGCGGTCGACACCTTCCTGGGCGAACTGGACGGCGTCTCCGATCCGGAGGCCAAGCGCAAGATCATCGGCCGCGAGTTCATCCGCAGCTTCGAGGGCGCGGTCACCGAGGTGCTCGGCGAGTCCGCGGCCCACGGTGAGGCCGTCGAGTTCCTCGTCCAGGGCACCCTGTACCCGGACGTCGTCGAGTCCGGCGGCGGGACCGGCACCGCGAACATCAAGAGCCACCACAACGTCGGCGGACTGCCCGAGGACCTGCAGTTCTCCCTCGTGGAGCCGCTGCGGCTGCTGTTCAAGGACGAGGTCCGCGCGGTCGGGCGGGCGCTGGGCCTGCCCGAGGAAATCGTTGCGCGCCAGCCGTTCCCGGGGCCGGGTCTGGCGATTCGCATCGTCGGCGAGGTGACCCGTGAGCGGCTGACCCTGCTGCGGCAGGCGGACGCGATCGCTCGCGAGGAGCTCACCGCTGCCGGTCTCGACGGCCAGATCTGGCAGTGCCCGGTGGTGCTGCTCGCCGACGTCCGCAGCGTTGGTGTCCAGGGCGACGGCCGCACTTACGGTCACCCGATCGTGCTGCGTCCGGTCTCCAGCGAGGATGCGATGACCGCGGACTGGACCCGACTGCCGTACGACGTGCTCGAGCGGATCTCCACCCGCATCACGAACGAGGTGCCGGACGTCAACCGCGTCGTGCTCGACGTCACGAGCAAGCCGCCGGGAACCATCGAGTGGGAGTGACCTGACAGGTGAGGGCCCCGTGTTCGATCTTCGAACGCGGGGCTCTTCGCTTTTTCGGGAGTTGTGACGCGTCCGCAGGGGACGGTGACGGTCGGCATCTCCTCGTGCCCGGGATTTCTGGCAGCGCACTGTGTGCAGAGCAAGTTTTCTCCCAGCGGTCCCCAAGGTTCGCGGTGTCCAATGGGCGCCGGGCGGAGGAGGTCTCGGGGCGAAAGGAGAAACGATGGTTCACTCGGCGCGACAGGTCGACTACGGTGCGCTCGACCGCGGTGCCGGGAGGGTGCGCAGTCGGGCCGCCGAGGGTGACCTGGGTGCGCTGAGGGAGTTGGACGCCGCCACCCGCTCGTTCGCCACGCGGCTGTGCCGGGCGGAACTCGGTGCCGGCCTGGGCATGCGGGTAGCGGATCGGATTGCGGCCGAATCGGTTCCCGTCGCGATCGCGGCGATGCTGGCCGATCCCGGCGCCTCGCCACTGCGGGTTGCCTACACCGAGACGGTGCTCGGGATCGAGTCGGCGCGGCCGACGGCCGGGCTCGCTGTCCTCCCCGATCGGCTTCAGGGCCTTACCCGGCACGAACGGGACGTGCTGGTGCTGAGGATTCCGGTCGGCCTCACCGTGGAGCAGACCGCCGAGGCGTTGGCCTGCACTGTCCACCGGATCCGGCTCGACCAGCACGCGGCGCTCGGCGCCCTGCGTCGCCTCGTTCCGAGCGATTCATCGATTCACAGCTGATTGTCAGGGTCGTCGGTCCTTCGGCGGAGTTGACTTGACGGTGGAGGGAGAGTTTGCGGCTCCCCGCCGCGCCTCCCTCGCGTACGAGGAAGGATCGACGATGACTATCGCAACGAGGAAGCGTGCGGGGACGCTTCTGGTCAAGAGTGCCCTCATGGGCGTCGCTGTCGTGATGCCCGTGGTCGCCCTGGCGGGACCCGCCGCGGCTGCGTCCGGGCCCGCGCAGGTGGTCCCACAGGTCCAGGTGGACCGGCATCACCGCGACGGCGGTGACGGATGGAACCAGTGGAACCGTCCGCGCTGCGGCGACGACTGGAACCGCTGCGGGCCGCGCTGCGGCGGCGACGACTGGAACTGGAACGGGAACCGCTGCGGCGGGCCGGAAGGGGGCTGGCAGCAGGGGCCGCAGTTCAACCAGTTCGGCCAGTTCAACCAGTTCAATCAGTTCGGCGGCCTGCTCGGGCCGTTCGGGGGGCTGTTCGGCAGCTGAACCCAACACGACGCACCGGTCATCGTCTGCGGTGACCGGTGCGTCGTGTTCGGGGTTCCAAGCTACTTTCGTCGGCCCGGTGAGACGACCAGGACGACGCCGACGACGACGGCGGCGAGGACGAGCAGCCACTTGAACTGCCAGTCGCCGAGGGCGCCCAGGTGGTCCGGACCGATGAATGCCCACACGCTGACGAGGAGGGCGGCCAGCCCCGACAGGAGCAGGACTGCGGACGGTCGCCGGGTGCCGGCCGTCTCGGTGGATTCGCTGTTCTCAGCCACGGCGGACCTCCATGTCTCCCATTCGGCCGTTCATGTTGAGGGTCAGGACGGGGCCGCCGGTGCCGTCGGCGCCGCCGTTGAGCCCTTCGGGCAGGCACTTGATGTCGCCGACCGCCATCGAGCAGTGGTTGACGACGTCCATGTTCTCCGGGACCAGCACCGTGAAGGTCGCGAAGCCGGAGGTGATGTCGACGGTCTTGTCCCCGGTGAGGGTGACGCCGCGGAGGTCGAGCGTGAAATCGCCCAACTGGCCGGAGTATTCGGGTGCGATCTCCGCCGCGGAGACCGGTGTCCAGGTGCGGGTGCCGACGTTCTGGCTGTTCCAGTCGACCGGGCCGACCAGTGACGCGAGGATCACGAACCCGATCAGCGGGCCCGTCACCACGAGCAGGCCGTAGCCGCGGCGCAGGAACGCACCGACGACGAGCCCGACACCGATCACGGCCAGGCCGACGGCCCCGATCCGGCCGGGGGACATCCACTCCCAGTCGGTGGCGGTGCCGATCGCCCAGGCGGCGACCGACGCGAGGATTGCCAGTCCGAGCACGACCGACGTCAGCCGGGACCTCGGTCGGGGCGGTGTCGTGACCACCGGCGCCGTGACGGGTGCGGGCTCGGGCAGATCCCACGCGAACGGGGCGACTCCGAGCGGATCCCAGGCGGGCGGGGTGGGGGTGTCGGAGGCGGTCGGAGTGAACACGTCTGTGTTCGTGGGTGATTCACCTGTTCGCGCCGGTTCGCCGCTCTGCGGCGACGTGTCCTCGGTCGTTGCGCTCGGCGGCTGGGCGCCGGTGTCGGGTGCGGACGGTTCGTACGTCTTCGGCAGGGTGGTGAAGACTCCGGGGGGCGTGTAGGCGGTGCCCGCAGCGGGCGGGTACGCACCGGGGAAGACCGTGGCGGGTGGAGTGATGCCGTACCAGGGATCGGCGCCGCCCGGAACGGCCGGCGGGTGCGGCCTGCGCTGGAACAGGAGCCACAGCCCGCCCAGCATCAACGCCATGCTGACCAGACCGGATCCGCCCATTCCGATACCGATCGGTCCGAGTGTGGACATCGCGATCAGCAGCGCGACGACGAGGACGATCGTCTTGGTGCCGGACTCCGAACTCTGTCCCCGTCCGAGCAGTGACTCGGCTGCCGAGGACGGGTCGCCTGCGCGCGGCAGTACCAGCCAGCAGGCCAGGTAGAGGACGATGCCGGCCCCACCGAACAGGGTCGAGACGACGAACGCCACCCGCACCAGTACGGGGTCGACGTCGTAGCGGTGGCCGATCCCGGCCGCGACGCCGGCGATCGGTCCCTGCCGGGGCAGCCGCACGGGCCGGGTTCGCCACAACTGGTTCAGCTGCTCGGAGAAGCTCGGTGTGCTCATGTCGTCCATCGTGGCGGGCACGGACCCCCGGCACATCAGGGACGAACCCTGATCTTTGACCCCGCGCGGGTCGATGGATCAGGGTCAACCCTGATGCGCCCGCCCGCGTGGGCGTGCCACCATCGATGGTGTGCAGCCGATTCCGCATGCCCACATCCCGGGCGAGGTGACCCGGCCCCGACTCGAACGCCGCGTCGGGGGTCGGGTGATCGGTGGTGTCGCGGGCGGCGTCGCCGATCATCTGGGCATCGACGTGTTCAAGGTGAGAGTGGCGTTCGTCCTGCTCGGTGCGCTCGCCGGTTCCGGCATCGTCGCGTACGGCCTGCTGTGGATCTTCACCCCGCCCGGCAGTGACACCGAGCGGCCGAGCCCCGCGGAACGCCGTCGTGCTCTCGGGTTGGCGGTGCTCGGCCTCGCGCTTTCGGGTGGGCTGGCGATCCTCGTCAGCGGTACCGCGGCGGAGGTGCTGGTCCCGGTCGTCGTCGTCGCCATCGGCGCGGCCCTGGTGTGGCGTGAGTACGACTCCGACGGCCCGCGATCGGCATTCGGGTTGCCGCAGAGCCCGACGGTGCTCACCTGGGCCCGGGTGCTCGGCGGCATCTCGCTGATCGTGCTCGGCCTCGGTGTGGTGATCCTCGCTCGGGTGGACCTGGCGTCGCTGCGCTCATCGGTGCTCGCCGTGGTCGTCACCCTGGTCGGCATCGGGCTGCTGAGCGTGCCGCTGTGGCTGCGGTTGTGGCGTGACCTCGGGCAGGAGCGGTCGGCGCGGATCCGCAACGAGGAACGCGAGGAGATCGCCTCGCATCTGCACGACTCGGTCCTGCAGACCCTCGCGCTGATCCAGAAGCAGGCCGACCGCCCGCAGGAGGTGCTTCGGCTGGCGCGCGGTCAGGAACGCGAACTGCGCAAGTGGCTGTTCGGGGAGGGCGAGGCGGCCCACGCGAGCCTTGCGGAGGCGCTGCGCACCATCGCCGGGGAGGTCGAGGACCAGCACGGTATCGCGGTGCAGACGGTCACGGTCGGTGATGTGCGATTGGACGTCCCGGAGGAGGAGTCGGGTCTGCCGAAGGAGGCGGTCACCGCGATCCTCGGCGCCACAAGGGAGGCGCTGGTCAACGCGGCCAAGCATTCCGGTGAGTCGACGGTCGACCTGTTCGCGGAGTCCGACGCCACGCAGGTGAACGTGTTCGTGCGAGATCGGGGTGTCGGATTCGACGCGGCGGCGGTTCCTGCGGACCGTCAGGGGCTGGCGAAATCGATCCGGGCGCGGGTCGAGCGCCGCGACGGCGAGGTCGTGGTGGACTCCGCGGTGGGACGCGGCACCGAGATCCGGATCGGGATGCCCCTGGGAGCACCGGAATCCGGAGACGGGGCCGGAACCTCGGCGAAGGCACAGGGCAGTGACCAGTCGTCGCAGACGGGTGGGGACCCCCTAGAGTCGGTGGTGCCCGAGACCCCGATGAAGGAGCAGCGCAGGTGACGTCGTCCGGAGGACACGAGGTGGTTTCGCCAGGTCCCGGTTTTCGTGTCTTTCTCGTCGACGATCACGCGGTCTTCCGGTCCGGGGTGCGTGCGGAACTCGCGTCGGAGCCCGACATCGAGGTGGTCGGTGAGGCCGGGGGAGTCGCCGAGGCGATCGCCGGGATCAACGCGTCCGCGCCCGATGTGGTGCTGCTGGACGTGCACATGCCGGACGGCGGCGGAGTGGCGGTGCTCCGCGGTATCGACCCCGGCCCGGTGTGCCTGGCGCTGAGCGTCTCCGATGCCGCGGAAGACGTCATCGCGGTGATCCGATCGGGTGCCCGCGGCTACGTGACCAAGACCATTTCCGGCCGCGAACTCGCCGACGGGGTGCGCCGGGTGGCGGGCGG
This sequence comes from Rhodococcus sp. NPDC003348, assembly GCF_053589375.1. Classification (NCBI taxonomy): domain Bacteria; kingdom Bacillati; phylum Actinomycetota; class Actinomycetes; order Mycobacteriales; family Nocardiaceae; genus Rhodococcus; species Rhodococcus sp. NPDC003348. Next base: position 58,983 of record NZ_JBSFRT010000009.1, read on the forward strand.
GGACGCGGTGTTCAGTCCACGCCTGGCCGGATTCGTCCTCGACTCCTTCACCGGACGGTCCTCGGCACCCGAACCACCACTGGACCCGGAACTGGATTCGTTGACCCCGCGCGAACTCGAGGTGCTGCGGCTGCTGGCTCGCGGCTACACGTATCGCGAGATCGCCGAGTCCCTGGTGATCTCGGTCAAGACCGTCGAGACACACGCCTCGAACGTGTTGCGAAAGACGCAGCAGTCCAACAGGAATGCCCTGACCCGTTGGGCGCACCGGCGTCGGATCGAGTAGCCACGTCCGGGATCGAGTTCCGGTGCTTGCCGATTCGACGACGCCGCCGGCCCGCGGAGGATGCGGGCTGGCGGCGTCGTCGGTTCAGGGGCAGGTGCGGTGCACGTCGAGTCCGCCGGCGCGAGCCCGGCGCACCACCCACACCAGTGCGGCCGCGACGAGGGCGAGAGCGGCGGGGGCCGGGACCAGCAGCGGCGAGGCCAGCGTCGCCACCAGGACGAGCATCGGTACCAGCAGTGTGCCGGGGTGGGGCCGGAAGGTCGGGGTGACCTGCCGGTCCAGCCAGGCCGGCGCCGGGCCCGCCCTCACGGCCCGACCTGCGCGGGTGCCACGGTGTGGCCGCGGCCGACGTGAGCCTCGGCGCGCATCCGGTCGACCATGTGCGGGTAGTGCAGCTCGAACGCCGGGCGCTCGGAACGGATCCGGGGCAGTTCGGTGAAGTTGTGCCGCGGCGGCGGGCAGGAGGTGGCCCATTCGAGCGAATTGCCGAAGCCCCACGGGTCGTCGACCGTGACGACCTCGCCGTAGCGGTAGCTCTTGAAGACGTTCCAGATGAACGGCAGCGTCGAGGCCCCGAGGATGAACGCACCGATCGTCGAGATCATGTTCAGCGAGGTGAAGCTGTCCGACGGCAGGTAGTCCGCGTAGCGACGCGGCATGCCCTCGTTGCCCAGCCAGTGCTGCACCAGGAAGGTGGAGTGGAAGCCGAGGAACGTGAGCCAGAAGTGCCACTTCGCCAGGCGCTCGTCCATCATCCGTCCGGTCATCTTCGGGAACCAGAAGTAGATGCCGGCGTAGGTGGCGAACACGATGGTGCCGAAGAGCACGTAGTGGAAGTGGGCGACCACGAAATACGAGTCGGTCAAATGGAAGTCGAGCGGCGGGCTGGCGAGCAGGACACCGGAGAGGCCGCCGAAGAGGAACGTCACCAGGAAGCCGACCGAGAACAACATCGGTGATTCGAATGTCAGCTGACCGCGCCACATGGTGCCGATCCAGTTGAAGAACTTCACGCCGGTCGGGACCGCGATCAGGAACGTCATGAACGAGAAGAACGGCAGCAGGATGGCGCCGGTGGCGTACATGTGGTGCGCCCACACCGCGATGGACAGGGCGGCGATGCCGAGGGTGGCGTACACCAGGCCGCTGTAGCCGAAGATCGGCTTGCGTGAGAAGACCGGGAAGATCTCCGACACGATGCCGAAGAACGGCAGTGCCAGCACGTACACCTCGGGATGGCCGAAGAACCAGAACAGGTGCTGCCACAGGATGACTCCGCCGTTGGCGGGGTCGAACAGGTGCGCGCCGAAGTGGCGGTCGACGAACACGCCGAGCAACGCCGCGGCGAGCAGCGGGAAGATCATCAGCGCAAGCAGGCTGGCGACGAGGGTGTTCCAGGTGAAGATCGGCATCCGGAACATGGTCATGCCGGGGGCGCGCAGGCACACGATCGTCGAGATCAGGTTGACCGAGCCCAGGATCGTGCCGAGGCCGCCGAGTGTCAGGCCGATGATCCACAGATCGGCACCGGCGCCGGGCGAGTGGACGGCGTCGGTGAGTGGAACGTATGCGGTCCAGCCGAAGTCGGCGGCGCCGCCGGGGGTGACGAAGCCGGCGGAGGCGATCAGTCCGCCGAACAGGTACATCCAGTAGCTCGCCGCGTTCAGGCGGGGGAAGCAGACGTCGGGGGCGCCGATCTGCAGTGGCATCAGGTAGTTGGCGAAGCCGAAGAAGATCGGTGTCGCGTACAGCAGCAGCATCACCGTGCCGTGCATGGTGAACAGCTGGTTGTACTGCTCGTTCGACAGGAACTGCATGCCCGGCACCGCGAGTTCGGTGCGGATCAGCAGGGCCATCAGGCCGCCGATGAGGAAGAACGCGAACGACGTGACGATGTACATGATGCCGAGCGTCTTGTGGTCGGTCGTGGTGAGGATCTTGACGATCGCCGAGCCCTTCGGCGCCCGCCCGGGTGCCGGGCGGGCGGCCTCGATCGATGCTGGGGGGCGGGGTGCGAGATCAACCACGGCGCACGCTCGCGGCGCCGTGGTTTCCTCGGATCTCGGATTGTCTGTGCTCACGCATGGATCGGATGATTGTCCTGCCCTGCCGCGCGGTGCCAGAGTCGAAGGTCCCTAGGCGGACTGGGAGGAGGATCACAGTCTCGATCCGGGGTGACGGCTCGCCGGATCATTTGGGGGAGGGTAGATTTCGTCCGGCTGTGTGACGGGTGGACCTACGGTCGGGCAGGTCAGACCACGAGGGCGACGATCAACACCACGATCAGCAGGGCTGCCACCGCGAGGGCGGCGATCAGCGGCACCGGCAGGCCGGGTCCGGACTTCGTCGACTCGAATGCCGGCGGCTGGGGGAGCCCCGGACTCGGGCGGTGCACGGACTGCAGGGGTACCGCTTGCGGGGCGGCGGGTAGGCCGCTGGCGGTGCTCGTGGGTAGCCGGCGCGCGGACCGGGCCGGGCCGCTCGATGCGCCCCGGCGGGCCCAGAACGGGACCGTCCCGTCCGCCTCGCGGAGCGGGGCGTCGAGGACGTATGCGATGTTGACGCCGGCGCCGGCGGCACTGCGCGCCAGCAGATCCCGCGCCTCGGCCATGGTGGGACGCCGGGTCGGGTCGGGTTCGAGCATGCGCAGCAGGACGTCGGTGATCTCACCGCTACGGACCGGGCGCATGATCTGTGCCTTGGCCACTCGGTGCAACAGGGCGAGGGTGTCGTCGTCGATGCCGAACGGCGGTTGCCCCTCGGTAGCGGTGTACAGGGTGGCGCCGAGCGAGAACACATCGGACGCCTCGGTCGGGTCGGCGCCGCGCGCGACCTCGGGCGCGAAATAGGCCGGGGTGCCGGTGATCACGGAACTCTGCCCGGGCTGGGTCTCGCCTTTCGCGCGCGAGATGCCGAAGTCGCTGATCTTGACGGTGCCTGCGTCGGGTCCGCGGTCCGCGATCAGGATGTTGCCCGGTTTGACGTCACGGTGCACGATGCCGGCGGCATGCGCGGCGACGAGGGCGTCGGCCACCTGCGCACCGATCTGGGCGACCTGCAATGGGGGAAGGGTCTCGGTGACGTTCAGCGCCTGCGCCAGGCTGCGGGAGGGCATGTGCTCCATCACCAGCCACGGATCGTCGCCTTCGAGCGTGACGTCGTACATCGCGATGGCGTGCGGGTGGGACAGGCGGGCGGCGAGGCGGCCCTCGCGCATCGCGCGGGCCCTCACGTCCGCGGCGGCCTCGGCGGTGAGGCCGGGCGGAAAGCTGATCTGCTTGATGGCGATCTCGCGGTCGAGGAGGGTGTCGTGGGCGAGCCAGACCGATCCCATTCCGCCGCCGCCGAGTTTCGAGCGCAGGCGGTGGCGACCGGCCACCAGATGGTCCGGTCCGACGATTCTCTGCCCCTGCTCCGCCACACCCGCGAGGGTAGACGACGCCCCCGCGGTGTCGACGTCCGGCGCCGTGAACTGCGGTTTCTTCACGCCTTGACGGAGCCGGCGGGACGGGCTTTACTGAAAGTGTTCGAATGTGTGTTCGATGCCTGATTGTTCGATGTCCGGTGTTCGATGCCTGATTGTTTGATGTTCGATGTTCGGTGGTCCCGTGTCTTCCCCCACGGCGGTGCCCACGACCTCGTTCTGTGTTGTGTGGACGTTTGTGTTGTGTGTGGACGGAGTGTGCGGTGGGTGGTCTCGCTGTCGACCTGGCCGGGTTGTCCCGGCAGGAGCGGCTCGAGCAGTTGCGGCGGCAGATCGCCGCGGTGCCGGCGCGGGGCGAGTCGGTCGCGACCCGGCCGGATCGGTCGGCTCCCGGGCGTGAGGCTCCCGGGGCGGCCGCCGAGCGTCCGGTCTTGCCCGTGCCCGAGGCCCTGGCCGACCTGCTTCCGCAGGGAGGGCTTCCCCGGGGGGCAGTGGTCACCGTCTCCGGCGCCGGGTCGCTTCTGGTGGGCCTGCTCGCCTCGGTGACCGCCTCCGGGGGGCACGCGGCGGTGATCGGGCATCCTCGGCTCGGTCTGCTCGCGGCGGCCGAGATGGGCGCCGAACTGGGCCGGCTGGCGGTGATCCCGGACCCGGGGCCCGATCCGGTGGAAGTCGCGGCGGTGCTGCTGGACGGACTGGACCTGGTGGTGCTGGGTCTCGGCGGGCTCGCGGTGCCGCCGTCACGGGCCCGGGCGGTGGTTGCCCGGGCCCGGAGCAAGGGCGCGACGCTGGTGGTGACCGGTGGCGGCTGGAGCGGGGCGGAGGTCCGGCTCGACGCCACCGTCCGCGGCTACGACGGGCTGGGAGGTCACGACGAATCGGGGTGTGGGCGTGGCCGGTTGCGGGGTCTGCGACTTGCGGTCGGCGCCGAGGGGCGGGCCTTCCAGCGGCGGACCGCCAGCGTGGACCTGTGTCCGCGTCGGGGTCGGGTGGAGTGGGTCGCCGAAGTCGCCCCACCGCAGCGGCTGCCGAGTGTCGAGGGCGGTGTGGCATGAGCGCGGGAACCGGATCGCGGGTGTTGGCGCTGTGGTGCGCTGACTGGCCTGCGGTCGCCGCCGCCGCGACCACGGATCTGTCGCCGGCCGAGCCGGTGGCGGTGGTCTCCGGCAACCGGGTGGTCGCGTGCTCGGCGACCGCCCGTGCCGAGGGGGTCGGGCCGGGCCTGCGGAGGCGGGACGCGCAGGCCCGGTGTCCGCGACTGCACGTGCTGCCCGCGGACGAGGGCCGCGACGCCCGGGTGTTCGAGCCGGTGGCCGCGGCGGTCGATGCGGCGGCACCCGGGGTGGAGGTGCTGCGACCCGGGTTGCTGGTGCTCGCCGCGCGCGGGCTCGCCCGGTACTTCGGCTCGGAGGAGGCCGCCGCGGAACGGCTGGTCGACGAGGTCGCGGCGGTCGGGGTCGAGTGCCAGGTCGGGATCGCGGACGAACTGTCCACCGCCGTCGTCGCGGCACGGCGGTCGGCGCTGGTTCCCCCGGGGAGCGGTGCCCGGTTTCTGGCTCCGCTCCCGGTCGCGGAACTCGCCGCCGAGCCGGCGCTGGCGGGGCGGGACCGGATCGACCTGGTCGATCTGCTGCACCGGCTCGGGCTGCGTACCGTCGGGGATTTTGCCGCTCTGACCCCGGTCGCGGTGGCCTCCCGGTTCGGCGCGGACGCGGTGGCGGCCCATCGCAGCGCGCGCGGCGAGCCGGAGCGCCCGCCGTCGGCGCGACCGTTGCCGCCCGATCTCGAGGTGGAGTTGCGGTGCGATCCGCCGGTGGACCGGGTGGACGCGGCCGCTTTCGCGGGCCGTGCGTTGGCCGAGCGTCTGCACGCGCGACTGTCGGCCGCGTCGGTGGCCTGCACGCGGCTGGCGGTGCACGCGAGCACCGGTCACGGTCAGCACCTTTCGCGCATCTGGCGGTGTGCGGAGCCGTTGACACCGGAGGGCACCGCGGACCGGGTGCGCTGGCAGCTGGACGGCTGGTTGACCGGCCGGAGCGAGTCCCGCCCCACTGCGGGAATCGAATTGCTGCGGCTCGAGCCGGTGGAGGTGGTGGCGGCAGGGGCGCTGCAACTCGGGTTGTGGGGCGGCGTTGGGGCGGAGGACGAGCGCGCCCGCCGCGCCCTGGTCCGGGTGCAGGGGCTGCTCGGCGGGGACGCAGTGCGGGTCGGGGTGCTCAGCGGTGGCCGCGGACCGGGGGAGCGGGTCACTGTCGTGCCGTTGGGCGACGAGGCGGTGCCGCACAACGATCCCGCGGAGCCCTGGCCGGGACGGTTGCCCGAGCCTGCGCCCACCGCGGTGCTGCCGGTTCCGCCGTCGGTGGAGCTCGAGGACGCCGCGGGAAATCCGGTGAGGGTGACCGGTCGGGGCGAGTTCGGTGCACGTCCCGCCCGGTTGCGGTGGGGCGCCCGCAGCTGGAATCTGCTCGGCTGCGCGGGCCCCTGGTCGGTGGACGAGCGGTGGTGGGATCCGGCCGCGGCCCGGCGGGCGGCGCGGGCGCAGGTCCTGCTCGGTCCGGGAACCGGTGTCGGGGACGGTGCGCCGCGAGCGCTGCTGGTGCTCTTCGACGGGGCCGGGTGGTGTGTGGAGGGAACCTACGAGTGACGGGCCGGGCTCGCGGCTCCGTTGCGATATACCCACCGGGGGTATATTCTCGCGGCATGAACTCCGCTCACGGAAGTCATACCGGCCACCTGGACCACGGTGCCGCCGAGCACGCCCACTCCGGGCATCCCGGCCCCGCTCACCCGGGCCACGGCGACCACGTCGGCCACAGTGACCACGCCGGTCACGGCGACCACGCCGCCCGGTTCGGCCGGCTGTTCCGGATCATGCTCGTGCTGGCGGTGCCCGTCGTCCTGGCCAACGCGATGTTCGCCGACCTGGTCGGTTACTCCCTGCCGCACGACGGGCCGGTCACCTGGATCTCGCCGCTGCTCGGCACGGTGATGTACCTGTGGGGCGGACGGCCGTTCCTCGCCGGAGCCGTCGGCGAGATCAAGGCCCGCCAACCCGGCATGATGCTGCTGATCGCGCTGGCGATCACCGTGGCGTTCGTCGCGTCCTGGGGTGCGACCCTCGGGCTGCTCGCCCACGACCTCGACTTCTGGTGGGAACTGGCGCTTCTCATCGTGATCATGTTGCTCGGCCACTGGATCGAGATGCGCTCGCTCGGGCAGGCGTCGAGCGCACTGGACTCGCTGGCGGCACTGCTGCCGGACGAGGCCGAGCGGCTCGATGCCGACGGTGTCGCGGAAATCGTGCCACTCACGGCGCTGCAGGCAGGGGATCTGGTGATCGTCCGGCCCGGCGGGAGGGTGCCTGCGGACGGGATCGTCGTCGACGGCGCGGCGGACGTCGACGAGTCGATGATCACCGGCGAATCCGTCGCCATCCGGCGAACGGTCGGCGACCGGGTCGTCGCCGGGACCGTCACCACCGATTCGGCGTTGCGCGTGCAGGTCACGGCGATCGGGGAGGACACCGCGCTCGCCGGGATCCGTCGTCTGGTCGCGGAGGCCCAGAACTCGACCTCCCGCGCCCAGGTCCTCGCCGACCGGGCAGCCGGGTGGCTGTTCTGGTTCGCGCTGGTCGCCGCGTTGCTCACCGCCGCAGCCTGGCTGCTGCTCGGTGAACCCGAGTCGGCGGTCACCCGCACCATCACCGTGCTCGTCATCGCCTGCCCGCACGCGCTCGGTCTCGCGATCCCACTGGTGGTGTCGATCGCCACCGAACGTGCGGCCCGGGCCGGCGTGCTGATCACCGACCGCCGCGCACTCGAGGCCATGCGCACCGTGGATGCCGTGCTGTTCGACAAGACCGGCACCCTCACCCGCGGCGAGCCCGCGGTCGTCGAGGTGCTCCCCGTGTCCGGGCGCACCGCGGGAGAGGTGGTCGCCGCGGCCGCCGCGGTCGAACACGACAGCGAACACCCGCTGGGGCGTGCCGTCGTCGCGGAAGCCGGAGCGCGCGGACTGACGGTGCCCGCGGCGTCGGACTTCCAGGCGCGCAACGGGGTCGGGGTCACCGCCGTCGTCGACGGGGCGACGGTGAGTGTCGGCGGTCCCGGCATGCTCGCCGCGCACGGGCTGGACGCACCAGGCGTTGCCCCGAAGGCGTCGGGAGCGACTGTGCTGCACGTGATTCGGGACGGAGAGGTGATCGGTGCGCTGGCGCTGGCCGATGCGGTCCGCCCCGAGTCGCGGCAGGCGATCGACGCCCTGCACGCACGCGGCGTGCACGTCGCGATGATCACCGGCGATGCGCAGGCGGTGGCGGATTCGGTGGCCGCGGACCTGGGCATCGACGAGGTGTTCGCGGGCGTGCTGCCGCAGGACAAGGGGGCCGAGGTCAAGGCGCTGCAGGCGGCGGGCCGCACGGTGGCGATGGTCGGTGACGGCGTCAACGACGCGCCCGCGCTGGCGCAGGCCGACGTGGGCCTGGCGATCGGCGCGGGCACCGACGTCGCGATCGCGTCGGCCGGAGTGGTGCTCGCCAGTGACGATCCGCGGTCTGTCCTTTCGGTCGTCGAACTCTCCCGCGCCACCTACCGCAAGATGATCCAGAACCTCACCTGGGCGGCCGGGTACAACGTGATTGCGGTGCCGCTCGCCGCCGGTGTGCTCGCGCCGTGGGGGATCACCCTGCCGATGGAGGTGGGGGCGCTGCTGATGTCGGCGTCCACGGTTGTCGTCGCGCTCAACGCCCAACTGCTGCGGCGCCTCGACCTGCGTCCCGCCGCCGTTGTACGGGGGACTAATCTTTCACGAGAAACATGAGCGGTGCGAAGGATGGATCTGATTCGATGATGGCGACGGCGACGGCCACCCTCGGAGGCGTCGAGATCCACTACCGCGACTCCCACGGCCCGGACCCGGTTCCCGTGCTGCTGGTGCACGGCATGGGCGGCGACGGCCGCACCTGGGACCGCTTCGCCCGCAACCTGATCGGTCGCGGCCGCCGGGTGATCACCGCAGACCTGCGCGGCCACGGCCGCAGCACGCACACCCCCAGCTACCTGTTCCACGAGTTCGGTGCCGACCTGCTGGCCCTGTGCGACCACCTGGCGCTGGACCGGGTGGACCTGGTCGGCCACTCGCTCGGGGGGCACGCGGTGTCCCTGGTCGCCCAGTCCCGGCCGGACCTGGTGCGGCGGCTGGTGCTCGAGGAGGCCCCGCTGCCGCTGCGTGCGGGGGAGGAGATGGGGACGCTGACCCGGCGGCTGCCGTCGCCGGTGGAGTTGTGGCACGCGGTGACCAGCCTGGTCCGAAGTCCCCGCGCGACATTCGCGTTCGACCGCTCCATGACCGCGTCCGCGCTCGACCAGTTCCACACCCCGCACCCCGACTGGTGGGAGGCTCTGCCGTCGATTGCCGCGAGGACCCTGCTGGTCACCGGAGGCCCCCGCGGCATGGTGCACCCGGCGCGGCTCGACGCCGCGCTCGCCGCGATCCCGGACAGCCGGACGGTGACGATCGACGTCGGGCACAGCGTGCACCGCGACCGGCCCCGCGAGTTCGCGGCCACCGTCGGCCGGTTCCTCGGCTGAGGCCCTAGCCCCGCCGTCGCCCGCCGAGTTGACGGACGTAGGTCGCCGGTGGGGTGCCGACCGCGGCGGTGAACGCGCGCACGAGGTGCGCCTGGTCGCTGAACCCCAACTGGTGGGCGAGTTCGGTCCACACCACGGGCGTTCCACCGTGCGCCTGCGCGGCCGCGTCGAGGAGTCGATGCCGCTGGATCACCCACTTCGGTCCGATTCCGACGTACTCCGTGAACAATCGCTGCAGGGTTCGCACGCCGGTTCCGGTGCGGGTCGCCAGCTGATCGACCCGATGCAGCGAGCGGTCCGTCTCGATCAGCGTGACCAGCCCGTCCACCTCGTCGACCGTCGGATCGGGTCGAGGAGCACAACGTTCCAGGTAGTCCTCGACGAGTGCGGTCATCTCGTCGTCGTCGGTGGTGCCCAGTGCGGCGGCGGCGACGGGAGCGTCGTCGCGGCCCACCAGCGGCCCGGCCGGCTGCACCGTGCCCTCCAGCGCGCCGACACTCGATCGCAGGAACGAGTGGAATCCGCCAGCCCGGAACGCCACCCCGATCACGTGCCCGGTGCCGGTCAGCGTCCGGTGGAACGCTGCCCGGTTCACCCCGTGCACCAGCAGGCGGCCCTGCTCGGCGGCGAGGTGGATCTTCGGCTGTGGGAGCACCTGCTGGTCGCGGCTGCCCGGCTCCGTCCAGTGCACGATCCACAGGTACTCGACGAACGGACGCAACGACTCTCGGGGAAAGCGTCGTGCCACGGTGATGGTCTGCGCGGCCTCGTCCGGTCGCACGATCGCCTCCGGCACTCCGCGCGGTTGGTTCGCCCTGTCGGTCACGATCACCGAGCTTAGGATCGCCGGGTGACACTCACCGCGCTCGACGGCAAACTCATCGGCTGGGCAGCCGCGTACGTGCTCTCCCAGGCGAACATCATCCGGCTGCTCGGACCGGCGGGGTCGAAGCTGCTCGCCACCCAGACCGCGCTGTCCGCGCACCGGTACCGCGCTGTCCTCGACAGCATGGACGAGACCGAAACCGCACGGTTCCGCAGTCATTTCGCACCCGACATGGTGCATCCGGTGATCTACGCGTCCGCGCTGTACACCGGCGGTGCCCGGCTGGCGCAGCTCACCGACCTGTCGCCGGGCACCCGGACCGCCCTGCGGGTGGCGCCGGTGGTCGCGGCAGCGTGCGACTACGTCGAGAACGTCGTCGACCTGCACCTGCTCGACCACCGCGAGGCCGTCACCGACGCCCGGGTCCGGGCGATCACGGCCGTCAGCACCACCAAGTGGGTGCTGAGCATCGGCACGCTCGCCTACCTGGCGCAGGGATTCGTGCGAGTCCGGGCGCGGATGGCGACCGGCCGTCGCCACTGACCCGGGTCGCGCGGGGGAGCCGGGGCCGGGGGCAGAATGGGCCGGGTGAGCCAGGCGACGACGACCGACGACATCTACCCGACCGTGGCGGAGCAGCGGACCTGTTCGGCGCTGTCCGCGCTCGACGAGCCGCTGCCGGGTACCGCCGCGCAGGTGACCGCCTGGCTGTGCCTCGAACATCCGGGGCCGTGGGGGCGGGACGTGTTCTCCGGTCAGGCTCTCGGCTTCGACCTGTCACCGCGCCTGCAGGCGCACACCGAGGCGTCCGGGGTGCGGCTGATGCTGATCCGGCGGCCCGGCCGCACCGTCGTCGGTTCGCGCCGCACGGTGTTGTTCGCGCGGTCCGCCCCGGACGGCACCTGGTGCGAACGCTTCGAGGTCGCCGAGCCCGAAGACCTGCTCGATCTCGACCTGACCGTGACACCCGCGGCGCCCGGGCTCGGCACCGAGGTCGCCGACCCGGTGGCGTTGGTGTGTGCGCACGGCAAGCGCGACCAGTGCTGCGCGGTGCTCGGCAGGCCCGTCGCCGCGGAGCTGGCCGCCGAGTTCGGGGACGCGGTGTGGGAGTGCTCGCACACCGGCGGGCACCGTTTCGCGCCGTCGCTGATCCTGCTGCCCACCGGGTACACCTACGGGCGGCTCTCCCCGGAGGAGTCCGTGGCGGCGGTCGAAGCCGCCGGCCGCGGCGAGGTGTACCGGACCGGCCTGCGCGGCCGCAGCTGCTGGTCGCCCGCCGAGCAGGTCGCGGAAATCGCGGTCCGCGACCAGGTTTCGGCGGGGACATCCGATCTGGTCGTGACGGGGCCGCCGGAGTGCCCGGTGGTCCGGCACCGGGACGGCCGGTCCTGGAGCGTGCCGGTCACCGGTGCCGACCTGCCGCCGCGTCCGGCCAGCTGCGGCGCCGAGGCGAAGCCGGTGCGCGCACTCGTCGCCGGCGAGGTGCGCACGGCGCGGTGAGCAGAGGCAGCTCCGCTGCGCGAGCGCCGCGGGCGCCCTGGCGATTCAGTGGCCGATGCCGACCTTCTGGTGGATCTTGCGCATCCACGCCGGGGCCCACCAGTTCGCCTCGCCCATCAGCTTGACCAGTGACGGCACCAGCAGCATCCGTACCACCGTGGCGTCGACGATCAACGCGATGATCATGCCGACCCCGAGGAAGCGCATGATCGACAGGCCCGACGTCATGAAGGCGCCGGTGACGATGATCAGCAGCGCCGCGGCCGCGGTCACGATCCGGCCGGTCCGGGCGGTACCGATGCGGACGGCCTCCTCCGTGCTGGCGCCGTTCTCACGGGCCTCGACCATCCGCGACATGAGGAACACCTCGTAGTCGGTGGACAGTCCGAACACGACCGCGAGGATCAACACCACGAACGTCGGTTCGAGCGGGTTCGGGGTGACGCCGAGCAGGTCTGCACCATGGCCGAGCTGGAAGATCCAGGTGAGCAGGCCGAACGTTGCGGCCAGGCTCAGTCCGGCCATCGCGACCGCCTTGACCGGCAACACGACCGATCCGAACGCGAGGAACAGCAGCACCAGCGTCGAGACCACCATGATGGTGAGCATCAGCGGAAGGTGGCTGACGATCGACGAGTTGGTGTCCTCGGTGAGGGCTGCGCCGCCACCGACCATCACCTCGGTTCCCGCGGGCGGGTCGATCGCGCGCAGTGCCTTCACGGTGTCGGCCGGCGGGACGTCGTTGGTGAACGTGGCGGTCAGGATCGACACATCGCCCGGCGACGCGGCCAGTTTCACCTGCGCGACGCCGTCGAGATCGCGGACGTCGCGGGTGAACTCGGTCAGCTGCGGGGTGGTCGGCAGGTTGCCGTCCTGGCCGCGCAGCAGGACGCTCGCCCCGGTACCCGCGGAGTCGAATTCGGTGGCGAGGGTCTCGGCGGCGATCCGGGACGGGTCGTCCTTGGGTAGCACGGTGTAGGTGACCTCGCCGAGGGCGACGCGCAGCAGCGGCGAGGCCAGCACGAGCAGGCCGGCGATGATCGTGACGGAGAAGACGACCGGTCGGCGCATCACCGTGGTCACGACCCGGCTCCAGAACCGGGCGGCGCGCTCCTCTCCGCGTTCGACGGCGCCGCGACGCCAGGCGAGGGAGTTGACCCGGTGACCCAGGATCGCGAGCAGCGCCGGGACGGCCGTCAGTGACAGCAGTGCCGCGCTCGTCACCGCGGCGATCGCGCCGAATCCGAGGGAGCGGATCACCGGCTGCGGGAACACCAGCATTCCGGCGAACGCGCACACCAGCAGCAGTCCGGAGAACATCACCGTGCGCCCGGCGGTGAGCACCGTGCGCTGCACCGCCGCGGCGGGCTCACTGCCGCCGGCGAGTTCCTCGCGGAACCGGCTGACGATGAACAGGCCGTAGTCGATCGCCAGTCCGAGGCCGAGCAGCGACGCCACGTTGAGGGCGAACGAGGAGACCTCGGTGAGCTCGGTGAGCAGGCGCAGCGTGCCGAGGGCGCTGAACACGGTGAGCATGCCGACGAACACCGGGATCGCGGCGGCGGTGACGGTGCCGAATACGACCACCAGCAGCAACAGGGTGATCGGCAACGCGATCGCCTCCGCCTTCACCAGGTCGTTCTGCAGGTGCTGGTTGAACGAATGCCCGACGAGGGTGCCGCCTGCGAATTGCGTCTCGATGCCCGGCGGGCTCAACGATGACTGCATCGCCTCGAGGTCGGCGACGGTGGGGCCGGCGTCCCAGTCGACGAACACGGTCGCCAGTGCCTTCGTGCCGTCCTCGGAGAGCAGCGGTTTCGCGGACGCCGGGTCCAGGGACCAGTACGAGGTGACCGAGCGGGTGGGCCAGTCCTGCCGGAAGTCGGCCAGGGTCTGCTGGACCTCCGGGCCGATGTCGCCGACGGTCCTGCCCTCGGGGACCGAGTAGATCGCCACGATGTCCGGTGACTGCGGACCGAGTTCGCGTTTGACCAGCATACTGACCTGCGCGGACTCACTGTTCGGGTCGTAGTAGCCTTCCTGGCTCATCTTCCCGAACACCCCCAGCCCCCACAAACCGGCGGCCACGACGATGAGAACGGCCAGCGCCAGTACCCACCACTTCCTTGCGACAACGAATTCGGCCCAGCGCGTCATCTGATACTCGGCGCGGATACTCCCTCATTCACGAGGGAGAGGAAGCGCCGGCCTCCTTTCCAGAAGTGTGATGGTGATGTCGAGGAAACGTGTCAGTGGGGTCGGTTAGCGTGCCGGGCATGGGGATCGAGGTGGTGCGCTACAACTACCGGTTGCGGCCGGGAGCCACCGCCGAGCATGCCTTGCTCGAGGAGTGGCATCGCTGCCGCTTCCTGTGGAACGAAGCCGTCCACCGGTTCAGTTCTGGTGTTCAGCCGACGTTTGCGAAACTCAGTAAGCAGTTGACCGAAGCCCGGGCACGCTCGTCGTGGCTGCGGGACGGTTCCCAGGTGGCCCAGCAGCAGATGCTGCGCACCTACGCGAAGGCGTTGGAGGACTCGTTCACGGTCAAAGGGCGGGGCCGACCCCGCTTCAAGGTGCGGAAGAAATCCTTGCCGTCGCTCGAGTACACCCGTCGCGGGTTCCGGATCCGTGACGGCCGGTTGGTGTTGCCCAAAGGTGTGAGTATTCCTGTGGTGTGGTCGCGGGCACTGCCGTCGGAGCCGACGAGCGTGCGTATCACCCGCGATTCGTTGGGGCATTGGTATGCCTCGTTCGTGGTGACCCGCGGAGCCGAGCCGATCCCGGTGGCCGATCCGGACAGTGGTGTCGGGATCGATTGGGGTGTGACCCGTACCGCCACGGCCACCAAGGAGCGTTTCGATCTGCCGCATCACGGGCACCGGCATCGGTGCGCGGCGGAGTTGGCGAAAGCGCAGCGCCGGATGGCGCGACGCAGCCGCGGGAAAGGGCACGCCCCGTCGAAGGGCTACCGGCAGGCCCGTACGCGTGCCGCGAAGGTGCAGAAGAAGGCGGTCCGGCAGAACCGGCACCACGGCAGGATCTGGGCGAGAACCGTCGTCGACGAACATCACCTCATCGCGGTGGAGGACTTCAAACCCAAGTTTCTGGCGAAATCCACGATGGCACGGAAGGCCGCGGATGCCGCGGTCGCCACGGTGAAACGGGAGTTGATCGAGCAGGGCAGGCGGGCCGGCCGGAAGGTGGTGTTGGTGCGGCCCGCGTACACGAGCATGACGTGTTCGAAGTGTTTCGCGAGAGCCAAGCAACGCCTCGAACTCGATGAACGGACTTTCCGGTGCTGTGCGTGCGGGCACACCGCGTGTCGGGATCGGAACGCTGCCAGGGTGGTTCTGGCTGTGGCGGAGCGTGGCCACACCGGTGTCGACGACGTGAGTCAAGCGGATTACCTCCCCCCGGGTGGTGGTGTGGCTGCGGTCTGAGTCGGAAATCTTCTGCCTTCAGGCAGGAGAGGCGTTAATGAATTGGCATCCTCGTCAGGTCGTGTGGTCGGGTCAGGGGGCACGAGCGCCATGACTCTACCGACGGGATCCTGAGGCGATCCTGAGGCGTTGTTCACGGGTGGCGCACGGCCGACGATCGGGGGACAGTGGACGGGTGAACCTCCCCGGCACGATGACCGGTTGGCGGGTGCGCGAGCCCGGACCGATGCGCAGCAGGCCGCTCGCTCAGCTGACGATGCCGGTTCCCGAGCCCGCGCCGGACGAACTGCTCGTCCGGGTCCTGGTGTGCGGCGTGTGCCGCACCGACCTGCACGTGACCGAGGGCGATCTTCCGGTGCACCGGGCGTCCGTCGTACCCGGGCACGAGGTGGTCGGGGAGGTCGTCGGCTGGGGCGACCGGGCCGGGGAGGGGTTCGGGTTGGGGGACCGGGTCGGCATCGGCTGGCTGCGCGGCACCTGCGGAGTATGTCGTTACTGTCTGCGCGGCGACGAGAACCTGTGTCCTGATTCGCGATACACCGGCTGGGACGTCGACGGTGGCTACGCGCAGTACGCGGTGGTGCCCGCGGCCTTCGCGCACCGGCTGCCGGACGGCTACCTGGACGAGGAGCTGGCGCCGCTGTTGTGCGCCGGGATCATCGGCTACCGCGCCCTGAAGTGTGCCGTTGTCCCGGACGGGGGACGGTTGGGGATCTACGGATTCGGCGGCAGCGCGCACCTGGCCGCGCAGGTCGCCCTGGCCCGCGGCGCCGAGGTGCACGTGATGACAAGGGGGGAGCGCGCTCAGCGACTGGCTCTCGAACTCGGCGTGGCGTCGGTGCAGGGCCCGTCGGATCCGCCGCCGGTGCCGCTGGATTCGGCGATCCTGTTCGCTCCGGTCGGCACCCTGGTCCCGCCCGCGCTGGCCGCGCTGGACCGCGGCGGCACCCTCGCGGTCGCCGGCATCCACCTGACCGACGTGCCGCGGCTGAACTACCATCAGCACCTGTTCCAGGAGCGGACGCTGCGCTCGGTCACCGCGAACACCCGGGCCGACGCCCGCGAGTTCCTCGAATTCGCCGGTCGCCACCGGCTTCTCGTCACCGCCAACGCCTACACCCTCGACGAGGCGGATCGCGCGCTCACCGACCTGAGGGAGGGTCGAGTCGTGGGGGCGGCCGTGCTCATCGCCGGCTGACGGTGGTCGAGCGAGCGTGCGTGCAGCCAGGCCCGTTTGCCACGGTGTCGCCCCTCCCGCAATCTCTCGGCGCCGCACTGCCCGAGCCCCCCGCGTCTCCCCGGGCGGCGGAGCGGGGACGGCGACTCCGCGATCTCGAGGTCAATCCTCCCGTGTCGTAACGGCATTGACCGTGTGGTGGGGCGGTGGCGACGCGCCCGGGGAGTGCAGTGAAGCGGCGCGTGACGCCGATGTCCCTGTTATCGTTCGGCAAACCCAGTTTCGAATCTCGACGAAGAATGCCGGTTCTTTCGACGGTTACGGAAGGTGGAGTTATGTGTACGAGGGTGATCTGGCCGGACGCCGCGGGAGCCGTGCTCGTCGGGCGCAACATGGATTATCACCGAGACACCGGGACGAATCTGTGGTCGCTCCCCCGGGGAATCGAGCGCAACGACGGCGTCGGCGGTTCGCTCGCCTGGACCGCGAAGTATGGCAGTGTCGTCGCCGGTGCGTTCGACATGATGACCGTGGACGGCATGAACGAGGCGGGACTGGCGGGCCACATCCTCTGGCTCGCGGAATCCGAGTACGGCACCCATGACGCGTCGCGACCGGGCCTGAGCATGGCGGTCTGGCTGCAGTACTTCCTGGACAATTTCTCCACGGTCGCGGACGCCGCGGCGTGGATCATCGAGTCCCAGGTGCAGGTCGTACCGCTCGGAGATCCGGCGACCGGCGAGGTGCCCGCGGTGCATCTCGCACTCGACGACGCGACCGGCGACTCGGCGATCATCGAGTACATCGACGGCAAGGCCACCGTCTGGCACGACCGCGAGTATCGCGTGATGACCAATTCCCCCACCTACGACAAGCAGCTCGAGCTGCTCAAGGAGGTCGACGGCTTCGGTGGCGACAAGCCCCTGCCCGGGACCACGCTCGCAGCCGACCGCTTCGCGCGCGCCGCCTACTACGTGGGCCGGTTGCCCGAACCCAAGACCGAGGTCGAGGCGGTCGCGGGAATGTTCAGCGTCATCCGCAACGCCGCGCAGCCCTTCCGGATCCCCGATCCCGACAAGCCGTATGCGTCGCAGACGATTTGGCAGACCGTCGCAGACCTGACCAACAAGCGGTACGTCTTCGACTCGACCACCCGGCCCAACATCGTGTGGGTGGACCTCGACAAGCTGGACTTCGGTGAGGGTGCGCCTGCGGGCAGGCTCGACCTGATGGGGGATACGTCGCTCGAGGGCGGTCTCGCCGGAAACGTCACCGGCCGCTTCGAGGAAACCGCGCCGATGCAGTTCCTGACCCTGCCGTCCTGATCCGGGACAGCGGTTGAACACTCACATTGGCTGCATGATCTCCGAGGGGTGCACACATGGATACCGCCGACCAGCAGCCCCTCGTCGGGGAAGCACCTGAGAACACGGGCGAAGCTCTCCTCCGAGCGAGCTGGTTGCCACTGGCGCTGGTGTGTTTCACCGGTCTCGTCTCGGTCTTCAACGCATCGGTGCTGCCGATGGCGATCAGCGGGGTTGTCGAGGGCCTGGACACCACGATCTCGAACGTGCAGTTGGCGATCGTCGCGTACGGGGTGTTCGTGGCCGCCTTCACGGTCACGGGCGGCAAGATCAGCGGAGTCCTGGGTGCCAGGAACACCCAGCTGCTCGGCTTGACCGTCTACGCGGCCGGCATGCTGACCTGCTTTCTGGCACCGGCTGTCTCGGTGCTGATCGCCGGCGAAGCGGTCGCCGGCCTCGGCGGTGCTCTGCTGGTGCCCAACGCGCTGGCGATTCTCGGTCAGGCCTACTCGGGCACTCAGCGCACCGTTGCGGTGTCGATCTTGGCGGGCACCACCGGTATCGGTGCCGCGCTCGCGCTTCTGGCCGGTGGATTCCTCGTGCAGACCTGGGGCTGGCGGGCGCCCTTCCTGCTCCTGCTCGTCGTCATCGCGGGAACGATCGTCATCGCGCTCCGCGTCGTCCTTCCCCGAACGCCGTTCGCGGGCACCATCGACAAGACGAGCATCGCGCTGTCCGCCGTCGGTGTGCTCCTGCTGGTCGCCGCGATCAACCAGATCGGGTCGTGGGGCCTTCTCCTCGCCGCCGAGTCCGCGCCGGTGAGCGTGCTCGGCCTGTCACCCGTACTGGCGTTGCTGTTGCTCGGGGTCCTTGTCCTGCACGTGTTCGCGGCCCGCCAGCACTCCCTGCTCGACGACGGCCGGACGGCCCTGCTCGATCCCCAGGTCTGGGGGTCGGGGCTCAACCGCGCCTGCCTGAGTGGTCTGGTGGCGGTGAACCTGTTGATGGCCGGCGTGAGCTACCTGCTGCCGTTGTACACCCAGATGGTGCTGGGGAAGAGCCCGATGGGATCGGCTCTGATGCTGGTGCCGATCTCCCTGGCCGCGCTCGTCTCTGCCGCTGCCACACCGGTTTTGATGAGGCTGGTCGCGTGCCGCCGGCTGTTGACCGGTGCCCACGTGCTCGCGGCCGCGTCGGTGATCCTGCTGGCACTGACCATCTCGAACCAGTGGTCGGGCGGGTGGACCTGGCTCAGCGAGGTGTGCCTGGGTCTCGGTATCGGAGTCGGGTTGAGTGCGGGCAGTGCCCTTCTCATGGAGACCAGCCCGCCGTCGCTCTCCGGCGAGATCGGCAGCGCACGGGGTATGGCGAACTTCCTCGGGCTCTGCACCGGCACCGCCGTCGCGGGAGCCGTACTGATGGCCGTGCTCGCCCAGTCCGCCTCGAACCGGGTCGCCGACGACCCGGATCTGCGGTCCGACAGCAGGATCGAGGTGACCACCAGTTCGGTCAGCTTCGTCGAGAACGACGACCTCCGCGGCCGTCTCGCCGGACTGGAGCTGACCACGGCGCAGCTCGACCGGGCGGTGGGGATCAACGTCGAATCCAGACTGGTCGCCCTGCGCGCGAGCCTCTTCGTGCTCGGGCTGGCCGTACTGCTGCCGATCGTGACCTTCCGGCACCTGCCCGCTCGTCGGGAACAGGAGGAGTGAACGGCTTCGTCGGCAGCGCGCGCCGGGCCGATCAGGGTCGCGTCTCGAGGTCGTTCCCCGGCGCGATCGCGCCGCAGTCGGTGGGAGCGGGCAGCCCGGCGAAGCGGTCGCCCAGCCAGATGAATGCCTCCGGCGCCCAGGCGGCCATCGTGGGCACGTGGCTCAGTCCGTCGTACTGGGCGTACCGGATCTCGGTGTTGCCGGTGGCGCAGTACTGGCGGGCGAGGGCGCGCACGTCGCCCGCGACCATGACGCCGTCGCCGGGGCCGACGTTCGGCTTGTCGCCCGGGGTGCCTTCGATGACTCCGTTGGCGCCCTGGCCGATGAACATCGGAACCGTCGGGGTGGGGGCCTGGCCGAGGTTGACCTTGGCCGCCGCGGTCATGAACGGTTCGACGCTCGCCGGGTCCGCGTACTCGGGCTTGACCAGCTGCTGCCACGTCAGTCCGGGGTATTGGAAGAGGACGTTGGCGATCGACGCGTCCTGGATCCGGGTGAACAGCCGCTTGCCCTCGTCGTTGAGGTATTCGGAGAAGTCGATGTCGTAGGAGCGCGCGATACCGGCGATCGCCATCAATGCCACGCCGGACCAGCCGGTGCTGCCGCTGATGTAGGTCAGGTTGCGTGCGGGGTTGACGAGCACCCCGGCTTCGGCCGCGCCGACGAGGTTCTCGTTCACGTCGGGGGCGTAGTCGGGCGCCAGTGCGGCGGCCCAGTTGGTGGCGATGGCCCCACCGGAGTAGCCGAACAGTCCGACGCGGGTGCCGGCGTCGAGGCCCGTCTCGGTTGAGCGGGTGGCCGCGCGGATGGAGTCGAGGGTGTTCATGCCGTATTCGGGTCCGGCGGCGAAATCCGCGTTCTGGCCTTCGGTGTCGGCGACGATGACCGTGTACCCCTGGGCGAGGAGTACGGCGACGAACTGGGCCTCCGAGGCGTTGACCGCGCCGCCGAAGGAGAAGTCCCCCGCGATCGCGCGCGACGGACTGTCGGCCGGGTTCATCGAGTCGTAGAACGATTGGTAGGCAACGGCCTTGGTTGGGTCGACGCCGGCGGGCGGCTTCAGCACCGAGGTGACGTTGGTGGTCGGTCGGCCCTGGGCGTCGGTCGTGCGGTACACGAGTTGGACCGCGGTGACCGGGGTGGGCAGGCTCGCGACGTGGTAGGGCATCGATCGGGTCGCAAGGACCGTGCCGGGTTCGATCGCGGCCAGGGGGGTGCCGTCGGTGTAGGTGTAGAAGGGGTCGGTCGTCGCCTGCGCAGCGGGAGCGATTCCTGCTGAGACGGCCATGGTCACCGATACGGCCGCCACCGCTCGTGCGACGGTCCGCGTCCTCGTCATCTGCACCTGTTCAACCTCCCCTGTGTGGACGTGACGGCTGTCACGTCGCGCAGGGAGATTACCGATCGGTAACCGGATCGACAAGAGCAAACTGGACAGATCCTGTTCGAGTGTCAGATGCGCGGGAGGGCCGAGCGAACCTGCCACCGCCACGGTGAGGGTGCTGGGTCAGGGCGAATCCGGCCCGCCGTCGGCGCGGGGGCGGCGGGGCCAGAGGAACCCGACCATGCCGGTGATCGCGAGGGTTAGTACTGCGGTGACGATCATCGTCCGACCCACACCGGTGGAGAAGGCGTCCACGGCCGCGGCGGTGACGTGCTCGGCGAGGTCGGCGGGGAGGGAGGCGAGGGCGTCCGCGAAGGACGACGAGTCGACCAGAGCGCGGTGGGCCTGGTCGACGTCGTCAGGCGTCAGGCCCGCCGCGTCGATCGCCTCCCGGCTGCCGGCGACGGTGAAGCCGCGGGCGAACGCGGTGAGCACCGCGACGCCGAGCGCCCCGCCGACCATGCTCGACATCTTGAACACCCCGGCCGCGGTTCCTGCCAGTGTCGCAGGGACGTCACCGACCGCGGTGTTCGAGATCGGGGTCGAAAGAAGGCCGAGGCCGAGCCCGATGACGATCAGCGCGGCCGTGACCAGCCACATGCTCGAATCCGAGTGCAGCGGCGCGAAGATCGCGAAACCGGTGGCCATCACCACCAGTCCGACCAGGACCGGGAATCGTGCGCCGCGCGTCGCCTCGAGCCTGCTGCCGAGCGGGATGAACGCGAAGATGCCGATCACCGCCGGCAGCATCAGCAGCCCGGCCTGCACCGCGCTGTAGCCGCGGGCGTTCTGCAGCCACAACACCAGTAGGTAGCTGAGGCCGGCGTAGGCGAGGTTCATCGTCAGGTTCGCGGTCAGTGCGCCGTCGAAGGGGCGCAGCCGGAACAGGGAGAGATCGACCAGCGGCTCGGCCACCCGGCGTTCGATCACGACCCAGCCGAGGGCGAGCGCGACCGTGGCGACCAGCAGGGTGATCACCAGCGGGGACGTCCAGCCGGCGCTGGGGCCGTCCGTCAGTGCGTACAGCAGTGCGAACACGGCCAGGCCGATGGTCGCCAGGCCGAGCCGGTCGACGCGGCTGGACGCATTCGGGTCCGCCGACTCGGGCGTCACCGAACGGACCACCGCGTATGCGGCCAGTCCGAGCGGCACGTTGATCCAGAACAGCCACGCCCAGCCCACCGTGTCGGTGATGACCCCGCCGATCGCGGGCGCGACGGCCTGCCCGCCCCACGCCACGGCCTGCCACACCCCGAACGCGGTCAGCTGCGCCGCCCCGGAGAACTGGGGTGGGATCAGGGCCAGCGTCGCGGGCAGGATCAGCGCCGCGCCGATGCCCATCAGTCCGCGGCCGACGATGAGCGTGCCGACGTCGGGGGCGAGCGCCGCGACGACGGAGAACCCGGCGAACAGCAGGATGCCGAGCTGCAGCATGCGACGCCTGCCGAAGACGTCCCCGAACTTGCCGGCGGCGATCACCAGGGCGCCCGTCACGAGGCTGAACGCGTTGTTGGCCCACGACAGCGCGGACAGGTCCGCGCCGAAGTCGTCCGCGATCGTGGGGATCGCCACCCCGAGGTCGGCGAAGGCCAGCCACACCAGCCCGGCGGCGGTGCAGATGGCAGCGAGGGAGACCCAGCGCCGGCTCGGCGCCGTGTCCGGGGTGACGGTCCGGGTCTCGTCGGTCATTTCGTCGGCCCCCTCTGTCACGCGACGGCTGTCCGACAGTGTGCTCGCGGCATGGAGGCCGGTGGTTCACCCGGAAGGGGTGATCCGGGTTGACGCCGGACCCCACCTCGGGCCACTATGGGAACAAATGTTCGAAGCATCCTTCCCCTGCTTCGGCGCGGTCGGTGAACGCCGACGCAGTCGAGACGGGAGGAGCTTGCGGTGGGTTGGAACAACGGGCCGCCGACATGGTCGGAGATGGAACGGGTGCTCTCGGGGCGCTCGGGCCGCAACCCGCCGGAGGCCATGTACCCCGGTGACGGCAGCGACAGCCCGGCATGGTCCCGCAAACGCGGTGTCTACCAGGCCGATCGCATCGTTTCGGAGGTCGGCCCGGTCGTGCCCTACGCGGAACTGCACGCGCACTCCGCGTTCAGCTTCCTCGACGGCGCCGGGCAGCCGGAGGAACTGGTGGAGGAGGCGGTTCGCCTCGGGCTCGAGGCGATCGCCCTGACCGACCACGACGGGCTCTACGGGGTGGTCCGGTTCGCGGAAGCCGCGAAGGAGCTGCGCGTGCGGACCGTCTTCGGTGCCGAGTTGTCGCTTCCGGCAACGGGTGCCGTGGCCGCGCCACCGCGCACCGGGATCCCGGACCCGGACGGCGCCCACCTGCTGGTGCTGGCCCGCGGGCAGGAGGGCTACCGGCGGCTGTCCCGGCAGATCGCCGCCGCGCACCTGGCGGGCGGGCAGAAAGGCAATCCGCGCTACGACCTCGACACCCTGACCGAGGCCGCCGGTGGGCACTGGCAGATTCTCACCGGATGTCGCAAGGGTCACGTGCGTGCAGCGCTCGAGGCCGGCGGATTGTCCGCCGCCGAGGTCGAATTACGCTCACTGGTCGAGAGATTCGGCGCCGACCGGGTTGCGGTCGAGCTCACCGCGCAGGGGGTCGTCGAGGACGACGAACGCAACGCCGCGCTGGCCGAACTCGCTCACCGCTGCGGTCTGCCGGTCGTCGCGACCACCGCTGCCCACTTCGCCGCACCCGACCGGAGCCGTCTGGCGATGGCGATGGCCGCGGTCCGCGCCCGCCGGTCCCTCGACGAGGCCGCCGGCTGGCTCGCCCCCACCGGGGGTGCCCACCTGCGCTCCGGTGCCGAGATGACCCGGCTGTTCGCCGACCACCCGTCGGCGGTGCCGACGGCGGCCGAACTCGGCCGGGAGTGCGCGTTCGACCTCGCGCTCATCGCGCCGAAGCTGCCGCCGTTCGACGTGCCCGACGGGCACACCGAGGACACGTGGCTGCGGGAACTGACCATGGCAGGCGCCCGCCGCCGCTACGGCACCCCCGGCGAGCGGCCCGACGCCTACCGACAGATCGAGCACGAGCTGGGAATCGTTGCGCAACTGGGGTTCCCGGGATACTTCCTGGTGGTGCACGACATCGTCTCGTTCTGCAAGCGCAGCGACATCCTCTGTCAGGGTCGCGGCTCGGCGGCCAACTCGGCAGTCTGCTACGCCATCGGCATCACCAACGTGGACCCGGTCGGCAACAAACTGCTCTTCGAGCGGTTCCTGTCCCCGGAGCGGGACGGTCCGCCGGACATCGACGTCGATATCGAGTCGGACCGGCGCGAGGAGGCCATCCAGTACGTCTACAACCGGTACGGACGCGAGTACGCCGCGCAGGTCGCGAACGTCATCACCTATCGCGGCAAGATGGCGGTGCGGGACATGGCCCGCGCCCTCGGTTACTCGCAGGGCCAGCAGGACGCGTGGAGCAAACAGGTCAGCCGGTGGTCCGGCGTGAAGGACGAGACGGGAACCGACATCCCGCGGGCCGTTCTCGACCTGGCCGGTGAGATCGAGGGTTTCCCGAGGCATCTGGGTATCCACTCGGGAGGCATGGTGATCTGCGATCGGCCGATCGCGGACGTGTGCCCGGTCGAGTGGGCGAGGATGGAGAACCGCAGTGTCCTGCAGTGGGACAAGGACGACTGCGCGGCGGTCGGGCTGGTCAAGTTCGACCTGCTCGGCCTCGGCATGCTCTCCGCACTGCACTACATGATCGACCTGGTTGCCGAGCACAAGGGTGTCGAGGTGGACCTGGCGCATCTGGACCTGTCCGAGGCGGCGGTCTACGAGATGCTGTGCCGCGCCGACTCGGTGGGTGTGTTCCAGGTGGAGTCGCGGGCCCAGATGGCGACGCTGCCGCGTCTGAAGCCGCGCACGTTCTACGACCTGGTGGTGGAGGTGGCGCTGATCCGGCCCGGTCCGATTCAGGGCGGCTCGGTGCATCCCTACATCCGGCGGCGCAACGGCCGCGAACCCGTCACCTACGACCACCCCAGCCTGGAGCACTCGCTCGAACGGACCCTCGGGGTGCCGCTGTTCCAGGAACAGTTGATGCAGATGGCCGTCGACGTCGCCGGGTTCACCGCCGCGGAGGCGGATCGGTTGCGGCGGGCAATGGGCTCGAAACGGTCCCCGCAGAAGATGGAGCGGCTCAAGGGTCGGCTGTACGAGGGCATGCGGGAGTTGCACGGCATCACCGGCGAGGTCGCCGACCGGATCTACGAGAAGCTGTACGCCTTCGCGAATTTCGGTTTCCCCGAAAGTCATTCGCAGTCGTTCGCCTCGTTGGTGTTCTACTCTGCGTGGTTCAAGCTGCACCACCCCGCCGCGTTCTGCGCCGGTCTGCTGCGCGCGCAGCCGATGGGCTTCTACTCGCCGCAGTCGCTGGTCGCCGACGCCCGTAGGCACGGTGTGGTGGTGCACGGCCCGGACGTGAACTTCAGCCTCGCCTACGCGGGCCTGGAGCAAGGCGGCACCGAGGTCCGGCTGGGGCTCGGTGAGGTGCGGCACATCGGGTCCGCGCTGGCGGAGGAGATCGTCGCCGCCCGAGTGGAGGGCGGCCCGTTCGCCTCGCTGCTCGACCTGACCGGCCGGGTGGAACTGACCACCGCGCAGGCGGAGTCGCTGGCCACGGCGGGCGCGCTCGCCGGTTTCGCCGGGACCCGCAGACAGGCGCTGTGGGCGGCCGGGGCCGCGGCGGGGGAGCGGCCCGACCGGCTGCCGGGTACCGGGGCCTCGGTGACCGCGCCGACGCTGCCCGGGATGAGCGACGTGGAACTGGCGGCTGCCGACGTGTGGGCGACCGGGGTCTCGCCGGACTCGTACCCGACCCAGTTCCTGCGGCCGCAGCTCGACGCGCTGGGGGTGGTCCCGGCGTCGCGGCTGCTTTCGGTGCCGGATGGGGACCGGGTGCTGGTCGGCGGGGCGGTCACGCACCGGCAGCGGCCCGCGACCGCGGCGGGCGTCACCTTCATCAACCTCGAGGACGAGACCGGGATGGTCAACGTCGTTTGCTCGGTGGGGCTGTGGGCGCGGTACCGCACCCTCGCGCACACCGCGCCGGCGCTGCTGGTGCGTGGTCGGGTGCAGAACGCGGAGGGTGCGGTGACGGTGGTCGCAGACCGGCTGCAGCGGATGGACCTGCGGATGGCCGGAAGGTCCCGTGACTTCCGCTGACGCCGGCGTGACCCGCGCCACCCCCGTGCGTTGTGGGGAACAGGGCCCGCCGCACTCTGGTTCAGATACCCCAGGGGGTATGCTTGCCTCTGGATCCGAGGAAGGGAGTCGACGTGAAGGTCGTCATCGTGGGTGGCGTCGCCGGCGGAATGTCCGCCGCGACCAGGCTGCGCCGGCTGAACGAGGACGCGCAGATCGTGGTGTTCGAGCGGGGAGCGCACGTCTCGTTCGCCAACTGCGGCCTGCCGTACTACGCGGGCGGGGTGATCGAGGACCGTGAGGCGCTGTTGCTGCAGACGCCGGAGTCCCTCGCGGCCCGGTTCGAGCTCGACGTGCGCGTGCGCACCGAGGTGACCGCGATCGACCCCGCCGCGCGCACCGTCACGGTGCGCGACCTGGCCACCGGCGCCGAGACGGTCGAGTCCTACGACGAACTCGTCCTCAGCCCCGGCGCGAACCCGATCGTCCCGGACATTGCCGGTGTCGAGCGCGCGCTGGTGCTGCGTGACGTCGACGACGTGGACCGTCTGGTCGGTGCGCTCGACGCGCAGGCCGCGACGAACGACGCGGCCCATGTCCCTGCCCGGACCGCGGTGATCGTCGGGGCCGGCTTCATCGGCGTGGAACTGGCCGAGAACCTGCGCCGCCGCGGCCTCGACGTCACGATCGTCGAACTCGCCGACCAGGTGCTCGCGCCGCTCGACCCGGAGATGGCCGCGCCCGTCGCGGACGAGTTGCGTGCCAACGGGGTTCGGATCGAACTCGGCACCCAGGTCACCGCGGTCGGCGCCGACGACGTCACGCTGTCCGACGACCGGGTCCTGCCCGCGGACGTCGTGGTGATGGCGATCGGCGTGCGTCCGGAATCCGGGCTCGCGGTCGCGGCGGGCATCGCGATCGGTCCCCGCGGCGGCATCGCGGTCGACGAGCGGATGCGCACCTCCGCCGAGCACGTCTACGCGGTCGGTGACGCGGTCGAGAAGATCGACGCCGTCTCCGGTCAGCCCGGACTCGTTCCGCTGGCCAACCCGGCGAACCGGCAGGGCCGGCTGGTCGCGGACGTGATCTCCGGGCTGCCGGTGCGTCCGCGTCCTGTCGTCGGCACCGCGATCGTCGGCGTGTTCTCCCTGATGGTCGCCGCCGTGGGCTGGAACGAGAAGCGGCTGCGGGTCGCGGGTCGGCCCTACCGCGCGATCCACACCCACCCGCAGTCGCACGCCGGGTACTACCCCGGAGCCCAGGGGATGTCCCTCAAGCTCCTCGTGGACCCGGACACCGACGCGATCCTCGGCGCCCAGGGCGTCGGTGGGGAGGGTGTCGACAAGCGCATCGACGTGATCGCGACCGCGATGGTCGGCGGCATCGCCGCGTCCGAACTCGCCGACCTGGAACTCGCATACGCGCCGCAGTTCGGCTCCGCGAAGGATCCGGTGAACATGCTCGGTTACATCGCAGACAACCTGCGGAGCGGGACCGCCGCGACGGTCCAGTGGCACGAGTTGCCCGCTGCGCTGGACGCAGGCGCCGCGCTCGTCGACGTTCGCACGCCCGAGGAGTTCGCGGCCGGGTCGATCCCCGGTGCCGTCAACATCGAACTCGACGCGCTGCGGGGGCGGGCCGACGAGCTGCCCGCCGGTGAGCTCGTCGTGACCTGCCAGGTCGGCCAGCGCGGGCACACCGCGGCCCGCATCCTGCGCCAGCTCGGTCGCGACGTCCGCAACCTGGACGGCGGGTACCGCACCTGGAGCGCCGGGCGCGCTCACGCGGACGTCCTCGTCTGACCCACCCTTTCGGGAATTGCCCCCGGTTCATCGGGGGCTTTTTCCGGCCCGGTCATATACCCCCACCCGTATTTACGAGAAGGATGTTCAATGCCATGACCACCACCGACACCGACAAGAACGCCCCGCCGCGGGAGCAGGTGCACGGCCTGATGGCGCGACTCGGCGCCACGATGGCCGACCGCTTCAAGCTCGTCGTCATCGCCTGGATCGCCGTCGTCGTCGCGCTGGGCGCCGCCGCGCCCAGCGTGTTCAGCTCGCTCGCCGGCGCAGGCTGGCAGGCCGACGGCTCCGAGTCCGTCCAGGTCCGCGAGCTCGCGCAGGAGCACTTCGGCGGCACCGGATCCGACGCGCTGCAGGTTGTCGTGCACTCCGAGACACACACGGTGGACGACCCCGAGATGGCGGCCGCGATCGCCGGCGTCACCGGCGTCCTCGACGCCGACTCCCGCATCTCCCAGGTGGTGCCGCCGCAGCCGGGCATGACGATCAGCCCCGACGGGCACACCGCGATCGTGCTCGGCGGCGCGGGCGCCGACCCGAACACGATGGTCACCGCCGCCGGCGACCTCGCCGACCCGCTCGCCGCGGTCGCCACGGACAACATCGAGATCCACCCCACCGGTGCGTCGGCGCTGTGGAGCGACTTCAACGCCGCCAACCACGACGCGATGATCAAGGCCGAGTTGTTCTCCTGGCCGGTCACCCTCGCGATCATGGTGCTCGCGTTCGGCTCCCTGGTCGCGGCGGGTCTGCCGCTGCTGCTGACGATGGCCGGTCTGGTCGCGTCTGCGGGCGCGCTGGTGCTGCTGAACGAGCTCACTCCGATCTCGGTGTGGGCGATGAACTTCGCGATGATGTTCGCCCTCGCGCTCGGCATCGACTACGCGCTGTTCCTGGTCGTCCGCTTCCGGGACGCGCTGCGTAACGGCGCGAGCTCCCGGATGGCCGTCGCCGAGACGATGGCGACCGCGGGCAAGGCGGTGCTGCTGTCCGGCTTGACGGTGCTCGTCAGCCTGTCGGCGGTGCTGCTGGTGCCCGCCCCAGCGGTGCGCACCATGGCGGTCGGCATCATGCTGGCCGTGGTGTTCGTGCTCGCCGCGACTCTGACCCTGCTGCCCGCGGTGCTGGGCAAGCTGGGCGGCAAGGTGAACAAGGGGGCGCTGCCGTACGCCAAGCGTCAGGAGCACCGGTCGCCGGTGTTCTCCCGCTGGGGTGCGCTGGTGAACCGTCGGCCGTGGCCGCTCGCCATCGGCGCGCTGATCGTCCTGGTGTTGCTCTCGATCCCGGTGTTCGGCCTGAAGGTGGCCATGCCGTCGATCCAGGTCGTGCCCGAGGACGCCGCCGTGCGGCAGGGCTACGAGATCGTGCAGGAACAGATGGGTGCAGGCGTGCCCGGCACGCTGCAGATCGTCGCGAACGCACAGGACGCCGACGAGGTGGCGCGGGTCGCCGCCACCACCGAGGGCGTCGCGATGGTGAGCCCGGCCATGCCTGCGGCCGACGACTCCGGCCTGGTGCTGCTTCAGGCGGTCCCGGACGTCGATCCGTCCGACCCCGCGCTGGCAGGCACGCTGGACCGGCTGCGGGCGGACCTGCCCGAATCGGCAGTGGTCGGCGGCGCCCCCGCCGAGAACCTCGACCTGCAGCAGGCGCTGAACGACTACCTGCCGATCGTGATGGCGGTGATCCTGGTCCTGGGCTTCCTGTTGCTGCTGATCGCGCTGCGTGCGCCGCTGGTGGCGCTGATGGGCACGGTCGTCAGCCTGCTGTCCACCGGTGCCGCGTTCGGAGTGGCGAAGCTGATCTTCCAGGACGGTCACGGCGCGGGCCTGCTCGGCTTCGAGCCCCAGGGCTTCCTCGACGGCTGGGGGCCGGTGTTCTTCTTCGCGATGATCTTCGCGATCGCGATGGACTACACGGTGTTCCTGCTCTCGACCGTCAAGGAGCACTACGAGCGCACCGGTGACGCCGCGGCCGCACAGGTCGAGGGCATGGCGCACTCGGGACGGGTCATCTTCGCGGCCGCTGCGGTGATGGTCGGCGTGTTCTTCAGTTTCGCGCTCGCCGAGCCGCTGCCGCCCAAGGAGATGGGCATCATCCTCGGCGTCGCGGTGCTGCTCGACGCGGTCCTGGTCCGGCTGGTGCTGCTGCCCGCGCTGCTGCGCATCACCGGCCGTGCCGCCTGGTGGTCACCGGCGTGGCTGCGTCGCCTGCTGCCCGAGATCAGCTTCTCGCACGGCTGAGTTCGCGGTCGGTTCGATGGACGGCTGCGCCGTCAGTGCTCCGGATCGGGCTCGACGTCCGCGTCCGCGTCCGATCCGGAGCCGGCGTCGGTGTCGGGTTCGGGTTCGGTGTCGGGTTCGGTGTCGAGGGCGCTGACCGCGATGCCGTACGGCAGGAACCGGACGCGCCGGTGGGAGTCGGTGTTGCTCTTGTTCGCCCGCAGCGCGTCGAGTTCGGTGGCGTACACCTGCTCGACCGTCGCGGCGCCGTCGTCGCCGACGACGAAGACCGCCCAGACCCCGTCGGCGGCCGGTCGGCTGTCCTTCCGGCGTGGATAGGTCGCCGTCCACCCGGGGCCGCTCGACCGCACCGTCTCGAACCCGGCTTCACCGAGAAGGTTGCCGAACTTGTCGAAGGCGTCGCGCAGTCCCGCCCCCACCTCACGGGCCAGCCGGTCGAGGTCCTCGGGATCGAATCCGAAGGGCCGGTTCTCGCTCATGGCGTCACTCCTGATGTTCTGGCGGTGGTGCCACCAGTGTGGGCCCGATCACCCGGTAGTGCCAGGAGTTTCACCCAACCCCTTCCCGATACCCCGAGGGGTACCCTGGGGGTAACAGACATCCGAAAAGAAAGTGCAGGTGTCCCATGACCGGAGACGAGGAGAGCATCGCACAGGTGCTGAACCGGCTGCGCCGGGCGCAGGGGCAGCTCGCGGGCGTGATCTCGATGATCGAGAACGGTCGCGACTGCAAGGACGTGGTCACCCAGCTCGCCGCGGTGTCGCGGGCGCTGGACCGGGCCGGGTTCAAGATCGTGGCGACCGGACTGCGGGACTGCCTCGAGGGCACGAACCGGGAGAACCAGGAGCCGATGACCGAGGCGGAGCTCGAGAAGCTCTTCCTCGCGCTGGCGTGACGGGGATGGACGCCGCGGCCTGGGACGAGCGCTACCGGGACCGGCCGGACCCGTGGGGCAGCGAACCCGCGGAGACGATCCGGCAGCGCCTCGCCGGCGCGGCACCCGGCCGCGCGGTGGACCTGGCCTGCGGCGACGGCCGGCACGCCCGGTGGCTGGATCGCCACGGGTGGACGGTCACCGCCGTCGACCACTCCGCGGTCGCCATCGACCAGGCCCGTGACAAGGACACCGACGGCAGGATCGACTGGCAGGTCGGTGACGTCACCTACTGGGCGCCTGCCGGCCCGGTCGACCTGGTGCTGCTGAGCTTCCTGCACCTGCCGATCGCGCTGTTGCGGGAGCTGATCGCGGCCGCTGCCGGGTGGCTGGCCCCCGGCGGCAGGCTGGTGTACCTGGGGCATTCCGCCGAGAACTACCACCGCGGCGTCGGCGGCCCGCCCGACCCGGCGATCCTGCCCGGTATCGCCGACCTCGCGGCCGCGGCCGAGGGCCTGCGGGTCCACGCGCTCGAACACGTGCTGCGCCCCCAGGGCGACGGCACCGCCGTCGACATCCTGCTCGACGCCTCGCCGTGGGAGTTGCCACCGCACCGGTGAACCGGCACGGCACACCGGCCATCGCACCAACGAAAGGACGACAAGACATGGAACTCGGCATCGGAGCCACCCTCGCCACGGACTTCGACGACGCGGTCGCCCGCACCCGGGCCGCCCTGCAGGAGCAGGGGTTCGGCGTGCTGACCGAGATAGACATGCAGGCCACCCTCAAGGCGAAGGTCGGTGCCGAGCTCGACCGGTACCTGATCCTCGGCGCGTGCAATCCGGGCCTGGCGAACCGGGCCGTCGGCATCGACCCGCAGATCGGTCTGCTGTTGCCGTGCAACGTGGTCGTGCGCGCGAACGGCGACGGCGTGGTCGTCGAGGCGATGAACCCCCAGCTGATGGTCGAGGTCACCGGCAATCCGCAGCTCGCGGTCGTCGCGGACGAGGCGGCTGGATTGCTGCGGGCGGCGATCGGTTCCCTCGACGCCTGACGGTCGACGGGCCGCGTGGCGAGATCGTCGGCGCGGCAGGATGTGTCCCGAATGACGGTGTGGTGAGGAGAGGCCCGCCGAGCGCGTAGATTGCTCTCTGTTCGTCACCCGAATGGAGTACGCATGTCTGTGGGAATTGGGGTCAGGATCGGCAGCCTGGTGTCGACACTGGTGGTCGCGTCGAATGAGCCGGGCACCCCAGATCCGATCGTCATCGTCCGGGACACCGTGCTCTACGTCGGCTCCAACAGTGAGGTGGTCCTCGGCGGCGGAGATCCGCCGGAGGGCAGCACGTTCGTCAGCACGGTCTCGGGTTTCGTTGCCCGCGTCGGAGATCCGGAGGGGGTGGCCGCCAGCGACGGCACCCGATACCGCGCCGAGGACGTGGTGGCCTCCGCCATGCGCGCCCTGGTGCGTGAGTGCGAACCGCTGCCCACCTTCGGAGGCCGCGACGGCGGTGCTCCCGCGGTGGTCGCCTCCTACCCGTCGATGTGGGAGGCCGACCTCGTCGCCGATCTGCGCAACTCGCTGAACTACGCGGGCCTGAACGAGATTTCACTCGTCTCGGATGCGGAGGCGGCGTGCGCCTGGTTCGAGTCCGAGGTCGCGGAGAAGCCCGGCCAGTTGATCGGCAGCTACCACGTCGACGATGCGGGCGCGACGGTCACGCTGGTCCGCTCGGGGGTCTCGAGCGGCCGGTCGTTCCGGTTCGCCGCCGGTCGTGGATCGTCGCCGACCGCGCAGTTGTCCACGGCACTGGGCGCATTCGGCTGGTTGCCGTCGAACCTCGATGCGGTGGTGGTCACCGCCGACGGACTGGTCGCCCGCGACGACGTCGCGTTGCGCGGAGTCGCGGACGCGCTCGCCGGGAAGTTCGGCGTGCACGTCGTCGTCGGTCCCGGACCCGAACAGGCCGCGGCACTCGGTGCCGCGATCCTCGCGGCCGGATTCCGCAGCTCGACCCGGCCGAACAAGCCGATCGGGCTGCCGCCTTCCTACGACGTCACCGAGGTGCTCACCGCGATCCGCGGGCCGCTGCTGCCACCCGAGGTCACCGCCGGCGAGACGGTGACCCCGAGCGAGGCGGCGGTGGCGGTCGACGGTGGGGAGTCGGTCGTGGAGGCGGAGTCGACGGTGGTGACCGTCGAGCCGGAGCCCGAGCCCGAGCCCGAGGTGCAGGCCGAGTCGGTGTCCACCCCGGACGGGGTGGGGGGATCGCTCGGCCGGGTCGTGCTGTGGCTGATCGTCGGCCTCGCGGTGTTCGCCCTCGTCGCGGCCGTGGTGGTGTTCTTCGCGCTCTGACCGGGCGTTCCTCGCAACGGGAGTGTGGTCGGCTCGCGCTTGTCACCTCACAACCCGTGTTTGTCGCCCGGGTATCCTGGCGCCCATGCCGCTCTCGCCCCGGGTCCCCGAACTGGCTGCTCTCGATGTCCTGGTATCCGTTGCGCGGCTGGGCAGCATGGGTGCGGCCGGTCGTGAACACGGCCTCAGTCAGCAGGCAGTCAGCGCCCGGGTGCGCTCGGCCGAGCGGCAGCTCGGCATCAAGGTGTTCGATCGCGCCACCACCGGCGTGACCCCCACCTACGAGGGTGGTCTCGTGCTCGAGTGGGCGACGGGAACACTCACCGCCGCAGAGCATCTCGCTTCCGGCATCTCCGCGCTGAGAGGGGAACGGGAGGCGAACCTGACCGTCGCCGCGAGCATGACCATCGCCGAGTACCTGGTGCCGGGGTGGACCGTCACCATGCGCCGCAAGAACCCGAACGTGGTGACGTCGGTGCGGTTGCTCAACTCAACCGACGTGGCCATCCAGGTGCTCGCCGGCGACGCCGACCTCGGGTTCGTCGAGGGGCCCGAGGTGCCCGCCGGTCTCGACTCGCGCGAAGTCGCCCGCGACGAACTGGTGGTCGTGGTTCCGCCCGGCCACCCCTGGGCGAGGTCCGGTCCGATCGCCCCGGCCGAGCTCGCCCGCACCCCGCTGATCCAGCGCGAGTTCGGGTCCGGTACCCGCACGACATTGGAGAAGGCGGTCCCCGGCTGCGTGGCCCCGCTGCTCGAACTGACGTCCTGCACCGCGGTCAAGGCCGCCGTCGTCGCCGGGAACGCGCCCGCGGTGGTGTCGTCGCTGGCGGTTGCCGCCGACCTGAACGACGGCCGCCTCGTCGCCGTCGAACTGCAGGGCCTGCGGATACCACGGCGGTTGCAGGCGGTGTGGGACCGCGACCGCGGGCTGCGCGGTTCGGCCCGCGAGTTCCTCGACATCGCTGCGGGCGCGCGGTGAGCGTCACCCGGTGATTCGCGCACGGCGAGTCCAATTCTTCCCGCCGAGGTGACGGCGGGTCATCCTGATCGGGTGTACCGGTCCGATGCGTTTGAACTCGTCACAGCCGAACGTCAGGGCTTCTGCCCGTCGTGCGCGCACCCGGCGTGCACGACGGGCCCGGGTCGAATTGCCCGACTGATCGGGCTCCGTCCGGCACCGGCGCGCTGCGCGGAGATCCTGATGATCGATCACGCCGCGTCGTGTGCCATGTACTGCCAGTGCCGGGATCCGTTCCACGGCGCCTGACGGACGCGCCCGGTGGGGTCGGACTCCGCTCGTGACCTCGTCGGGATCCGCGGCCAGGTCGTACAGCTCGCGGTGGGCGCGGGGTTCGAGGTGGTTCCTACCCAGCGCCGCCCGCGCCGCGCAGCTACCCGGCCACACCGTGCGGGCCTGCGGTCGCGGCGCAGAATCCTCGGTGGGCTCGACCGAAACGCTCGTATGCTGGCTCACGTGCCCGTGTGGGACGGTCGCGACTACGCCGAGGTGAGTGCGCTGCAACGCACGCTCGCCGGGCAGGCGCT
The DNA here is from genome assembly GCF_053589375.1 of Rhodococcus sp. NPDC003348. NCBI lineage: Bacteria > Bacillati > Actinomycetota > Actinomycetes > Mycobacteriales > Nocardiaceae > Rhodococcus > Rhodococcus sp. NPDC003348. The sequence continues at coordinate 93,628 of NZ_JBSFRT010000009.1, forward strand.
GGCTCACCTCGCCCTGGACGGTGACGAGCGGCTCCTCGACGTCGGCTGCGGGGACGGGTACGTCACCCTCGAACTCGCGCGGCGGCTACCCCGCGGATCGGTGGTGGGGGTGGACGCGTCGCCCCGGATGGTCGAGACGGCGGCGCGCAGGCCCGTGCCGGACGGCACCTCGGTTCGGTTCCTGACCGCCGACGCCCGCGACCTGCCGTTCGTCGGCGAGTTCGACGTCGTGGTCTCGTTCAATGCGTTGCACTGGGTGCCCGACCAGCGGCGGGCGCTGGCGGCCGTGGCCCGGACGCTGCGGACCGGCGGGCGTGCGGTGGTGCAACTGGTGTGCGCGAGCGAGCGTCCCGGCGTCGAGGATGTCGAGATGGACGTGACCCGACGGGCCGAGTGGGCCGCGGAGTTCGCCGGTTTCGTCGCCCCGTACGTGCACCCCGACCCCGAGTCGTACTCCGCAATCGCCGAATCCGCGGGGTTGAAGGTGACCGGCCTGCACACGTGGGACATGCAGTGGGACTTCGGTTCTCGTGCGGACTTCACGCGTTGGTGCACCGTCGGATCCACCGACTGGACGGGTCGTCTCGCCCCGGACCGGGCGGATCGGTTCATGGCCGAGGTGGTCGCGGCCTACGAGGAGGTCGCAGGCGGGCCGGGGCTGTTCCGGTTCACCCAGATGCGGGTGGAGATGCGCCGGGCGGGGGACGGTGATCGCCGGCCGTGACCGAGCGAACCGTGTGTCAGACCCCGCCCGCGAAGCCGTGCTGGCGCCACGCCTCGTAGGTCACCACCGCGGCCGCGTTCGACAGGTTCAGCGAGCGCCGACCCGGGATCATCGGGATGCGCACCCGCGCGGTGACGTGCGGATCGGCGAGGACCTCCTCCGACAGGCCCGTCGGCTCGGGCCCGAACAGGAGCACGTCACCGGGGCGGTACTCGATGTCGGCGTAGCTCGTCTCGGCGTGCGCGGTGAAGGCGTACACACGTTCCGGGGCCAGCGCGGCCCACGCCGCCTCCAGGTCCGTGTGCACCGTCACCGATGCCAGGTCGTGGTAGTCCAGGCCCGCCCGCCGCAGCTTCGGCTCGGACAGGTCGAACCCCAGCGGCTCCACCAGGTGCAGTTCGCACCCGGTGCCCGCGACGAGGCGGATCGCGTTGCCCGTGTTGGGAGGGATGCGGGGCTCGTGGAACAGCAGACGGAACACCCGATCAGCTTGCCACCGGCCGTGGCGGGCGTGGTCGGCAACCCGGCATGCGGGTGTGTCGCGTCGTATGGTTGAGCAATCCCACAGGAGGCCGACGCCCATGGACATGCCACCGGAAGCGCTGCGACGGATCGCCGAGGACCAGGTCGTGTGGCTCACGACCGTCGCAGACAGCGGAACCCCCGCCCCGAACCCGGTGTGGTTCGTGCCCGACGGTGCGGACCTGGTCGTGTTCACCCCGCCGGGCTCGCGCAAGGTGCACAACATCGGCCTGCGACCGACGGTGTCGCTGAACTTCAACTCGGACGAACACGGCGGGGACATCGTCGTCATCACCGGCACCGCCAGTCTGACGCCGAACGTGCTGCCGAGCAGCAACCATCCCTACGTCGACAAGTATTCGGCCGCCATCACCTCGGAACTGCGGACGACCATCGGCGAGATCGACCGCCTGTACAACACCGAAGTTCGGATCACACCGAGCCGGGTCAGACTCACCCCGCCCGCATGAGGGTCGGGTAGCAGACGTCGGATGGCTGCCGGACACGCACTGCCGGTCTCGCCTGTCGCCGGGGCAGGGCAGTATCGGGGCATGGCAGAAGAGATCCAGGAATTCGTCGGCGAGGACTTCTCGGATGCCCGGCTGGCGCGCCAGCACTGGGTCGGGAGGCACTACACCGGCTGCACCTTCCGCGATGCGGACCTCAGCGAACTGCGGACCGAGCACGTCGTGTTCACCGACTGCGACTTCACGGGGGCCGACCTGACCGACTCGAAGCACACCGTGACCGCGTTCCGATCCTGCACCTTCGCGCGGACAACGCTGTGGCACAGTGCATTCCACAGTTCAACGGTGCTCGGGTCGACGTTCGAGCAGTGCCGGATGCGGCCGATCGAATTCGACGAGGTGGATTTCACCCTCGCCTCCCTCGGGAAGGCGGACCTCCGCGGCGTCGACTTCACCGACTGCCGGCTGCGCGAGGCCAACCTCGTCGAGGCCGATCTCCGGAAGGCGGACCTCCGCGCCGTGGACCTGCACGGCGCCCGCACCTTCGGGGTCCGCCTCGAGGAAGCGGACCTGCGGGGCGCGCACGCCGACGCCGGCCTGTGGACGAATGCGAAACTCGGGGGCGCCAAGATCGACCTCACCCAGGCGGTCGCCCTGGCCGCCGCGCACGGACTGGTCGTCGAGCATTGAGTCCCGAGCCCCGGCGCCCGACCGGTCACGAACGAATGACCGGTCTGCCCTGGGATGCGTCGTACCGGGAGGGCCCCGCTCCCTGGGACACCGGCCGACCGCAGCCGGCCGTCGTGCGGGTCGCCTCCGAGGGAGGCTTCACCGGATCCGTGCTCGATGCGGGCTGCGGGACCGGGGAGAACGCGCTTCACGTTGCGGCACTGGGATTGTCGGTCCTGGGTGTCGACGTGGCCGAGACGGCCCTGGCGATCGCCCGGACGAAGGCGGAGGACCGGGGAGTGGAGGTCGAGTTCGCGGCGGCCGATGCTCTCGACCTGGCGGGTGTGGGCCGCACGTTCGACACGGTGCTGGACAGCGGACTGTTCCACACCTTCGACGGTGCCGAGCGCTCGCGGTACGTCGCGAGTCTCGCGGCGGTGACCGAGCCCGGTGGCACGCTGTACGTGCTGTGCTTCAGCGACGGCGGACCGGACACCGGCCCGCATCCGGTCACGCGGGACGACCTGCGCGGCGCGTTCACCTCGGATGGCGGCTGGGCCGTCGTGCGCATCGAACCGGACCGGATCGAGACGCGATTCCACGACCACGGCGCGCCCGCCTGGTTCGCGACGATCAGACGGACCTGACTCCGCCTCAGCGCACGAACTCGCGCGCCAGCAGGTCCATCAGCAGGCCGTCGTCCCAGGTGCCGTCGTGGCGCAGCTCGTACTCGCGCATCACTCCGACGTCCTTGAACCCGACCTTCCGGTAGCAGGCGATCGCGGCGGTGTTCGCGACCGCCGGATCGATCACGAGGCGGTGGTGGTGATGGTCGTCGATCAGATGCGCGCACAGCACCCGCACCACCTCGGTGCCCAGACCGCGGCCCTGAACCTCGGCAGACAGGAACAGGTCCAGGCCGGCGTGCCGGTACTCCGGATCGGGTTCGAAGTACCACTGGGCGAAGCCCACCACCCGGCCGTCCTCGAGCACCGTGTACTTGGTGGTGTCCGGTTCGGTGACCTCCGGCCAGTCGTCGTCCGGCATCTGCCACCACCGGCGCACCTCCGGCTCCCGGTGGATCTCGCGCAGCCGGGCCCGATGCTCCGGTCTCAGCGCGGTCAGAACCACCCTCGGACCGTGCAATTCGGGCGCGAGTTCAGGACTGTGTGCCATGAGTTCAGTGTTACCTGAAACAATGGGCGCCGTGACTGCGACGATCCTGGATGGCAAGGCAACCCGAGACGAGATCTTCATCGACCTGAAGGCCCGGGTGGACGCACTCAAGGCCAAGGGCATCACCCCCGGGCTGGGCACGGTCCTGGTCGGTGACGACCCCGGTTCGGCCTCCTACGTGCGCGGCAAGCACGCCGACTGCGCGAAGGTCGGCATCAACTCGCTGCGCCGTGACCTGCCCGCCGACATCACGCAGGCCGAGCTCGAGGCCGTCATCGACGAACTCAACGCCAACCCGGAGTGCACCGGCTACATCGTGCAGCTTCCATTGCCCAAGCACCTCGACGAGAACGCCGCGCTCGAGCGCATCGACCCGGAGAAGGACGCCGACGGCCTGCATCCGGTCAACCTCGGCCGGCTGGTGCTCGGCAAGGAGTCGACGCTGCCGTGCACCCCGCGCGGTGTCGTGCACCTGCTGCGTCGCTACGAGGTGCCGATCGACGGCGCCCGCGTCACCGTCGTCGGTCGTGGCGTCACCATCGGCCGTCCGATCGGGCTGCTGTTGACCCGCCGCTCCGAGAACGCCACCGTCACCCTCTGCCACACCGGTACCAAGGATCTGGCCGCCGAGGTGCGCCGCGCCGACATCGTCGTCGCCGCCGCCGGCGTCGCGGGCCTGATCACCGCGGACATGGTCAAGCCGGGTGCCGCGGTCCTCGACGTCGGCGTCAGCCGCACCCCCGAGGGACTGCGCGGTGACGTCGCCGACGACGTGCGCGAGGTCGCCGGCTTCATTTCCCCGAACCCCGGTGGCGTCGGACCGCTGACCCGAGCGTTCCTGCTGAGCAACGTCGTCGAGCGCGCCGAGCAGCTCGCCGCCGAGTCGGCCTGACCGACGTGAGTGCCCGGGCCGGCTCCGCGAGCCGGTGGTTGGGGTTCGCCCGCCGCAACCTGCCGCTGCTCGTGGTGGCGGCCGTCGTGCTGGTCGGGATCGGATTCGTGCTCGCCGACCGGTGGCGTCGAGGTGCCTTCGTGTTCGGCATCGCGACGCTGCTGGCCGCCGGGTTCCGGCTCTGCCTGCGGCCGGAGGAGGTGGGCCTGCTTGCCGTGCGCGGGCAGGCTTTCGACGTCACCGCACTGACGCTGGTCGGGGGCACGATCGTGTGGCTCGCCGTCTCCATCGACCCGCTCGGGACCGGCTGAGCCGCACCCGAGCGAGCAACAGGCGCCCCGAGTCGGCCGCCGAAGGCGTGCGCCGGTGATGCCACCGTCGAGGCGGCAGCACCGGCCCGGCGGCGACTACGGGTTGGCGCGGATCGTCCGGGCCAGCGCCAGGGTCTCGTCCATCAGTTCGGTGACCCACTCGACCTCGGTGAGGAAGCCGTCGTGCCCGGCGGGTGAGTGCACCACCCGCGCACCGTCACAACCCGGGAGCATGTCCGCCATCTCCAGGACCTGGTTCAGCGGCATGATCCGGTCGGAGTCGATGGCGCCGACGATCACCGGGACCGGGGTCGACGCGAGGGCGGCGGGAATGCCGCCGCGGCCGCGGCCGACGTCGTGCTTGTTGGCGCAGTGGGTGAGGGCGACGAAGGAGCCGGCGTCGAAGGTTGCCACCAGTTTGTTCGCGCAGTACTCGAGGTAGCTCTGGACCGCGTACCGGCCGCCGTTCCAGATGTCCTCGCCGTCCTGTGCGGCATTCTCGAACTGGTCGTCCAGGGCGGCGGCGCCGCGGTACGTCAGGTGCGCGAACCGGCGGGCGATGTTCAGCCCGTGGTCCGGCGAGGTGCCGGTGCCGTAGTAGTCGCCGCCGTGCCAGTTCGGGTCGGAGGCGATGACGTCGATCTGGGCGGTGTGGCCGCCGATCTGGTCTGCGGTCGCGCGGGGGCTGACCGCGAGGATCAGCGCCGACGCGATCCGGTCCGGGTGGCCGATTATCCATTCGAGGGCACGCATGCCGCCCAGTGAGCCGCCGACGACGGTCGCGAACCGCTTGATGCCCAGTTTGTCCGCCAGTACGCGTTCCGTTTCGACCTGGTCGCGAACCGAGATCGCGGGAAACCGCGAGCCCCAGGCGCGGCCGTCCGGTGCGGGCGAGGAGGGTCCGGTCGTGCCGCGGCAACTGCCGAGCACGTTGGTGACGAGAACACACCATTCGTCGGTGTCGATCGGGGCGCCGGGGCCGACCATGCCCTCCCACCAGCCGGGGGTGGGGTGTACGTCGTCGGCGGGGCCGACCACGTGGGAGTCCCCGGTGAGAGCGTGTTCGATCAACACGATGTTGTCCAGGTCGGGGCTCGGCTCACCCCAGCACTGAACGGCGATCGTGACGTCGGGCAGTTGCTCGCCCGACTCGAGGTGCAGCGTGCCGATCTCGAGATGGACCATGGTCCCGTCTGTCGGCGGAAACGCCAGGAGGGGCCGAGTGTCAGGCGACAGGGTGGTTGTCGCCGCGGCGAAACCGGCAGCCCCAGCGGGGCGCCGGCGGATGCCACCGGGCAGCGGGTGGGTCGTGGTCGGATCTGTTGCTGTAGGGAGCACGGCGCGATGTTATCGAGCTGAGACACTCCCGATGAGGGCATTGGCGAAACTGGGTCTCGCCCCGCGTTCAGCCGATGCGACCTGCTCGGGCCAGCGTCATCGTCTCCCCGAGCAGGCCCGTCACCCACGCCGCCTCGGTGAGGAATCCGTCGTGTCCATCGGCGGAGTGGACCACGCGCAGCCCGTCGCAGCCGGGCAGCAGGGTCGCCAATTCCTCGAGTTGGCGCAGCGGGAACAGTCGATCGGAGTCGATGCCGCCGACGATCACCGGGACCTGTGTCGAGGTCAACGCGGCCGCGACCCCGCCGCGCCCACGACCGACGTCGTGCCGGTTGATGACGTCGGTGAGCACCACGTAGGTGCCGGGGTCGAAGCGGTCCGCCAACTTCGCTGCCTGGTAATCGAGGTAACTCTGCACCGCGTACCGGCCGCCGGCCCGGGGGTCTTCACCCGGCTGGGCGTCGTTCGCGAAGCGCCAGTCCAGGCCCACCTCGGCGCGGTAGGTCAGGTGCGCGATCCTGCGCGCCAGGGCCAGGCCGGCCTCGGGGGAGCGGCCGGTGTCGTGGTAGTCGCCGCCCTGCCAGTCGGGGTCGCCGGTGATCGCGGCGATCTGGGTGCTCTGGGTGCCGATCTGGTCCGCGCTCGCGCGGGCACCGACCGCCAGGACCATCGCGGCCTCCACCCGTGTCGGATGGCCGACGATCCACTCCAGGGTGCGCATGCCACCCATCGAGCCGCCGACGACTGCCGCGAAGCGATCGATTCCGAGCAGGTCCGCGAGCGCGACCTCGGCGGCGACCTGGTCGCGGATGGAGATCGCCGGGAACCGCGACCCCCACGGGGCGTTGTCAGGTGCCCGAGACGAGGGGCCGGTGGAGCCGTCACACCCGCCGAGCACGTTCGCCGCCACCACGCACCATTCCTCGGTGTCGATCGGCGCGCCGGGTCCGACCTGCTCGTTCCACCAGCCGGCGAGGGGCAAGCCCGGTCCCGCCTCGCCGGTGACGTGGGAATCGCCGGTCAGGGCATGCTCGACCAGCACGATGTTGTCGCGGGCCGGGGTCGGCGTGCCCCAGCACTGGACGGCGAGGACGACGTCGGGGAGCACGACACCGTTCTCGAGGTGCAACGGTCCGATGTCGATCGCGATCCGTGTCCCGTCCGTCGGGAGTGGCCATCGCGCTCCCGACGCTGCAGGCGCGGGCTGCCCGTCGGGTGCGGAGCGTACGGGCGGCGGGTCGGTCACAGACACGTTTCCGATGCTAACGATTTGGTGTTGAGGGCGCCACGAACCACGCGCGTGTCGTGACATCCGCCCGCCGGGACGGGCCCGGTGTGGGCTGTCTAGCGGACGCGGCAGTCGGTGCGGTGTGCCCTGGCCAGTGCCATCGTCTCGCCGAGCAGGGTGGTGACCCACGCCGCCTCGGTGAGGAATCCGTCGTGACCGTCCTTCGAGTTCACCACCCGCAAACCCTCGCATCCGGCGAGGTGGGTGGCGATCTCCCGCTGCTGCCACAGCGGGTAGAGCCGGTCCGAGTCGACGCCACCGACGATGGTCGGGACGGTGCAGGAGGCCAGTGCCGCCTCGATGCCGCCGCGACCGCGACCGATGTCGTGGCGGTTCATCGCCTCGGTCAGCAACACGTAGGTGCCCGGGTCGAAACGGGCCACCAGCTTGTCGGCCTGGTGCTCGAGGTAGCTCTGAACGGCGTAGCGGCCGCCGTCGAGCGGGTTCTCGCCCTGCTGGGCGTCGTTCGCGAAGCGCGCGTCGAGTTCGCTCTCCGTGCGGTAGGTCAGGTGCGCGATCCTGCGCGCGATACGCAGCCCGGCCTCGGGTCTGCGGCCCGTGCCGTGGTAGTCGCCGCCCAGCCAGTCCGGATCGGAGGTGACAGCTGCGATCTGGGTGGTCTGCGTGCCGATCTGATCCGCCGTCGCGCGGGCGCCCACGGCCAGGACGAGTGCGGCCGCGACCCGCTCCGGCTGGCCGACGATCCACTCCAGGGTGCGCATGCCGCCCATCGACCCGCCGAGCACCGCGGCGAACCGTTCGATGCCGAGCCGGTCCGCGAGCGCCACCTCGGCTGCCACCTGGTCGCGGATGGAGATCGCCGGGAACCGGGATCCCCACGGTCGGCCGTCCGGGGCGATCGAGCCAGGGCCGGTGGTGCCGCGGCAACCGCCGAGCACATTGGTGGCCAGCACGCACCACTCGTCGGTGTCGATGGGCGCGCCGGGGCCGACCATGCCGTCCCACCACCCGGGCGACGGGTTGTCGGCGTCGGCAGGCCCGGTCACGTGTGAGTCACCGGTCAGTGCGTGCTCGACGAGCACCACGTTGTCGCGGGTCTTGTTCGGTTCGCCCCACACCTGCACGGCCAGAGTGACGTCGGGGAGCACCGCGCCGCTCTCGAGCGTCACCGCGCCGATGGAGACGGACGTCAGCCGCCCGTCCGGCGACGGGAATCCCTCGTGGGACCCGGCCGGACGGGCGCCCGAAACGGAACCGATCGTCAAGATGCCGCCGCCGCGAAACCGGTTTCGAGGTCGGCCAGGATGTCGTCGATGCCCTCGATGCCGACCGCCAGGCGAACCAGGCCCGGGGTGACGCCGGACGCCAGCTGCTCCTCCGCGCTCAGCTGGGCGTGGGTGGTGGACGCGGGGTGGATGACGAGTGAGCGCACGTCGCCGATGTTAGCGACGTGGCTGTGCAGGGTCAGGGCGTCGACGAACTTCTTGCCCGCCTCGACACCGCCGGCGAGTTCGAACGCGACGATCGCGCCCGCGCCCTTCGGGGCCAGCTTCTGGGCCCGCTCGTACCAGGGCGAGCTGGGCAGACCGGCATAGGAGACCGAGGTGACCTCGTCCCGGCCCTGCAGGAACTCGGCAACCGCGGTGGCGTTCTGCACGTGCCGCTCGATGCGCAGGCTCAGGGTCTCGATGCCCTGGCTGATCAGGAACGCGTTGAACGGCGAGACCGCCGACCCGAGATCGCGGAGCAGCTGGACCCGCGCCTTGAGGGCGTAGGCCGGCGCACCGAGGTCGGCGAACACGACGCCGTGGTAGCTCGGGTCCGGGGTGGTGAAGCCGGGGTGGCGACCCTGAGTCCAGTCGAAGGTGCCGCCGTCGACGATGACACCGGCGATCGCGGTGCCGTGGCCGCCCAGGTACTTCGTCGCCGAGTGCACGACGATGTCGGCGCCGTGCTCGAGCGGGCGCAGCAGGTACGGGGTGGCGACGGTGTTGTCGACGATCAGCGGGATGCCGGCGGCGTGCCCGACCTCGGAGATGCCGGGGATGTCGAGGACGTCGTTGCGCGGGTTCGCGATGGACTCGCCGTAGAACGCGACCGTGTTCGGGCGGATCGCGGCCTTCCACTGCTCCAGGTCGTCCGGATCCTCGACGAAGGTGACCTCGATGCCGAGCTTCGGCAGCGTGTAGTGGAAGAGGTTGTAGGTGCCGCCGTACAGGCTCGGGCTGGACACCACGTGGCTGCCGGCGCCCGCGATGTTCAGCAGCGCGAAGGTCGACGCGGCCTGACCGGAGGACAGCAGCAGCGAGGCCACGCCGCCCTCGAGCGCGGTGATCCGCTGCTCGACCGCGTCCTGCGTCGGGTTCATGATCCGGGTGTAGATGTTGCCCGGCTCGGCGAGCCCGAACAGCGCGGCGGCGTGGTCGGTGTTGTCGAACGTGTACGAGGTGGTCTGGTAGATCGGCAGCGCGCGTGCCTTGGTGGTGGCGTCCGATGTCTGGCCGGCGTGGATCTGCTTGGTCTCGAAGGTCCAGTTGGCGGTCGGATCGGTTGCGTTCTCGCTCATGAGTTGGCTCTGCTCCAAGAGTGTCGGGAGATGAGGCGCGGCAAGGGCGCCCGGGGCTGGCTGGGGCCTATCTGCGACAACAACACATGGTGAAACCTCCGGTGGGTCGTGGCCCGGTTGGTGGGTCCGTCCCAGCGGACCCGCGCTTGTCCTCCGTTCCGGAGGACCAGGTCATCACCCGGGGCACCCCACCGCGGATGGAGGGTTGCCGACCAGCGAGCCGGGGCTTGGCACTGGCACTCATGACCTGGCAGCGATCTTAGCGGTACCGGTCACACCCTCGACAACGGGTTCGGTTCACGCGGGCAGCAATTCTGCGATCAGCGCCTCGACGAGGGCGCGGATCTCGTCCCGGACCGGGCGGACGTCGTCTAGGCCCTTGCCTGCGGGGTCGTCGACGGCCCAGTCGCGGTAGCTGACGCCGGGAAACCACGGACAGGTGTCCCCGCAACCCATGGTGATCACCACGTCGGACGTCTGCACCGCGTCGGTGGTGAGGACCTTCGGGCTCTGCGCGGAAATGTCGATCCCGACCTCCGCCATCGCGACCACGGCGGCCGGGTTGACGGACTCCGCCGGTGCGCTGCCCGCCGACCTGACCTCGATCGCGTCCCCTGCGAGGTGTGTCAGGAACGCGGCGGCCATCTGGGAACGGCCGGCGTTGTGGACGCAGACGAACAGGACGCTGGGTGTCATGCGGGCACCTTTCGGGAGAATCGCCCACGCAGGGCGAGCGAGACGTAGACGAGCCCGACCAGGACCGGGACCTCGATCAGGGGACCGACCACACCGGCGAGCGCCTGCCCCGAGTTCGCGCCGTAGGTGGCGATCGCGACGGCGATGGCGAGTTCGAAATTGTTGCCGGCGGCGGTGAACGCCAGCGTGGTCGTGCGTGCGTAGCCGAGTCCGAGGGCGGCGCCCAGTAGGTAGCCGCCACCCCACATGATGGCGAAGTAGGCGAGCAGGGGGATGGCAATCCGCACAACGTCCCACGGGTGGGAGGTGATCTGGTCGCCCTGCAGCGCGAAGAGCACCACGATTGTGAAGAGCAGTCCGTACAGGGCCCACGGGCCGATCCTCGGCAGGAAGGTCGACTCGTACCAGTCGCGACCCCTGGCCTTCTCTCCGTAGCGGCGTGTGAGGTAGCCGGCGACCAGTGGCAGACCGAGGAAGATCAGCACCGACTTCGCGATCTGCCAGGGCGAGGCGTCGATGGTGGTCTGCTCGAAACCCAGCCAACCGGGCAGCACCGACAGGTAGAACCAGCCGAGGACGGCGAACATGATCACCTGGAAGACCGAGTTGATCGCCACCAGCACGGCGGCAGCCTCGCGGTCGCCGCAGGCCAGGTCGTTCCAGATGACCACCATCGCGATGCAGCGGGCCAGGCCCACGATGATCAGTCCGGTTCGGTACTCGGGTAGATCCGGAAGGAAGATCCAGGCGAGGGCGAACATCAGCGCGGGCCCGAGGACCCAGTTCAGGAACAGGGAGCCGACGAGGAGCCTGCGGTCCCCGGTGACGGAGCCCAGACGGTCGTAGCGGACCTTCGCCAGGACCGGATACATCATGATCAGCAGGCCGAGGGCGATCGGCAGCGAGATGCCGTCGACCTGCACCTTCTCGATCGCGGTGTTGATCCCCGGAAGTGCGCGGCCGAGCATCAGTCCGGCGACCATGGCGGCGCCGATCCAGACGGGTAGGTAACGGTCGAGGGTGGAGAGCCTGCCGACCGGAGTTGCCGTGGTCACCGGACCGAAGCCGCGGTCAGCAGCACGACGTGGAGGACGCCGCGGTGCCGCAGCAGGTGCCGTCCGAGTTCTCCTCGCCGGTGGCAAGCAGTTGCGGGCTGGTCCCGAAGGCGTCCGAGTCGGCGAGGACGGTGTAGACCTCCCATTTCTCGCCGGCCGGGCCGGTCACCCACACCTTGTCCTGGGTGGCGAAGCAGCAGGTGGTGTTCATCTCCTCCTCGGTGAACAGGCCCTCTCCGGACAGGCGGGCGATCTCCTGGTGCACCCGCTCGGTCGACTCGACCTCGACGCCGAGGTGGTTGATGGTGCCGCCCTTGCCGGGGTTCTCCAGCAGCACCAGTTTGAGGGGCGGCTCGGTGATCGCGAAGTTCGCGTAGCCGGGCTTGCGCTTCGCGGGTGCGGTGCCGAACAGCTTGGAGTAGAACGTGATCGCCTGGTCGAGGTCGTCGACGTTGAGGGCGAGCTGGGCGCGGGACATGGCGGCCTCCTCGAAGTGCCAACCTTTGTGGCATATGTCGAATTACTTGCGGGGCCCAGGGTGCGCCACCTTCTTGACATATGTCAAGAGGCTGGGATGATCGGACTCATGCCCAAGGCGCTGCCCGTGCTCGACGTGACCGCACCGATCTGCTGCGCACCGGTGTCCGCCACTCCGATCTCCGACGACGACGCGTTGCAGCTCGCGCTACGGCTCAAGGCGCTCGCGGACCCCGTCCGTGTCAAGCTGCTCTCGCTGCTCCTGACCGCCCCCGACGCGGAGATGTGCACCGGGGACCTCGCCGTCCCGCTGAACGTCGCCGAGTCCACCGTCAGCCACCACCTCGCGCAGCTTCGCAAGGCGGGGATGGTCGAGTCCACCCGGCACGGGATGAGCGTCTGCCACCGGGTGCGCCGGGACTCCCTCGACGCGCTGCGGGCGGTGCTAGACCCGAACTGCTGCGCCTGACGCGCCCGGGCCGCAGGGTGGTGACCTGCGCAACACGGCTAAAGTGCTGGTCGCACGCTTGCACGACCTAGCTGGGAGCCTGAAGTGAAGGACGCCGCGACGGCGCTGACCCGAGGGCTGAACGCCCGCCACATCCGATTCATCGCGCTCGGCTCGGCCATCGGGACCGGACTCTTCTACGGGTCGGCCGGGGCGATCGAGAAGGCCGGGCCGTCCGTGCTGCTGGCCTACCTGATCGGCGGCGCCGCCGTCTACATCGTGCTCCGGGCACTCGGTGAGATGGCCGTCAGCAACCCCGTGTCCGGCTCGTTCGGGGAGTACGCGGGCCGGCACCTCGGCCCGCTCGCCGGATTCATGACCGGGTGGACCTACACGTTCGAGATGATCGTCGTCTGCCTCGCCGACGTCACCGCGTTCGGTGTCTACATGGGCTTCTGGTTCCCGGACGTGCCGCGCTGGATCTGGGTGCTGGCGATCGTGTTCTTCATCGGTGCGCTGAACCTGCTCAGCGTCAAGGTGTTCGGCGAACTCGAGTTCTGGTTCACCCTCGTCAAGGTGGCCGCGATCGTCGCGATGATCGCGGCAGGCATCGCGATCCTGATCTTCGGGTTCGGCGTCCACGACACCGGCACCGGAGTGAGCAACCTGTGGGCCGAGGGCGGCTTCTTCGCGAACGGCTTCGGCGGGTTCGTCGCCTGCTTCGCGATCGTCATGTTCGCGTTCGGCGGCACGGAGATCATCGGCATCACCGCCGGTGAGGCCGAGGACCCGGCCCGCACGATTCCCCGCGCCGTGAACACGGTGCCGGTGCGGATCATGCTGTTCTACGTCGCCACCCTCGCAGTGATCATGGCGATCAACCCGTGGCACACGATCGGCACCGAGGGCAGCCCGTTCGTGCAGATCTTCGAGGCCATCGGCATCGGTCCGGCCGCCGCCGTGCTCAACGTCGTCGTCATCACCGCGGCGCTGTCCGCGATCAACAGCGACATCTTCGGTGCGGGCCGGATGATGTACGGGATGGCGCAGCGCGGCCAGGCGCCCGCGGTGATGGCGAAGGTGACCCGGGGCGGGGTGCCGTGGATGACGGTGGTGGTGATGATCGGGGCGCTGCTGCTCGCGGTGCTGCTCAACTACCTGATCCCCGAGTCGGTGTTCGTCGTCATCGCCTCGATCGCCACGTTCGCGACGATCTTCGTGTGGGTGATGATCCTGCTGTCGCAGTACCGGTCGCGGCGCCGGATGAGCCCGCAGGAGACGGCGGCCCTGAAGTTCCCGGTCCCGCTGTGGCCGTACGGGCAGCTGGCGGCGCTGGCGTTCCTCGGCTTCGTGATCGTGGTGCTCGCGTTCGATGCCGACTCGCGTGTCGCCCTGGTGGTCGGCGCCGTGTGGCTCGCCGGTCTCACGCTCGCCTACCTGCGCTTCGTCCGCCCCCGGGTGGCCGCGGCCGACCCGGTCCCGGTACCCGTCGACTGACCCACGCCTGCGCTCATCGTCGCTCCCGCATCGGGATCCGGATCCCGTGGGCGGCGGCCACTTCGACGGCGCGGTCGTAGCCGGCATCCGCGTGCCGCAGTACCGCCGTCGCCGGATCGTTGGAGAGCACCCGCTCGATCTTGCGGGCGGCGAGGTCGGTGCCGTCGGCGACGCACACCTGCCCGGCGTGGATCGACCGGCCCATTCCGACACCACCTCCGTGGTGGATCGACACCCACGACGCCCCCGACGCGGTGGAGACCAGGGCGTTGAGCAGCGGCCAGTCGGCGATCGCGTCCGACCCGTCGGCCATCGCCTCGGTCTCCCGGTACGGCGACGCCACCGACCCGCCGTCGAGGTGGTCGCGGCCGATCACGACCGGTGCGGACAGTTCCCCGGAGGCGACCATCTCGTTGAACCGCAGACCGGCCCGGTGCCGCTGCCCGTGGCCGAGCCAGCAGATCCGGGCGGGCAGCCCCTCGAACCGCACCTTGTCGCCGGCCAGCGTGATCCAGCGGTGCAGGTGCGCGTCGTCGGGGAACAGGGCACCGATCGCCCGGTCGGTGGCGGCGATGTCGGCCGGGTCGCCGGACAACGCGACCCACCGGAACGGGCCGCGGCCCTCCTCGAACAGCGGCCGGATGTAGGCCGGTACGAACCCGGGGAACGAGAAGGCCCTTTCGTAGCCGCCCTTGCGGGCCTCGTCGCGGATCGAGTTTCCGTAGTCGAAGACCTCGGCGCCGGCACGCTGGAAGCCGACCATCGCCTGGACGTGGAGGGCCATCGACGCGCGCGCCTGCTCGGTGAACCAGCCGGGATCCTTCGCGGCCAACCGGTGCCAGTCCTCGACGGCGATCCCGACGGGTAGATAACTCAGCGGGTCGTGCGCGGAGGTCTGATCGGTGACCACGTCGACCGGTGCCCTCATCCTCAGCAGCTCCGGAAGCACCTCGGCGGCGTTCCCGCACAGGCCGATCGAGAGCGGTCTGCGGTCGTCCCGCGCGGCGACCGCGAGAGTCAGCGCCTCGTCGATGTCGGCGGCTTCGACGTCGAGATAGCCGTGGTCGATCCGGCGGGCGATGCGGGCCGGGTCGACCTCGACGACGATCGCGACGCCGCCGTTCATGGTGACCGCGAGCGGCTGCGCCCCGCCCATGCCGCCGAGGCCCGCGGTCAGGGTGACGGTGCCGGCGAGGGTCCCGTCGCACTGCGCGCGGCGACCTGACGCGGCCAGGCGACGGGCGACGGCCCCGAACGTCTCGTAGGTGCCCTGCAGGATGCCCTGGGAGCCGATGTAGATCCACGAGCCCGCCGTCATCTGCCCGTACATGATCAGCCCGAGGGACTCGAGCCGGCGGAACTCCTCCCAGTTCGCCCAGTCCCCGACGAGGTTCGAGTTGGCGATCAGCACCCGCGGCGCCCACTCGTGGGTGCGCAGCACACCGACCGGCTTGCCCGACTGCACCAGCATGGTCTCGTCGTCGGCGAGGCCGGTCAGGGTCGCGACGATCGCGTCGAACGCCGCCCAGTTGCGCGCGGCCTGCCCGGTGCCTCCGTAGACCACCAGGTCGTCGGGACGTTCGGCGACCTCGGGATCGAGGTTGTTCATCAGCATCCGCAGCGCCGCCTCCTGCGGCCAGCCGCGGCACGTCAGGGTCGATCCGCGCGGGGCGCGCACCGGACGGGGACCGGAGCCCGGGGTCGGGTCGTGTGTCGTCACGGCAGTGGGAAGCGGGTCGCGGCGATCGAGTCGAGGTTCATGCCGTCATGCCCGATCAGCCAGTAGCCGCCCTGTCGTTTGCAGGTGGCGATCTCGTCGACGATTCGGAGCAGGAAGTAGAGGGACTCCTCCGGGATCGGGGTGGACGCCAGCTGGTGGGACTCGCCGGGGCGGACCATGTCCAGCCACACCCCGGACCGGCCGTCCAACCGCAGGCCGACGACGTGCGCGGCGTCGACGAACTGATACTTGCGCTGCTGCCACGGCGTGCCGTGCGCATAGCCCTGCTCGAGCACTTGGATCAGTACGGTCATCGACCCTCCCGACGCTGCGCAGGCGATGCCGGTGAACCCACACCGCCAGAGGTCATTATCCCGCTGGTCACACCCGTAAATCCAGGGTGTCGGCGGCGGGTGATTGGATGGTCCGGTGGTGCATGCGGTGTGGTCCCCCGGGGCGGGAGTGATGCTCTGGCGCGACGCCGCCGCACCGGATGACGGCGTCGACCTGCCGTCGCCGCTGCCCGGACTGCTCGGTCGCAGGTTCCGGCACCGCGCCACCGTCGCCCTGCCCAACGGGGACGGCACCGTCTCCGACGTCACGGTGCCCGCACTGGCGCTCGCCCCCGCCGACGCGGCCTCGCTGCTGCTCGACCTGCCCGCCGCTGATCCGCGCCTGCCCGGCGACCTCCGCTACCTGGTGCACGTCGCGCGGGGCGTCCGACAGTGGGTGGATGCGGGCCGGGTGGTGCCGGAACTGCGCCGCGAGGACGGGCACTGGTGGGCGCGGTGGCGGCTGCTCGGCGGGGACCGGCAGCGCGCGTGGCTGGCCGAACTCGCCGTCGCGATGCCCGGAGTCCTGCGCGCCGCCGGCGGCAGGCAGGCCCTCGACAACTTCGTCGAGGCGCTCACCGACCCGATCGCGCGGGACCGGCTCGGCGGCCGCGAGGGCGCGCATCCGCTGCTGCACGCGCTGCTGACCGACAGCCCGCTCGAGGCACCGAACGAACAGCCCTCCCCGCAGTCCGGCGGCGCGCAGGCCGAGGCCCGGCTGGTGCGGTGGCGCGAGTCGCTCGCAGTCGAGGAGCCGGACCTGGTGCTGCGGCTCGTCGAACCGGACGAAGCGACGTGTGGCGGCGCGGCCCCCGACCCGGAGGAGGTGCTGTGGCGGCTGGAGGTGTGCCTGCGGCCGGTCGGGGAGGCGCCCGCGCCGGTGCCCGTCCGGTACGCCGACCCGGATTCCATGCGGATCGCGTTGCGCGGGCTCGGCGTCGCGATGGAGGCGTACCCGCGGCTGCGGGCGGTCCCGTCCGACCCAGACAGCCTGGACCTGCTGCTGCCACTGGCGGTGGTCACCGACCTCGTCGCGCACGGTGCCAGGGCGCTGGCCGTGGCGGGGGTGACGCTGCTGCTGCCACGGGAGTGGGTGATCGCCGCCCCGTCGCTGCGGTTGAAGGTGACCAGTCCGACGGTGCTGCTCGACACCGACGACCGGGCGGTCGGGCTGGGTCAACTGCTGTCCTACAACTGGGAACTCGCGGTCGGTGATCACGTGCTCACGGCCGACGAACTCGACCGGCTGGCACGTTCGACGTCGGACCTGGTGCGGTTGCGGGGCCGGTGGGTGCAGGCCGACGGCGCGGCGCTCGCGAAGGCGGCCAGGTACGTCGGTGCCCGCGCGGACGACGACTCCACACTCGGCGGGCTGCTGGCCGAACTCGCCGCCGGGCCGCCGCCGCTGCCGGTGCAGGAGATCATTTCGACCGGATGGGCTGCGGCGCTGTTCGATTCGCGGTCCCGGCCGGCCGGGGTGCCCACGCCGGCGGGTTTGGCCGCGACGCTGCGGCCGTACCAGCAGCGCGGACTGGACTGGCTGGCGTCGATGCACCGGCTCGGGCTGGGGGCGATCCTCGCCGACGACATGGGCCTCGGCAAGACGGTGCAGGTGCTGGCGCTGCTCGCCCACGAGCGGGAGGTGCTCGACCCCGGGACGCGTGACGTGCCACCGACGCTGCTGGTGTGCCCGATGTCGGTGGTGGGGAACTGGCAGCGCGAGGCGGCGACGTTCACGCCCGGACTGCGGGTGCACGTCCACCACGGTGCCGCGCGCCTGCGCGGGGAGGCGCTGGCGGCCGCGGCGGCCGACCACGACCTGGTGGTCACCACCTACGCGCTGGCCGCGCGCGACGTCGACACACTCCGCGAGATCACTTGGGGAAGGGTCGTTCTCGACGAGGCCCAGCACGTGAAGAACTCCGGGACCGCGCAGTCGCGGGCGGTCCGGGCGATCCCGGCCCGGCATCGGCTCGCGTTGACAGGTACGCCGGTCGAGAACCGGCTGGAGGAGTTGCGCGCGATCCTCGACTTCGCCAATCCCGGGCTGCTCGGCTCGCCGCAACAGTTCCGGGCCCGATTCGCGGTGCCGATCGAGCGAGAACACGACGAGGGCACGCTCGCCCGGCTCAAGACCGTCACCGCGCCGTTCGTGCTGCGCCGCGTCAAGACCGATCCCGCGGTGATCTCCGACCTGCCCGACAAGTTCGAGATGACGGTGCGCGCGAACCTGACCGTCGAGCAGGCGAGCCTGTACCGGGCGGTGCTCGACGACATGACCGCACGACTGCGGGACGCGCAGACCCCGGCGGGACGCAAGGGCGTGGTGCTCGCCGCACTGACCCGGCTCAAACAGGTCTGCAACCATCCCGCGCACTACCTGGCGGACGGGTCGGCGGTGCTGCGGCGCGGACGGCACCGGTCCGGGAAGCTCGCGCTGGTCGAGGACATCGTCGACGCGGTGCTTGCCGACGGCGAGCGGGTGCTGCTGTTCACCCAGTTCCGCGAGTTCGGCTCGATCGTCACGACCTATCTCGCCGAGCGGTTCGGGGTGGACGTCCCGTTCCTGCACGGCGGGGTGTCCCGCGCCGCCCGCGACGCGATGGTGCACGCGTTCCAGCACGATCGTTCCGGCCCGGACACCCCGATCATGGTGCTCTCGCTGAAGGCCGGCGGCACCGGCCTGAACCTGACCGCCGCCAATCACGTTGTGCACCTTGACCGGTGGTGGAACCCGGCAGTCGAGAACCAGGCCACCGACCGGGCGTTCCGGATCGGCCAGCGCCGCGACGTGCAGGTGCGCAAGCTGCTGTGCGTGGGCACCCTCGAGGAACGGATCGACGCGATGCTCACCGGCAAGGCGGAACTTGCGGACCTCGCCGTCGGGGTCGGGGAGAAGTGGATCACCGAGATGAGCGACGACGAGCTGGCCGCGCTGATGAAGCTCGGCGACGACGCGGTGGGCGAATGAGCGGCCGCGGGGTGCCACGACGGCCCGCGGGGTCGGGGTGGGGGCGGTCGCTGCTCGGCGCGATCGAACGCGCCGCGCCGGGCGCCCGGCTGTCTCGTGGCCGCAGTCATGTGCGGGCCGGTCAGGTGCTCGGGGTGCGGTTGGCTCCGGGGCTGGTGATCGGGGAGGTGCAGGGTTCGCAGAACGAGCCGTTCACTGCGACGTTCACGTTGCGCCGCCTGGACCCGGACGCGCTCACCGAGCTGGTCGACCGGGTCCGCGGGACGGCGGGCGTGCTCGCCGCGGTGGCGTCGGGGGTGGTTCCCGCCGAACTCGGTGAACTGTTGCTGCCGATCGGCCCGGGCGACGTCGACTTCGGGTGCACCTGCCCGGACCAGGGCTGGCCCTGCCGGCACGCGGCCGCGCTGGTCGCGGTGACGGCGGAGCGTCTCGACTCCGACCCCACCCTGCTGCTCACGCTGCGCGGGGTCGACCTCGACACCCTGATCCGCGGCGTCGACGAGCGGTCGGAGGAGGCGCCCGACCTCGGCGACTGGTTCGGTGACGACGCCGTCCTCCCGGCGCTGCCCCGGCTCCCGTTCGCGCCGGCGCCGCAAGATCTCAACCCCGTGCATCTGCGGGCCGCGTTGCGGGCGACCGCGGCCGAGGGGGACGACGTGGCGCGTGCCCTGCGCGACCTCGACGCGCTGTACCGGGCACTCGGCGGCGAGTAACCGGACGTCCGAATCCGGGCGGACAATTGTCCAGTCACATCCCTTGCCCAGTCACCTCCCGTCGAAGAATGCCGAGAGTGCTGGGACCGGGTTTGCCGCGGTGGTCGTGTTAGCCACTGCGACGACGATCACGACCAGGGACAGCAACGTCCAGAACACGCCGAACGAGCCCATGAGGCGTCTCGTTCGCCTGTCGGACGATCCCGTTCGCGCGCACGTCGTCCACGACGCCACGCTCATGCCGAGGAGGACAGCCGCCACGATCGTTGCGATCACGGCCATCGCCGCGTGGTATCGAGAAAAGTCCCTGATCATCACATCGAGGGCGGGCAGGGTCTGGTCACCCGCACTCGGGGAGTCGGCCAGTTGTCGCCGGACCTCACCGAGCGTCCCGGCGAGTTCTCCGTCGGTTTCGCCGACCGGCAGCATCGAGATCAGCGAGGAGAAGGGCGCGACCGTTCCCTGGATGTTGGCCATCACCAGCACCAACGAGACCTGCGCGAGCATCGTGGCGAGAACACCGGCCGACGCGAGCGCGGCACGCCTTCCCGACCCCACACCGTCGGTTTTCAGGAACGCCTTCCAGAGCAGAACCGCGAGCGCGACGAGCACGGCCAGCAGGAGCACAGCGATCACAGCCTTGGCGACGTGGTACCGGAACCAGTAGTCGACCAGCGTCTCCAGTCCGGGGGAGAAAGCCCGGTCGCCGGACCTCCAATAGCCGTCGAACGCCTCGCGGAGGGTGGCGGCGAGGCTGCCCTGGTCGAAGAGGCCTCCGCCGGGCCTGCTGCCCGCCAGCACGCGCGGGGCGAAGACGAACGCGGCGACGAGGACTGCCGTGAGGGCGAGGAGCGCAGCGAGTGCGCGACCGGGTATGCCGGCCGATCGCGCCGGGAAGGATGGGGGGTCCGCCGGCGAGGACATCTTCGGTGTGCGCTTCATGATCGGCGACCAGTCGGAGCCGGCGTCCGCGGTTCAGTCGGTCCGTTGTCGTTCTTCGCTTCCGGCGGCAACTCGGCACCTCCACCTGTGCGGGCGGCCGCTCGGGGAGTCCGGAAGCCCTTGACGATCAGCCAGGCGGCGAGCGAGAACTCCCACACCGAGATCGGGAGCGCGGCGAGTCCGGCGGGCGCGGTGCCCTGGGCGTAGACGCCACAGAATATTGCGATGTCGGAGGCGAGCAGCAGTGGGGCACCGACGAGGCCGACGACGGGGATGATCCGCGGCACGAGACCGGAGCGCAGCAGTACGTAGCCCAGGCACAGCGCATTGACCACGGGCATCAGGCTCTGTCCGAGCAGGAACGTCCAGTTGTGGACTGCGACGAGTGCCCGGCCGGCCGTGACGAGCGAGGTCTCGTCCCGCACACCAACTCCAGCGCTGTCTTCGCGCAGGGTGATGACCGACAACAGGCTGATGGCACCGACCATGATGAGGCTGCCCTCGAGTACTCGGGCAGCCACGAAACCGAGGGCCGCCGGCTCGCTCTGACGTCGTGCCACCGGGAACAGCGTGACGGCGGTACCGATGCACGCGAGCGCCAGGACGACCTCGAGAAATGCACCCCACAGCACACTGTCGGGGTTTCCGGCACCGAGAACAAAGTTCGGGTTGTCCAGTATCGGCTCGTAAAGCCACAGGGTGGGAATCGAGGTGACGAAGGTGACGAGGTACAGCGCGCCGGCGATGCGCGCAGTCGTCGCCCCGGTGGTGCCGACCGGTCCTTGTGCCTCAGTCGCCGGCGGCGTGGATGCGGCGGTACTCATGTCGGTACCTCTCCTGACTCGGCGGTGTACGCCGTACACTTTCCCTTGAAACGGTAAGTGTACGATGTACACCTGTCAATGGTGCCGTGCACCATGCACCCGGGAGTGCGGCAAAGTGCCGCACGGACAGGGGTACTGGCTGCTCGCTGTGCACGGCCACGCCCTGCCGAGAAGCTCGAGGCCAGGAGACTGGGCAAGGAGGAGGCGATGTCTCGCGACACCCAGGGTCGCGCTCGCATACCGCTCAACCGCGATCGGGTCCTGCGATCGGCTGTCGTGCTGGCGGACGAGTTCGGTCTTGCTGGGCTGAGCATGCGGCGACTGGCGCAACAGCTCGGGGTAGTGCCGATGGCGCTGTACAAGCACATCGCGGACAAGGACGAGCTACTCGACGGCATGGTCGACCTCGTCATCGACGAGTTCACGCCCCCCGATCCGGCCCTGGATTGGAAGGGTGGCGTTCGGGAACGCGTACTCGCGGCGCGACGAGCAGTGCTGCGCCACCCATGGGCGCGGCAGGCGATCGAATCCCGCACGCGGCGAACGCCGGCGGTGCTGCAGTACATGGATTCGGTGGCCGGCATGTTCCGTGCGGGCGGGTTCTCCGTCGACCTCACCCACCACGTGATGCACGCCCTCGGTAACCGCATCTGGGGGTTCAGTCCCGAACTGTTCGACGAACCGCACGACGATCACGCGCCGCCGCCCGACCCACAGGCACTGCAACAGATGGCGGCCGAGTTCGCCCAGCGGTACCCGCACATCCTCGAGATCACGCTGGCCGCCACCCACGGCGACCTCTCGGGTGTCGGCCAGGGCTGCGACGAGCAGTTCGAGTTCGAGTTCGCGCTCGATCTGCTGCTCGACGGCGCCGAGCGCCTGCATCGCCGGGGCTGGAGCTCTACCGGGCGCGGCCGGAACGCGTCGTTCCCCGCCCCGTAGAGCGTCGGCACCGCCACCCGAGCGGGGTGCCGGCTCTAGACATACGTGGACTTCCAACTATAGGATGGGCACATATCCGAGCACCCGTGATCCGGGCGCGGTTTCCTCCGGTGGCCTTCCCTTCAGTCAGGACAGGAAAAATGGTTCAGGAACTCACTCACTTCGTCGGCGGCAAGCGCGTCCCCGGCACCTCCGACAAGTTCGGCGACGTCTACGACCCCAACACCGGCGAGGTGCAGGCACGCGTGCCGCTCGCCGACAAGGCCGAGACCGAGGCGATCATCGCCAACGCGGTTGACGCTCAGCGTGAGTGGGCCGCGTTCAACCCGCAGAAGCGTGCCCGCGTCCTGATGAAGTTCCTCCAGCTCGTGCAGGAGGAGATGGACTCGCTCGCGCGGCTGCTGTCCTCGGAACACGGCAAGACCATTCCCGACGCCAAGGGCGACATCCAGCGCGGCCTCGAGGTCATCGAGTTCGCGCTCGGTGCTCCGCACCTGCTCAAGGGCGAGTACACCGAGTCCGCCGGTACCGGCATCGACGTGTACTCGATGCGCCAGCCGCTCGGTGTCGTCGCCGGCATCACCCCGTTCAACTTCCCGGCGATGATCCCGCTGTGGAAGGCCGGTCCGGCCCTCGCCGCCGGCAACGCCTTCATTCTCAAGCCGTCCGAGCGCGACCCCTCGGTGCCGCTGCGCATCGCCGAGCTGTTCGTCGAGGCCGGGCTGCCCGCCGGTGTGTTCAACGTGGTCAACGGCGACAAGGAGGTTGTCGACGTCCTGCTCACCGACGACCGGATCAAGGCTGTCGGCTTCGTCGGCTCCACCCCGATCGCGCAGTACATCTACGAGACCGCTGCCGCCCACGGCAAGCGCGCCCAGTGCTTCGGTGGCGCCAAGAACCACGCCATCGTCATGCCCGACGCCGACCTCGACGAGGTCGCGGATGCCCTGATCGGCGCCGGCTACGGCTCCGCGGGCGAGCGCTGCATGGCGATCTCGGTCGCCGTCCCCGTCGGCGAGGAGACCGCCGACGCGCTGGTCGCCAAGCTCACCGAGCGGGTCGGCAAGCTGAAGATCGGCCGCAGCGACGACGAGGGCGCCGACTTCGGCCCGCTGGTCAGCAAGGACGCGCTCGACCGGGTGAACAACTACATCCAGATCGGCCTCGACGAGGGCGCCGAGGCGGTCGTCGACGGCCGCGGCTTCACCCTCGAGGGCCACGAGAACGGCTTCTTCGCCGGTGCGACGCTGTTCGACAAGGTCACCACCGACATGCGGATCTACAAGGAGGAGATCTTCGGTCCGGTGCTGCTCGTCGCGCGGGCCGCGGACTACGAGGAGGCGCTGCGCCTGCCCACCGAGCACGAGTACGGCAACGGCGTGGCGATCTTCACCCGCGACGGGGACACCGCCCGCGACTTCACCAACCGCGTGAACGTCGGCATGGTCGGCGTCAACGTCCCGATCCCGGTGCCGATCGCGTACCACACCTTCGGCGGCTGGAAGCGGTCCGGCTTCGGCGACCTCAACCAGCACGGTCCCGACTCCTTCCGCTTCTACACCAAGACCAAGACGGTCACGCAGCGGTGGCCCTCCGGCACCAAGGAGCACGCGACCAACCACTTCGTCATCCCGACGATGGACTAGGCGGTACCCATGTTCACCCTCACCGACGACGAGCGGGCGATCTCCGAGACCGCCCGCGACTTCGCCGCGGAGTTCCTGGCGCCCAACGCGATCGAGTGGGACCAGACCAAGCATTTCCCGGTGGACGTGCTGCGCAAGGCCGGCGCGCTCGGCATGGGCGGCATCTACATCCGGGAGGACGTCGGCGGGTCGGGTCTGACCCGGCTCGACGCCGCCCGGATCTTCGAGCAGCTCGCGATCGGGGATCCGTCGATCGCCGCGTACATCTCGATCCACAACATGGTCACCTGGATGATCGACACGTTCGGCACCGACGAGCAGCGTCGGCAGTGGGTGCCCGCGCTGGCCGCGATGGAACACCTGGGCAGCTACTGCCTGACCGAGCCCGGTGCCGGGTCGGACGCGGCGGCCCTGTCCACCAAGGCCGTTCGGGACGGCGACGACTACCTGCTCACCGGGGTCAAGCAGTTCATCTCCGGGGCGGGTACCTCGGATGTGTACGTGGTGATGGCCCGCACCGGGGACACCGGGTCGCGTGGTATCTCGGCGTTCATCGTCCCGAAGGACTCCGAGGGACTCTCGTTCGGCGCCAACGAGAAGAAGATGGGCTGGAACGCGCAGCCCACCCGGCAGGTGATCATGGACGCCGTCCGGGTGCCTGCGGCGAACCTGCTCGGCGGTGAGGGCAACGGCTTCCGGATCGCGATGTCCGGCCTCAACGGCGGCCGGCTGAACATCGCGGCCTGCTCGGTGGGCGGGGCCGAGGCCGCGCTGCGCAAGGCGGTCGACCACCTCGCCGATCGCCGTGCCTTCGGTGCGCCGCTGCTGAACTCGCAGGCACTGCAGTTCCAGCTCGCGGACATGCGCACCGAACTCGAGGCGGCCCGCACCCTGCTCTGGCGGGCGGCGGCCGCTCTCGACGCCGACGCGCCCGACAAGGTCGAGTTGTGCGCGATGGCGAAGCGGTTCGCCACCGACACCGGCTTCGAGGTCGCCAACCGGGCACTGCAGATGCACGGCGGCTACGGCTATCTCGCCGAGTACGGTCTGGAGAAGATCGTCCGGGATCTGCGTGTCCACCAGATCCTCGAGGGAAGCAACGAGATCATGCGCGTGGTCGTCGCCCGCAGCGTGGTCGCAGGAAAGGCAGGCGCGGCGTGAGTGATGTGAGCGAACCGGAAGTCGTGGTCGCCCGGGCCGGCGCCATCGGGCGTCTGACCCTGAACCGGCCCAAGGCGATCAACGCCCTCAACCACGCGATGGTGCGGACCATGGCGACCGCGCTGCTCGAGTGGGAGGCCGACCCGCAGGTGCGGACGGTCGTCGTGGACGGGGCGGGGGAGCGGGGCCTGTGTGCCGGCGGGGACATCGTGGCGATCCACGACGACGCCAAGTTCGGCCGCACCGGCTCCCGCGACTTCTGGCGTGACGAGTACATCCTCAACGCCGCGATCGGCCGCTATCCCAAGCCGTACGTGGCGATCATGGACGGCATCGTGATGGGTGGTGGTGTCGGCATCTCCGCGCACGGCAGCGTCCGCATCGTCACCGAACGCTCCTCGATCGCGATGCCGGAAACCGGGATCGGATTCGTGCCCGACGTCGGCGGCACCCACCTGCTGTCCCGGGCGCCCGGCGAGATCGGCACCCACGTCGCGCTGACCACCGGTCGCCTGAACGCCGGAGACGCGATCGCGCTCGGCTTCGCGGATCACTTCGTGCCGTCGGAGTCGCTGGGCGCCTTCGTCGCCGCGCTCGAATCCGGTTCGGTCTCCGAGGCGCTCGCCGAGTTCGAGCGTCCCGCACCGGAATCCCCGCTGCTCGCGCAGCGATCCTGGATCGACGCCGCGTACTCCGCGGACACGGTGGAGGAGATCGTCGAGCGACTGCAGGCCGCCGGCGTTCCGGAGGCCACGAAGGCGGCCGACCAGATCCTCGGCAAGTCGCCGGTCGCGCTGAAGGTGACGCTGCGCTCGCTCCGTCACGCCCGCACCCTCGGCAGCCTCGAGGAGGTCCTCAACGAGGAGTTCCGGGTCTCCGTGGCCTCGCTCGCCTCGCACGACCTCGTCGAGGGCATTCGCGCGCAGGTGATCGACAAGGACCGCAACCCGGCGTGGTCGCCGGCCACCCTCGCCGACGTCACCGAGGGCGACGTGGACCGCTACTTCCAGCCGCTCGGCGATCTCGAACTCGGGCTCGCCGTACCCGATCCAGAAGGGGTCTGACAGATGAGCACCCAACCTTCCGTTGCGTTCCTGGGCCTCGGGCACATGGGCGGCCCGATGGCCGCGAACCTGGTCAAGGCCGGGTACGAGGTGACCGGCTACGACCCGGTGCCCGCCGCGCAGCAGCAGGCGTTCAAGGACGGACTGACCGTCGCGGACACCGCCGTCGCCGCCGTCGCGGACGCGGACGTGGTGATCACCATGCTGCCGAACGGCAAGCTGGTCCTCGACCTGTACGACGAGATCCTCACGGTCGCCAAGCCGGACACCCTGTTCATCGACAGTTCCACCATCGATGTCGCGGATGCCCGCGCGGCCGCGGACCGCGCGCACGCCGCGGGCCACCGTGCCATCGACGCCCCGGTCTCCGGTGGTGTCGCCGGCGCCGCCGCCGGCACGCTGGCATTCATGGTCGGCGGGTCCGAGGCCGACTTCGCCTCCGCGCAGCCGCTGCTGGACGTGATGGGGCGCAAGGTCGTGCACTGCGGCGCGTCCGGCGTGGGGCAGGCCGCGAAGATCTGCAACAACATGATCCTCGGCGTGTCGATGATCGCGATCAGCGAGGCGTTCGTGCTCGGCGAGAAGCTCGGCCTGAGCAACCAGGCCCTGTTCGATGTCGCGTCGAACGCGTCCGGTCAGTGCTGGGCGCTCAGCAGCAACTGTCCGGTGCCCGGCCCGGTCCCGACCACCCCGGCGAACAACGACTACCAGCCGGGCTTCGCGGCCGCGCTGATGGACAAGGACCTCGGTCTGGCCGCGAACGCGTTGCGCGCCAACGGCGTCGAAGCCGAGCTCGGCTTGCGTGCGGCCGAGCTGTACCACCGGTTCAACACCGAAGGTGGTGGGGGACTGGACTTCTCCGCCATCGTCACCGACATCCGCACCCGATCCGAGAAAGCCGAGTGAGCCGCCAGTGAGCGAGTACGAGACCATCCTGACCGACCGCAAGGGCCGCGTGGGAATCGTCACCCTGAACCGGCCGAAGGCCCTCAACGCTCTCAACAGCCAGTTGATGCGCGAGGTGGTTGCCGCAGTCGAGGCATTCGATGCGGACGACGAGATCGGGGCGATCCTGCTCACCGGCTCGGAGAAGGCGTTCGCGGCGGGCGCCGACATCAAGGAGATGCAGCCGAAGACCTTCGCGCAGGTGTACGCGGAGGACCTGTTCTCCCAGTGGGACCGGCTCTCCTCCGTTCGCACCCCGATCGTTGCCGCGGTCTCCGGGTATGCGCTCGGTGGCGGCTGCGAGCTGGCGATGCTGTGCGATTTCATTATCGCCTCCGACACCGCCAAGTTCGGTCAGCCGGAGATCAAGCTCGGTGTCATCCCCGGCATCGGCGGCTCACAGCGCCTGACCCGCGCCGTCGGCAAGGCCAAGGCGATGGACCTGTGCCTGACCGGCCGCAACATGGACGCCGAGGAGGCCGAACGGGCCGGACTCGTCGCCCGTGTCGTCCCGGCTGCGGACCTCCTCGACGTCGCGCTCGAGGCCGCGACCACGATCGCGTCGATGTCCCTGCCGATCGCGATCATGGCCAAGGAGGCCGTCAACCGGTCGTTCGAGACCACCCTCGCCGAGGGCGTGAAGTTCGAACGGCGCGTCTTCCATTCGACGTTCGCGACGGCCGACCAGAAGGAAGGCATGGCCGCGTTCGTGGAGAAGCGCGCCCCCAAGTTCGTGAACGGCTGACACCGTGGGCCGGGACCGACGTCCCGGCTCACCAGCCGGTCAGTGACGACCCCCACCGCGCCGGGCCCGCGGTGGCCGCGGCGAGGAGAACCGCTCCCCGCCCCGCCACCGACGTCGGGTCCGGCGCGGTCGTCACCGGCAGCCCGAGCATGGCGCCGAGCTGCTCGGGCAACCCCGGCAGGTGGGCCCCGCCGCCGAGCGGCACCACCGTCGTCGGGCTCGTCCCCGATTCGCGGATCATCCTGTGCAGCAACGACACCGACGCTTCGACATCGTCTCGAATCAGGGGGCCCAGATCGCCGGTCGTCACCACGGCGGTGGCACCGGTGTGTGCGTCCGTGACGGCGACCACCCTCTCGTGCGTGAGGCGTTCCTTGACGTCGCGGCACCGGGCGAGGTCCTGCCACACCCCGGCCGATGCCAGATGCTCCTGCAGCAGGCCGTCGACACGATCGCCGCACACCAGGTCGCTGCGGCGGGATTCCAGCACCTCCCCGGACGTACCGTCGGCGATGCATACCGACAGCCCGGAACTGCCCACGTCGTAGAGCACCGCCGTGCGGTGCTTGCGCAGCGCCCCGGTGAACCGCAGGTACCGCACCTGCGCCGCCGTCTCCGCCAGGATCTGCACGTGCTGACGCGTGGCGGCGGCGCTCAGGGCCTGGGCCACTTCGGGTTCGAGGCCGGTCCGTAGGGTCACGGCGGTCGCGGACACCAGTTCTCCACGTTCCACCGCGGTCGCGCGCAGGGTGTGGATCGCCGAGATCACCGGTTCGCCTACCGTCGCGTCCGCGCGGCGGCGGATGTCGCAGCGGGCGATCGGGTCATGGTGGGGTCGATCCGACAGTGTCAGCACCGCGCGCGCACCGTTCGCTCCCGCCGACACCCCGAGAACCAGCACCAATCCCGTACTCCTCGCCGCAGTTCAGGTCATCACGCAGATAGGGTCACCACTTGGTGGGTGTGCCCCCGGTGTCGAAGTCGCCGGCCTCCCGGCGCAGTTCCGCCAGAATGCGCACCAGGGCGTCGAGTTTGTCCGCGGACAATCCCGGATTCGCGAACACCTTGCTGTTGAGGCGCTGCGTCGCGTCGAGCACCAGATCGCGTCCGTCCTGGGTGATTTCGATGAGCGTCGCGCGACGGTCGCTCGGATGGGGCACCCGCCGCACCAGACCGGCCTTCTCCAGACGGTCGACGGCGTTGGTGACCGAGGTGGGGTGAACCTGCAGGCGCGCACTGGCCTTCGCCATCGGCAGCGCGCCGGTGCGGGTGAAGGTGAGCAGGGTCAGCAGTTCGTACCGCGAGAACGTCAGCCCGGTCGGTTTGAGGGCCTCCTCGACCCTCGCGATCATGATCTGCTGAGCGCGCATCACCGAGGTCACCGCGGCCATCCCGTCGGCGACGTCGCCCCACCCGTGGGCTTCCCACTGGCGGTGCGCCTCCTCGATCGGGTCGAGCGGCAACGGTTGTGACGGCATGGTTGCCATCATCCCACGAGGCGCCCTCGCCGCTCGTGCCCGGATTGCGTGTCCCCCTACGTGGAATCCGTGCACGACCGCGCGGCGTCCGGCCGGTAGCTTCTGCAGCTGAGGTGATGAAGTCGTGGTCGAAGCTCGAACACCCTGGGCGCAGCATGCGCTGATTCGGGCCGTGTTCTTCCTGATGGGTGCCGAACTGTTCCTCGCGTCCCCGTTGCTGCCGACGATCTCCGCGGACTTCGGTACCGCGATCGCGGCGACGGCGTGGACCGTGACGGTGTTCGGCCTGTCCTACGCCGTGGCGAGCCCGCTGGTCGGGGCATTGACCGAACACCTCCCGCGGAAGCGGGTCATCCTCGCCGGAGTGGCGGTGTTCGCGACGGGCGAGGCACTGTGCGCGTTGTCGCCCAGCCTGGGCTGGCTGCTCGCCGCCCGCGCGATCGGCGGCCTCGGCGGCGCCCTCGTCGGTCCCGCGATGTGGGCGTATCTCGCGGAGACCGCGGCGCCCCGCGAACGCGGCCGCGCGATCGCCGGTGGCTCGGCCGCGTACGCCGGAGGGCAGATCGTCGGAGTCCCACTGGCGACGTTCGCCGCAGCGAGTCTGAGTTGGCGGTTCGCGTTCGCCGCGGTGGCGCTGGGCCTGGTTGTCGCCGGGACGCTGATCGCCGTGCGGTTGCGCGAGTCGGTGCGCCCGGCGAACCACCCGGTGCGGCCGTTCTCGGCGCTGCGGTCGTCCTTCGGCCTGTGGCGGGTCGGGGTGTTCCGCACGATCATGGCCGGCAACTTCTTCGTCCAGGCCGCCAGGCTGGGCACCTACGCGTACGCGGGTGCCCTCTTCGCGTCGAGATTCGGGTTCGGTACCGGCGTCCTCGGGCTGGTCGGCATGGTGGCGGGCATCGGCTCGCTGGTCGGGTCGCTGCTCGCCGGCCCGCTGATCGACCGCTGGACCTCGGCGGGTCGGCACGTGAGCGAGCTCAGCGTCGCGTGGGGACTGCTGATGGCCGTCGGCCTCGGTGTCGCGACCACCGCCGGCACCTGGCAGTTGTGCCTGGCCGGATTCGTGCTGTCCTTCTTCGCCGGGACCGCCTTCTTCGCCACCGCGCAGGTGTACCTGACCACCGTGATGGCCGACCGGCGCGCCGCCGCGGTGTCGTGGAACAACTCGGTGCTCTACGTGGGCACCGGCGCAGGCACCACCGTGCTCGGCTTCACCGCACTGGGCGGCACGACCTTCGCCGCCTGCTCGGTCGCGTTCGCGCTGTGCGCCGCCGGCTTCAGCGCGGTACTCGCCCTGCGCCGCTGACCGAATGTGCCGTCGGTTCGGTCTGACTGACCAAATGGCACATTCGGTCAGCGGCGCGGGGTCACGCGGAGCGCAGATCCGTGAGCGCGGCGGTGCGCTGGTCGATCCACGTGCGCATGGTGTCGACGCTCGACTGCAGCGACTCGGCCGTCAGACCATCGCTGGTCGGCACCGTCTCGGCGAGACCGTCGAGCAGCTCCTGTGCGCGTCCGCTCCCGTACATCCGGTCGAACAGCTCCCAGTACGCGCTCTCGTAGAGCCCGGTGAACGCGTCCGATGCGAGGAATCGGGTCTTGAGGCTGTTGCCGCCGCGCGGCCCGCCGCGCTCGGCGTTGCCGTCCGCCCCCCGGCCGGGCATCGCGCCGCCGCCGGGCGTCTGGGCCGTGTCCGTTCCTGGCTCGCCGGTGGCCGTGGTCGCCTGGCCGCGCCCCGGTAGCTGACCTGCCCCGGCCGGCATCTGTCCGCCGGGCGTCGCGGTGGCGCCCGCCTCGGTGGTGGTTGCTCCCGCGGCTGCGCCCGGTCGGCCACCGCCGCCCATCATCGACACGCTGTCCTGGGGACCGGCCGTGGCGCTTCCGGTCATCGCCAGGTTCAGGTCCCAGGAGACCACCGAGATCAGACCTGTGTCGAGGTCGTACCAGAGGTAGTAGTTCTGGCCGGGTCCGGCCATGTCATCGCCGTTGACGAGCAGGTTCTGGGTGGCCAGGTAGCGTGCGAACGAGTCGACGTCGACCCAGTCGGCCAGGTGCGCGTCGAACTCCTCGTCGGACGCGGAGTCCAGCCACTTCAGGAAGCTGATGAGCGGCTGGAGGTTGCCGCTGTCGACCGCGTTGATCTGCTTGAACTGGTCCGAGTACGAAGACTGGTCGTCGCCCGCGTACGCGAAGGTCGAGTTGGCATCCGCCTTGTACAGGTAGCCGTCCGTGTCGAACAGGCTGTTGGCGTACCCGTCGTCGGGGTGCTCGAGCAGCAGCCGCGTGGTGGTGGCGCTGTCGTTGATCGAGTACACCGTGTATGCGAATCGCTGTGTCGGCTGGTCGGTTTCGGCAGTGAGCGACAGCGCCATCGCCTCGTTCAGGACGGGGCTGCCCGGCCGCACCGAGATCTCGGTCATGCCCTGGTAGGCGCGACCGTCCTCGTTCTCGTCGAAGCTGATCAGCAGGGGGAGTGAGGTGGGGTCGTCGGCAGAGGCGGACGACATCATGCCGCCCATACCGCCGGCGCGACCACCGGCGGCCTCGCCGGTCTGTCCGTCCTCGCCGGTCTGCCCGTCCGCTGGTGGTGTCAACCCCTGTGGCATGTCCGTGCCGTCGGGCATCTGCATGCCTTCCGGCGGTTCGAATCCCTCGGGGAGTTCCATGCCCTCCGGCGGCTGGGATCCGCCTCCGCCGGGGCGGCCTTCGGTGCCCCGCACGCCTCCCAGCGTGGAGTTGCCCTTCAACCGGACCGAGACGTCATTGACGAAGGTGCCGTCGATGGTGATGTCCGCGGTGATCCACTTCTTGTCACCGGTGGACTGGAAGGTGCTGATCATGTCCTGGTACTCGGCGTCGGTGATCTCCAGCGACACCTCGTGCGAGACCGAGTCGTCGAACAGATCCACTGTGCCGGTGATGTTGTCGGTGATCTCCGACGCGATCACCGTGGCGTCACCGGTGATGTACGGGCGGATGCGGGCGTTGCCGAACACGGTCGCCATGATCGCCACGAAGGCGACGAACACCACCAGCAACTTCCAGTGCTGACGCAGCGATGTCGGAATCCGGTGCCGGAGCTTGAGTTTCGGAGCCGGCGCCCCGGCGGTGTTCGTCGCGGGCATCAGATGTCCGTCTGGTCGTATCCGGTCAGGACGGTGACGCGTTGTCCGGCGTTGACCGCGGTCAGCGCGGAGATCAGTTCGGCCGGCTTGCGGTTCTTCTTCAACTGGGCGGTGTAGTACATCTCGTT
This sequence comes from Rhodococcus sp. NPDC003348, assembly GCF_053589375.1. Taxonomy (NCBI): domain Bacteria; kingdom Bacillati; phylum Actinomycetota; class Actinomycetes; order Mycobacteriales; family Nocardiaceae; genus Rhodococcus; species Rhodococcus sp. NPDC003348. The sequence continues at coordinate 126,448 of NZ_JBSFRT010000009.1, forward strand.
GAGCGCCCCGGAGCGGACCGCTTCGGTGGAGACGAGTTCGAACTCCGTGCAGTACTGGATGAGGACGTCCTCGACGAGGGCGGCGTACTCCTGCTCCGGCGGCACCTGCACCTTGACGACCTGACGCTGCACGTCGAGCTTGAACCAGTTGAACTTGTTCATGATCAGCAGGACCAGGCAGACCGCGACGGTCGCGGCGATCGCCAGCAGGTAGAACCGGGTGCCGGTGGTCATTCCGATCGCCATCACCAGGAAGATGAACCCGACGTCACGAGTTTCCTTGATGGCGTTGCGGAATCGGACGACGGACAGGGCACCGACGAGCGCGAACGCGCGGGCGATGTTGGAGCCGACGACGAGCATGATCAGCGAGATGATCATGCCGACCATCACCAGGGTCTGCACGTAGGACTGGCTGTAGGAGACGTTCTTGTGGGTGTAGCGGTAGACCCAGCCGATGATCGCGGACAGCACGAACGACAGCGCCAGCGACACGATGATGTCGAAGGTGCTGAACGTTCCGCTCAGGTCCTGGAGGTTGAAATTCATGGTTGTCCTGTTTCGGTTGTCGTGAAATACGGGGAAAGAGGCGGCGGGTGACCTGCGTCAGCTCGCGGCGCGGGTCCCGGGGTCCAGCACGTCGGTGGGCACCCGGTCGTCGAAGCCCTCGGGAAGAACCAGTTCGGGCGCACCGTGCCGGGACCGCGGCGCCATCCCGAACGCCTCCACGGACTGGCAGTACTTCGACACCCGGATCACCGACATGTTCAGCCGGGCAGTGAGATCCGTGGCCCAGTACGGCACCCGCTCGTTCGCCTTGAGCTCCACGATCGCGAGCTTCGGCGGGATGATGAACCGGTTCTCGGCACCGGACGCGAAGTGAAAGTCCCGGTCCCGGCCGTGCACCTTGTGGTCGATCGTCACCCGCAACCCGAGATCGGCCTCCCGGCCGACGAACGCCTCCCGCAGATAGCCGGTGGTGACCATCGGTCGCAGATCCAGGTTCCCGATCAGGGTGGTCACCTCGTTCACGAACGGGCGCTGCGAGGGATCGCACTCGATCTCCTCGCGGCCGTTGAGCCACCGCTGAGCCACCCCGTAGGGCATGGCGGTGCGCCGCTTCTGGGTGACGCGGTTGACGCGCTGTTTGATCTCGATCTGCACCGGGGTGTCGTCGGTGCACTCGGCCGGCTGTCCGTACAGGCGCAGCCGCAGCTTGCGGCGGAACTTCAGGCCCTCGATCTTCTCCCAGTAGAACCGCAGGTCGGGGGTGTCGTAGTAGAGCGAGGTGACCGGGTACCCGCCGTGCGGCGAGTGCGGGTCGGTGTCCATCCGGGCGGCCAGTTCCCGTCGTAGTTCGGGCACCTTCAACTCGTCGACGAGGTACTTGATCTCGTACCGGTTGAACGCGTGCAGCGCACTGGCCGTCTGTGCGAAGCCCCCGGGGGTGGAAGTGGCCGGTGCGTCCTCGGCCGGTGGCGCCGATGGTCGCGCGGTGGGTGGACGGCGGAAGCGGTCGAGAAACGTCATCGTGCTGCCGGCTCCTTGCCCTGTTCGGTCGGTGAACAGAACAAGTACAAGCGGTGGACCTGCGAACAGCTTGTCCGCCAACTGACAATTTCCTGGCAATGGAAAAGTAATGGAGGTGCAAAGGATCTTCGGGGTCGTGTGGGGTGACACTTCACCCGACATTCACCCGGCGATCGGCCTGCCCCGTGTGGTCGAATGTCCTTTCGGTGGCTGCGCGGTGGTGTCGAGGCCTCGGGGGAGGAGCGGCGGTGGTGGGACAAGCGCGCACGTTGCGAAACCCGGCGGCGCACGTCCGCCGGACCCGGGTCGGCCGGCAGAACACGGATCGGATCCTGCGCATGTTCGCGCGTTTCATCAGCGTGGGCTATGTCGCCTACCTGATCGTCCTGATTCCTTCGGTCCTCGCGCTACAGCCAAGGATGGCGTCCTGGTGGACGCCGGTTGCAGTGGTCACGGTGTTCGGGTCCGGGCTGTTACCGGGGCTGCTGTCGTTCCGCCGCGACACCCGGTCCATGCGGAACGCGGCCGGGGTAGCGGCGGGGCTCTTCCTGCTGGCGGCGTTCAGTTGGCCACTGGCCTGGCAGGGGCCACAGATCCCGGCGAGCGACGGTGTCTGGCTGGCCTTCTTTCCCGGACTGGCGAGTCTCGCCGCCATCGTGGCCTGTCCGACCGCGGTTGCCTTCGCCCACCTCGTGATCGGATGCGTGTGCGTGCAACTGATCAACCAGGTCGCCCGGGCGGGTGCTCCCGCGGAAATGCTGCTGCCCGAGATCACCTTCGCGATCATGTTCTGCACGCTGTTCGTGGGTGGCGCGGCGATGGCACTGCGCACCGGCCGGGTGCTGGACGCCACCACCGACGAGACACATGCGGCCGCCGCGGCGGCCGCGGCCCAGCGCGCACGCGCCGTCGAGCGGGAGCGATTCGACGCGCTCATTCACGACAGCGTCATCGCGACGCTGCTGTCCGCGGCTCGGGGACAACGGCCGGCCGTGGTGAACAGGCTCGCCACGGCAACGTTGCAGGATCTGGATTCCCTGCGAAGCGAATTCGAGGCGGACCGTCCGTTCACCGTCGACGAGGCCGTCTCCCGGCTGCGCGCGGCCGCCGCGGACGCCGACGACGGCGCGGTGTTCACGGTGGCCCGGGGTCGCGCCGGGACGACCGTCGTTGCCGGGGAGGCTCTCGCGAGGTTCGCGGCGGCCCCGGACGATGGCGCCGCGGGATTCGCCGATGTCACGGTCCGGGAGCTCGACGCCGTGCCCGCGGATGCGGTGCGGGCGATGGGTGCCGCGCTGGGCGAGGCGCTGCGCAACAGTCGCCTGCACGCGGCCGACTCCACCCGATCGGTGGCGGTGACGGTGACCGCGCACGGAGTGAAGGCGCTCGTCGCCGATGACGGGGCCGGATTCGATCGCACTGCTGTCGCCCCGCATCGACTCGGTGTCACCGTCAGCATCCTGGCGCGCATGCGGCAGACGCCCGGTGGCGCTGCGCGAATCGAGTCCCGGCCCGGCGCGGGGACTCGGGTGTATCTGTCCTGGGAGGCCGAATGACGAGCGGGTACAGCAGCGACGGTGTCGATCGGGACGTGCGGGCGCTGCTCGGTCTGCGCAGTACCGCTGCGACGGTGCTCGTCGCGGCGTACGTGCTGACCTTCCTTCTGCTCGCGCTGTCGACCAGCCCCGGCCGTGACGCGCTGTGGGCGGAACTGGTCGCGTGGCTGCTCGTCAGCGCGGGTGCCGTCGCTTTCGTCCGGACGCCGGGCGACCCGCTGCCGTGGGGTATCACGGTGGTCCTGGCCTCGGTGGGCCCGGTGGCGACCGCCCTCGTGCTCTCGGTGGTGCCGGTGCCGATCGACAAGGCGCTCCAGGTGTGGCCGCTTCCCGCATCGACGGCGATCTGCGCCTACATGTGCCTGCGCGGTCGGACGCCGGCGGCCTGGATCGGCACGGTCTCGTGTCTGGTGTGTTGTGTGGTGTGGGCGGCCCGCACCGGGCAGGGCGCCGGATACGGGCTGGGAATGTCCGCCGTCAACCTTGCGCCGCTGCTGATGGCGACGTTCATCGGGTGGACCATTCGCCCCGCCGCGCGCGACATCTTCGACCTGCGGGACCAGACGACGATCCGGGTTGCTGCCCAGGCGGCGGACACCGCGGTCCTCGAGGAACGCGACCACCAGCTGAGGCGGCTGGACACTCTCGCGCGTCCACTGCTCGAGGAGTTGAGCGTCGCGACGACGATCAGCGACGGCGATCGGCTGGCCTGCAGCCTCCTCGAGGCACATCTGCGTGACGCGATCCGTGCGCCCGCGCTCGGTGACCCGGCGATCGTCACGGCCGCGCGGTCCGCGCGCGGCCGTGGCGTGGACGTCGTCCTGCTCGACGACGGCGGCATGACGACCGTGTCCTACGGGGTCCGCGACCGTATCCACGGCGCGGTCGTCGCCGCGCTCGACGCCGCGGTCGGCGGGGTCCTCACCATCCGGGTGCTGCCGCCCGGCCGTGGCTCGCTGCTCACCATCCTGCACAGCGACGGTGACGACGTCACCCGGCAGCAGTTCGGGACCGACGGGTGCCTCCTCGGCGCGGCCCGCACCGAGTTCGAATCACGCTGAGTGCAACCCTGTCCGCAGTGGCGCGGGGACGGCATCGTGAACTTCGATGCGGGTGTGGCTGAGTGGCTAGGCACCGGCCTGCAAAGCCGTTTACACGGGTTCGAATCCCGTCATCCGCTCGACGACGAGCCCGGCAGGTGAATCACCTGCCGGGCTCGCATCGTTCTCGGGCTCCGCCGATCTCAGCCGACGCTCGGGGGCTGGTCGACGAGCTGCGCGAGGTAGAGCTGCTCGCCGAGCTTGTCGATCAGTTCGAGCTGCGTTTCGAGGTAGTCGACGTGGTCTTCTTCCTCGGCGAGGATCTTCTCGAAGATGCCGGCGGTGGTGTGGTCGCCCTTGCTGCGGCACATCGTGATGCCGGGCCGAAGGCGCTCGACCACCTCGACCTCGACGGCCAGGTCCGACGTGAACTGCTCCCGGATGGTCTGGCCGATGCGCAGCGGCAGGATCCGCTGGTAGTTCGGCAGCGCCTCGAGCATGAGGATGCGGTCGGTGAGCAGCTCCGCGTGCTGCATCTCCTCGAAGGACTCCTGGCGGGTCTTCTCCGCGATCTTCGTCAGGCCCCAGTTGGCCTGCATCTTCGAGTGGAGAAAGTACTGGTTGATCGCTGTGAGTTCGCTGGTCAACTGCTCGTTCAGAAGAGCAATGACCTCATCGTCGCCGCGCATGAACAACCTCCGATGGGGGTGGGCTGAACCGTGAGCTCAGACTAACCCTCACCGGGTGAATTCACACGGTGTACTTTTCGGCGATTCGTCAGGCGCTGATCGGCTCTTCCTCGCATTCGACGACGGCGTAGTGCTGTTCGATCATCGACTTGATCCGGTCGCGGCACATGCCGCAGCCGCGTCCGCGCCCGGCGCCGCAACCCATCGCGACGTGCTTGGCGGTCCGAGCCCCCGCGGAGATGCACTGATGCACCGTGTCCTCGGTGGTGGCCTCGCAAACGCAGACGTACATGTCGTTGACCCTCCAGCCAGCTTCCTCAGGCGAGGCTACACTAAGAGCCCGTCTTTGAAAAGGGTAGGCTAACCCAAGTTTTTGATCTTGATCGGCGTCGAGGTTCCGTGCGATCGTGGATCCATCGGTACGAACTCGACGCCGGGCACTTGCGGGGCCCACGGACTCGGGGAGCAGGTGGCCGCATGGGAAGAATTGGTTCCTTTCGTCGTGATCGGCTCGTCTTCGACGTCCGGGACGAGGGGTCGGTCGACGGCGTCCCGGTCGTGCTGCTGCACGGGTTCCCGCAGGACTCCCGATCCTGGTCGGCGGTGGCGGAACTGCTGCACGCCCGCGGGTTTCGCACCCTCGCCCCCGACCTGCGGGGTGCCTCGCCCGGTGCGCGACCGCGGTCACGGTGGGCCTACCGTCCGTCGGAGTTGACCGCGGACGTCATCGCGTTGATCGAGCAGTCCGGGCTCGGGCCGGTGCACCTGGTCGGTCACGACTGGGGTGCCGCCGCGGCGTGGTGGGTCGCCGGACGCCGGCCCGACCTGGTGCGGACCCTGACCGCCCTGTCGGTGGCGCACCCGAGCGCCTTCGTGCGCTCGCTGGTGACCAGTCGCCAGATCCTGTTGTCCTGGTACATGTTTGCCTTCCAACTCCCGGTGTTGCCGGAACGGTTGTTCGCCGAGGGGACACGGGTGCGCCGGCTCTTCCTCGGCAGCGGCATGACCCGGGAGGTCGCCGACCGCGATCTCGCGCCGATGCGGGAGCGCTCGCGTGCCCGAGGCGGCTTGGGGTGGTACCGCGCGATGTTGCTCGCGGCGCCGTGGCGGCCGCCCGAGCGGATCACCGTGCCGACGCTCTACGTCTGGAGCGACCGCGACACCGCGCTCGGCCGCACGGCCGCGGAGCTGACGGCGCGGTACGTGGACGGTCCCTACCGGTTCGAGGTGTTCGAGGGCGTCAGCCACTGGATCCCGGACGAGGTGCCGGAGCGGCTCGTCGATCTGCTCGCAGAGCATCTGGGTGAGCCGGAGCGCCGCTCAGACGCGGCGGGTCCACGCACCGAGTAGCGACTCGCTCAGTTCGTACTTCATGGCCCGGATGCGGCCGTCGGCAGTTCCGCGGGGATCGAGGCACTCGCGCAACAGCTGCCGGAACCGAGCGGGGGTGACCCCGAATGTCTCGAGCAGTTCGGCTGCGCTCGCGCCGCCGAACGGTGCCCATCTGATGGCGAACCCGACCACCCACACTGCGTGGGGGCTCAGGGCGTGGGATCGGTCGAGGAAGTCGCACTGGCGCAGCCACACTCGAATCCGCTCGCGGTTGCACGGGCCGCCGGCTTCGATCGGGCGCCCGGTCGCGTCGGGGCGTCGGGTGTGCATCAGAGCGCACTGACGGCGAACAGAGGGAAACGGTCGCCGTGCGGGGTCGGCCGGAACTCGACGCGCACCGACCGGGTGGGCTGCTCCGGGATCCGGCCCTCGATCCACGTGTAGACCCGCGGGCCGTCGTCCAGTTCGACGATCGCGGTCACGGCGGGCCCGGGATCCGGGTTGGCGCGAGGTGAGGTCTTCCACGACAGGATCGTTCCCGTTCCGGACGACGGCACGGCGGCGAGGTCGTTGCCGTGGCAGGCGGAGCAGGTGGCGGCCATCGGAGAGCAGAGCGTGGCGCAGTTCGCGCACCGGGTGATGAGCAGTGCACCCGTGTGCGCTGCGGTGGGCATCGGGGACGTGTGTTCGTGTTCGTTCTCGTGCATCGGAGCCTCGGCGGTCGGAGTGTGGTGAGGTGAGTCACACTCTCGCCTGGGGCGCGTCTCGCGACGACCGCAGAACTACCTGGATTACTACCTGCTTTTCCGGTGCGAGCAGGCCTCGGCGTGGGTGAACGGGGCGGGGAGCGGATCCTGGGTGCTCTGCGGACCTGCTCCCCGCCCCAGTGTGCCGGGCGGGGTGGCCGCCCGGCCGTGTCCGGTCTCAACCTGCGGTGCGTTCCGGCTCGGCGTGCGAGCCTTCGATCGGTAGGCCGGCGGACTCCCAGTCCGCGATGCCCTCCCGGTACTTGCGCACGTTCGTGTATCCGAGGGCGCGAAGCCGGTTGGCCACCAATTCGCTGTTCCGGCAGGTGATGCTCGCGCAGTAGGTCACGATCGCGGTGTCCCGGTCGGGGAGGAGGCTCGGGGCACGTGACGCCACGTCGGCCTCGACGAGATTCACCGCCCCGGGGATGTGGCTCCTGTCGAAGTAGTCGGCGGGAAGGGTGTCGAGGAGGGTCACGGAGCCGGATCGGAGGGCCGCGGCCAGGTCGTCGCGGCTGATGAGCTCGGTCATTGTTGTCGCCCTTTCGTCGGATTCACAAACCAATGTGCGTGCGTACGCACATTTAATAGCAATGTGCGTACGCACGCAACTGGACGGATGAAGGTGGTTAGACTGCCCCGGTGGCAGCGACGCGGGACACGGATGGTCGGCACCTGGCGACGAGCGCATGGGGCGCGCTCCTTCAGGTCCACGCCCGGCTGGTGCCCGAACTCGACACCGACCTGCGGCGCGCGACGGGGCTTCCTCTGGCGTGGTACGACGTGCTGCTCGAGCTGGTGGGAGCCGACGGCACTCCGCTGCGGATGAGTGACCTCGGCGAGCGGGTGGTGCTCAGTCGTACCCGGGTCAGTCGCCTGGTCGCCGAGATGGAGACCTTCGGGCTGGTGCAGCGCGATGCCAATCCCGACGACCGACGTTCGGCGTTCGTGACGATCACCGATGCCGGCAGGCGCCGCTATCGCGAGGCGGCCCCGGTCTATCTGAGCGGGATCGGGGAGCGGTTCGCCGACAAGCTGACCGACTCGGAACTGCGGGCGGTCGCGGCGGCGCTGCAGAAGGTGCTCGAGCCGACGTCCGCGACCGACAATCCGACCGGCTGACCGGTCGGCCCGGCTGTCGGCAGCGGGCGGCCGCGGCGATCGTGGATGCCGCGGCCGCCCCGGGGATCACCGGCCGAAGCGCTCCTCGACCTCCTCGGCCGTGAGGCCGTACTGCTCGAGGGTGTAGCGGTGTGCGGGCTTGCGGTCGCCGGAACGAGACTCGGCGTGCATGTCCTCCATCGCCTGCTGCGCCGCCGAACTCACCGGGATGCCGAACCGGGAGTAGATGCCCTCGACGGTGCCGAGCGGGTCCGCCACGAAGTCCGCGTAGTCGACGTCGACGAACTGGGCGGGGTCGTACTGCGCGCGTGCGGCGGTGAACGTCTCGAGGCCGCGGGCCCAGAGCTCGAGTTGCCCGCGACCGATCACCTCACCCCGGAAGGCGTTGGACCAGCCCTCGGTGGCCTGTTCGGCGAGGCTGCACACCGATGGGATGATGGTGCTCGGCGGGCGGTGGGTCTGGATGACGAGGGCATCCGGATACACGGACATCAGCTCGTCGAGCGCGAACAGGTGGCTCGGGTTCTTGAGCACCCAGCGCCGGTCCTGGTCCGGCAGGCCGATCAGCTGCAGATTCTTCTTGTGGCGCGCATAGGCATTCGTCCAGTCCTGACCCTCGAGCCACTTCGAGTACGTCGGCAGGTTCGCCAGGCACTCGTAGGAGATCGACTTGAACGTCTGCCGGAGCAGCTGCCAGCACTCCTCGACCTCGGCCGCGGACATGTAGTGCACGCCCATGAACTCGGGGTGCTCGACGTGGTGCTTGCTGAACTGGGACTCGATGCCCTGGAAGACCGGGTTCGACGCCCACGTCTCGCGCGGTGGCCGCGGCTGCGGCATCTCGGTCAACCACATCTCCAGGCCCTGGTGTGCCGGGTCGACGGTGAGCAGTCGGTGCAGCGCGGTGGTGCCGGTGCGGGGCAGGCCGGTCACGAAGATCGGTCGCTCGATCTTCACGTCCGCGTGCGCGGGGTGCTGCTGCCACGCCGCCTCGGACAGCAGCCGCGCGACCAGTGCGCCGCGCAGGAACACGCGGGACATCTTGCTGCCCAGGGGCGTCAGGTCCTCGTCGCGGGCGTACGAGTCCAGCAGGACACCGAGGGCCTCGGTGTAGTCGTCGACGCCGAAATCGGTCAGGCCGGTCATCTTGGTTGCCGAAGCGTGCAGGTCTTCGACGGTGCCGACGGTGGTGCGTTCAGTCATCGGGGGTGGTCCTTTTGTCGTCGGGTCGTTCCGCGGGCTCCACTCCTGGCCTAGTGGTGGAACTCGCCGCAATTGACGTCGAGGCACTGCCCGGTGACGCCGCTGGCCATCGGTGAGGCCAGGAAGATCACCGCGTCGGAGACCTCCTCGGTCGTCGGCAGTCGCTTGAGATCGGTGCCTGCGGCGGTGTGGTCGTAGATCTGCTCGACGGTGGTGCCGTACTTGTTCGCCTGGTGCGCGAAGTACTGCTGCAACGTCTCGCCCCAGATGTAGCCGGGCGCGACGGAGTTGATCCGGATCCCCTTGGGGCCCAGTTCGGTTGCCAGGGACTGCGACACGGACAGCAGTGCCGACTTGGCCATCTTGTAGCTGCCGTAGCGCTCCTGGGAGTGTCGCAGCACCATCGAGTTCACGTTCACGACCGCGCCCTTGGACGCTTCCAGGGCAGGTGTGAAGAGCTGGGTCATCCGGAGCGCGCCGAACACCGTCAGTTCGACGGCGTCGCGCATGTGCTGGAAGTCCGTGCGTTCCAACGGCTTCATCGACGGCACCGAGAATGCGTTGTTGACCAGTACGTCGACGCGGCCGTACGCGTCGTCGGTGGCGGCGACCAGGTTCTCCACCGAGGCCTGGTCGGTGATGTCGGTGGACACCGTCACCGCCCGGCGGCCGAGGTCGGCGACCTCCTTCGCGACCTCGTCGAGGCGCGACTGGGTGCGTGCGGCCAGCACCAGGTCCGCGCCGGCCTGCGCGCACCGAAGCGCGAGCGTCCGGCCGAGGGCGGGGCCGACCCCGGAGATGACGACGATCTTGTCCTGCAACAGGTTTGTCACGATGGTCCTCGCTGTGTTGTCTTAGCCGAGCATCCGGTTGGCGACGGCGGCCTGGCGCGCCGCGATGCGGGCTGCCCAGTCCTCCGGCGTGATCTTGTTCTGTTCGTGGTAGGGCAGTTTCGCGGCAATCTCGTCGATGCCGACGACCTCGACGGTGGGGCCGTCGGCCGGGGTGAAATCGCGGGACGTGCGCTGCCAGCGGAACTGCAGGATGCCGCGCGGATGGCCGACGGTCTCGATCCAGTTGGTGACACCCGGATTGCGCTCCGAGATCACCATGCGGATCATGCCGTCCGGGTCCACCTGCGCCTGGGTGTTGTTCAGCGACGTCTGGTGGCCGGTGTAGTCCAGGGAGATGTACCACATGCTGCCGAGCTGGAAACCCTGGTACGGCGCATCGGATTTCGGGACCGTGATGATCATCGCCTGGTCCTCGGCGAGGTCGTAGTGGCCGACCGACGAGAACTGGGTGGCGAGCCCGCCCGGCGTGAGCCGGGGCTCGGTCATCGTGTTCACCGGCAGCTTCAGGTAGAACCACTCCGGGAACTGCAGCCACGTCTTGACCCGGCTGACCAGGGCCTTGCCCGCGCGGGCGAAGCGCTTGGCGGTCTCCTCCGGGGTCAAGGCGTCGTAGGGGACACCCATCCGGTCCGCCCGTTCGATGCGGACGGTGCCGCGGCGCTGCGACCAGTCGCTGTAGACCTCGCGGACCACCAGCTGCGATGCGCCCGGCGCGAGCGTGAAGTAGTTGCGGCGCCCGGCCGGGTCCTCGGGTCCGAAGCGGACCTCGAAGTTGCCGTCGGCGTCGATGTCGATGGCGCGGTCGTCGAAGGCGGCGTCGCTGCCGGGGACGTTGGAGTCGGTGTAGTTGCCGCTGAGCACCTGGAAGCTCAGATCGCAGGTGGTGCCGCGGGTTCCGGTGACAACGTACTCGGCGTCGTCGTTGATCCGGGCGCCGAAGTACAGGGTGTCCGGGTTGTCCAGGCCCATCTTGGTGTAGGGCCCGGTGCCTGCGATGAAGGTCGGATGCGTCTTCTCGGTGGCCCACGCGGCGTGGACGCAGGCGAGAATGCCGCCGGCCAGGTACTGGTAGCCCTCCAGCAGGTCCTGTTCGGACCGGATGTGGGGTGCGGCCGCGACCAGTTGCTCGGCCTCGGCGATCGCTTCTCGCAGCGGTGCCGTCAGCGGTGATGCGACCGTCTCGGCCGGTGGATCTGTCTGCACTCCCGCTCCTCGTGTTCAGGTGGTACAAATATGTACCCAAGTGGTAGAGAATTTTGTGCCCTGACGATAGAACGTATTTCAAGGAGTGGTCAATGGCAGCCGAACCGGACGCCGTGACGGGGCGCCGCTCGCCCCCGACCGTGCGCGTCATCCAGGTGCTCGACCATCTCGTCGCCAGGCCCGATCGCCGGTTCGGGCTATCCGAGCTCGCCCGCGCGCTCGACATCAGCAAACCGACCTGCCTGGGCATCCTCGCCGCCCTTGTCGGCGGCGGGTATCTCACCCGCGGTCCGGATGCGCGGTACGGCCTCGGGCCCGCGCTCATCGCGGCCGGCCGGGCCGCCCAGCGCGGATTCGCGGTCGGGGCGATCGTCCGGCCGCACCTGGAGGCGCTGGCGGCCGAGTTCGGTGCGGTCTGCACCGCGTCCGCGGTGGTGGGGGATCAGGTGATGATCCTCGAGGTCGCGGCACCCCCTGGAGTCGAGTCGGGACGGACCGCGGCCAAGGTCGGGCAGGTGTATCCCTTCGCGCCGCCGGTCGGGCTGATGTACGTGCTGTGGAGCCACGACGACGAGTTCGAGCGGTGGCTGCAGCGGGAGCCGGCCTTTCCCGTGGTGCTCGACCGGGACCTGCTGCAGCGTGTCGTCGACGACTGCCGCGAGTCGGGGTATCTCGTCGAACGGCTCACGCCGACGGGGCGTCGACTGTTCTCGCTGATGGCGGGGGTGGCGGGTCGAGACCTGCCCGCCGAGCTTCGCGAACTGGTCGGGGAAATGGTGTCCAGCCTCGGCGAACGCGTCTACCTCGGCCGGGAGACGTCCGCCGACGCCGAATATCCCGTGAGCCTGATCGCGGCGCCGAGCTACGACGAGGACGGCAGGCAGTCCCTGGTGCTGACCCTCGATGTGGGCGGCTCGATCGGCGGAGCCGAGATCGAGCGTCGGGGCCGGGCGCTCGCGGCCGCGGCGGATGCGGTGACCGCGGAGGTGGGCGGCCGGGCGCCGGTTCGAGGTGGTGACGCAGTCGCCGGCCATTGACCGGTTCTGTAACACGTTCTAAAGTCGGCTCCAGACTTCGTTTAGTACCGATGCGGTACATAGATGTACCGCCTGTGAGCGTTGAACCGGAGCCCCGATGACCACACAGCCCGCACCGCATTCCGCGTCCCCGCCCAGCTACACGCTGTCGCACCTCGCGGCCCTCGAGGCCGAGGCGGTGCACATCTTCCGCGAGGTCGCGGCCACCTTCGAACGACCCGTGCTGCTGTTCTCCGGCGGCAAGGACTCGGTGGTGATGCTGCACCTGGCCGCGAAGGCGTTCTGGCCGGCGGCACTGCCGTTCGCGGTGATGCACGTCGACACCGGGCACAACTTCGACGAGGTGATCGAGTTCCGCGACCGGGTCGTCGACCACCTCGGGCTGCGCCTGATCGTCGCCAGTGTGCAGGACGACATCGACGCAGGCCGGGTGGTCGAGGACTCCGGGCCGCGGGCCAGCCGCAACCGGTTGCAGACGCACGCGTTGCTGCGCGGCATCCGCGACGGCGGCTTCGACGCGGTGTTCGGCGGCGCCCGCCGGGACGAGGAGAAGGCGCGAGCCAAGGAGCGGGTGTTCAGTTTCCGCGACGAATTCGGGCAGTGGGACCCGCGGGCCCAACGGCCGGAGCTGTGGAACCTCTACAACGGCAAACACCGCAAGGGCGAACACATTCGGGTGTTCCCCCTGTCGAACTGGACCGAGCTCGACATCTGGCAGTACATCGCCGAGGAATCCATCGAGCTGCCTGCCATCTACTACGCACACCGGCGCCGTGTCGTGCCCCGCGACGGAATGCTGTTGGCCCACACCAGGTTCCTCACGCTGCTTCCGGGGGAGGAGTCGTACGAGGAACTGGTGCGTTTCCGCACGGTCGGCGACGCCACCTGCACCGGCTGCGTCGAGTCCTCCGCCGACACCGCCGCCGCCGTCGTCGCGGAGGTCGCGGCGAGCCGGATCACCGAACGCGGCGCCACCCGAGCCGACGACCGCATCTCCGAGGCCGGCATGGAAGACCGGAAGAAGGAGGGGTACTTCTGATGTCGCTGAACCCCGAACTGCAATCCCCGCATCACCGTCAGCAGCTGCTCCGGGTCGCGACCGCGGGCAGCGTCGACGACGGCAAGTCGACGCTGATCGGCAGGCTGCTCTACGACTCGAAGGCGATCTTCGAGGACCAGCTCGAAGCCGTCGAGCGCAGCAGTCGCGAACGCGGTGACGAGCACGCCAACCTGGCGCTGCTGACCGACGGCCTGCGCGCCGAGCGCGAGCAGGGCATCACCATCGACGTCGCGCACCGCTACTTCGCGACGCCTCGGCGGAAGTTCATCATCGCCGACACCCCGGGGCACGAGCAGTACACCCGCAACATGGTGACCGGGGCGTCCACCGCGGACCTGGCCCTGATCCTCGTCGACGCCCGGAACGGCGTGCTCGAACAGACCCGGCGGCACGCCTTCCTCTCCGCGCTGCTCGGTATTCCGCACCTGGTGGTGTGCGTCAACAAGATGGACCTGGTCGACTGGTCACAGGACCGCTTCGAGGACATCTGCGAGGAGTTCCGGCGGTTCGCGGCCAAGCTCGACGTCCACGACCTGTCGTTCGTCCCGGTGTCGGCGCTGCGGGGCGACAACATCGTCACCCGCACCGAGAACATGCCCTGGTACGAAGGCTCCTCGCTGCTGCATCTGCTCGAGGAGGTGCACGTCGCGTCCGACCGCAACCTGATCGACGCGAGGTTCCCGGTGCAGTACGTGATCCGGCCGCAGCGGCAGACCGACGCCGACCTGCACGACTTCCGCGGCTACGCGGGCACCGTCGCGAGCGGCGTGTTCAAACCCGGTGACGAGGTTGTGGTGCTGCCGTCCGGCTACACCACCGAGATCGCGGAGATCCACGGCCCCGGTGGGCATCCGGTGCAGGAGGCGTTCGCGCCGTCCGCCGTGTGCATCCGGCTGGCGGACAACATCGACATCGCGCGCGGCGACCTCCTGTGCCGGCCGAACAACCGGCCGCTCGTCGGGCAGGAGATCGACGCGATGGTGTGCTGGCTCGCCGAACGGTCCACGTTGAGCGAACACCACCGGTACACGTTGCTGCACACCACCCGCTCCACGCGCGCGCAGGTGGTGCGGCTCGACTACCGGCTCGACGTCAACACCCTGCACCGCGACGAATCCGCGCAGTCGTTGCAGCTCAACGAGATCGGGCGGATCCAGCTGCGCACCCAGCAGCCGCTTCTGTTCGACCCATACCGGCGCAACCGGGTGACCGGCAGCTTCATCCTGGTGGACGAGACCACCGGCAGCACCGTCGCCGCCGGGATGATCACCGGTCCGACACTCAAGGAGTCGAAGGTCGTCTGGCACGCCTCGGCCGTCGATCGCGACGAGCGGGCCACCCGGGGTGCCACGGTGTGGTTGACCGGACTGTCCGCGTCCGGGAAGTCCACCGTGGCAGTCGAACTCGAACGCAGGCTCGTCGCCGCGGGCGTCCCCGCCTACCGGCTCGACGGGGACAACCTGCGGCACGGACTCAACGCCGATCTCGGATTCGGTGCCGCGGACCGCGCCGAGAACGTGCGCCGCGTCGGTGCCGTCGCGCAGCTGTTCGCCGACTCGGGGGTGGTCGCGGTCGCGTCCCTGATCAGCCCCTACCGCGCGGACCGGGATCGGGTGCGGGCCGCGCACGAGGCCGCGGGCCTGCGCTTCGTCGAGGTGTTCGTCGACACCCCGATCGAGCAGTGCGAGGCCAGGGATCCGAAGGGCATGTACGCCAGGGCCCGGGCAGGGGAGATCACCGGATTCACCGGGATCGACGACCCCTACGAGCGTCCCGAACACGCCGAGCTGGTGTTGACGCCGGAGGACGGCGATCCGGTCGCGCAGGCCGCCGCGATCATGGAGTATCTGAGTCGATGAACAACGACTGCGACCTCGACGACGCCCAGCTCGCGGCGGAGATGGCGGCCCGCGCGGGCGACCTGCTGCTCGACCTGCGCGCGCGCGAACTCGGCGCGAATCCGCTGCCGAAGGATGCGGCCCGGGAGCTGAGCCGGCGCGGCGACAAGGAGGCCAACGCGCTGTTGCTGCGGCTGCTCGCCGAGCACCGGCCCGCCGATGCCGTGCTGTCCGAGGAATCCGCCGACGATCCGGCGCGGCGCGGCGCCGATCGGGTGTGGATCATCGACCCGCTCGACGGGTCCAGGGAGTACGGGCTGCCGGCCCGCGCCGACTGGGCGGTGCACGTCGCGCTGTGGGAGCGCGGCGTCGGCATCACCGCCGCCTCGGTCGCCCAACCGGCACTCGGCCGGGTCTACCGCAGCGACACCTGCACGGCGGCGGTCGGGGAGCACCCCCGCCCGCGAATCCTGGTCAGCGACAGCCGTCCACCGGAGTTCGCGGGACCCCTCGCCGAGCGGGTCGGCGGCGAGGTCGTGCCGATGGGCTCGGCGGGGGCGAAGGCGATGGCGGTGCTGCGCGGTGAGGCCGATGCGTACGTGCACGCGGGCGGGCAGTGGGAGTGGGACTCCGCGGCCCCGGTCGGGGTCGCCCTGGCCGCCGGGCTGCACTGCTCGCGGATCGACGGGACGCCGCTGGTCTACAACGAGGCGCACCCGTACCTGCCGGACCTGCTGATCTGCCGCCCCGACCTGGCAGGTCCGCTGCTGTCGGGGATCGCGGAACTGACCGGGACGCCGCCGGACAGCCCACGGGTCGCGATGGTCCGCGAGTACCTCGGCTCGCTGCTCACCCACGACGCGAGCAAGGTCCGGCTGGCGGCCGACTGCTTCCGTGTCGAGAACGGAAGGCGGACGGGTGATTCCGGTCCGGAGATCGTCCGCGAGCTGGAGACCGGCGCGCAGTACCTGCCGTTGACCGGGATCCGGAACCTGACGTTCACCGAGTTCGGCACCGACGTTGTCGCGCGCTTCCTGCTGGACATGGCCGTCGGCGACGAGACGCACACCGTGGCGCTGACCGAACACTTCTCCGTGCCGGGTGCCGAGATCGCCGCGGTCACGGCGATCATCGAGCCCGCCCCCCGATCCGAGTGAACGGTACATTCACTCGGATCGGATCGAGTGAACGCTTCCGTTCACTGGGGGAAGTGAGGGTGCGGTGAGGGTGTACGCGAACACCGATCCGCGCCTCGGGCTCGCCGAGATCGGGGCGCACGCCCGGCGGGTCGAGGCCATGGGCTACGACGGAATGCACGTCTCCGAAACCGTGCACGATCCGTTCCTGCTCGCCTTGCAGGCCCTGCAGGCGACGTCCCGGATCGTGGTGCGCACCTCGGTCGCGCTCGCGTTCGTGCGCAGCCCGGTCCTGACCGCCTACACGGCCTGGGATCTCGCCCGGCTGTCCGGCGGCCGGTTCCAGCTCGGCCTCGGCACCCAGATCCGGCAGAACGTCGAGGAGCGCTACGCGATGCCGTGGTCGGAGCCGGCGCCGCGTCTGCGCGAGTACGTGCAGGTCGTGCGGGCCGCGTTCGCCACCTTCCGCGGCGGCGAACTGGTGCCGTTCGTGGGGGAGCACTACCGGTTCACCCGAATGCAGCCGTACTTCAACCCGTTCGACGGCGACGACCTGCCGCCGGACCCGCCGATCTTTCTCGGAGGCGTCGGCAAGAGGATGTGCCGGGTTGCGGGGGAGGTCGCCGACGGATACGTGGGCCACCCCACCAACTCCGGCCCCCGGAGCCTGGCCGACGACATCCTGCCCGCGCTGGCGGAGGGTGCACGGTCCGCCGGTCGGACCCGAGACGACCTCGAGGTGATAGCCGGAGTGCAGGTGATCACCGGCGACACCGACGAGGCTCTCGCGCGCGAACGGGACCGGCAGCGACGGCAGTTCGCGTTCCTGTACTCGACCCCGGCGTACCGGCGCGGCCTCGACCACGCCGGTCTCGGGCACCTGCAGGCGCCGCTCGCCCGGATGGTCCGCGAGGACTCCTGGACGGGGCTCGGCGACCTCGTCACCGATGACGTGCTCGGCGCACTGCTGCCCACCGCCCGTCACCCGGAGCTGGCCGCAGTCGTCGCCGATCGCGTCGGCGGCCTCGTCGACGGCATCACCCTCGCACCACCCACCGACCCCGCCGACGACCCGCAGTTCGCGCGGGTGGTTTCGCAGCTGCGCTGCCCGTGAGTGCATTTCACCCCGACCGGGGTGAAATGCACTCACCGGCGCGGCCGCACCCCACACCAGTAAGGAGATCCGCATGACCACTCCCGACGCCGTCGTGTCCGAGTTCTGTGCCCGCTGGAAGGAGGCAGACGCCGATGCCCTGGCCGAGTACTTCACCGAAGATGCCGTCTACCACAACATTCCGATGGAGCCCGTGGTCGGCAAGGGCGCGATCAAGGACTTCATCACCGGGTTCGTCGCGCAGTTCGGCGGCATCGACTTCCGGGTGCACCGCCAGGCCGCGAACGGGTCGGTGGTGATGAACGAACGCACCGACGTCTTCGCCATGGGCGGCACGAGCATCGAGTTGCCCGTGATGGGCGTCTTCGAGGTGACCGGGGACGGCAAGATCTCCGGCTGGCGCGACTACTTCGACATGGCACCTCTCGCCGCGCTCGGGAGCTGACGGCGCGGGCATCCGAACAAGCAAAGAGCCCCGGTCGACGTTGTCGACCGGGGCTCTTGTGGCTGTGGTGCACTCGAAATGCGAGTGCCCCCGGCAGGATTCGAACCTGCGACCTTTCGCTCCGGAGGCGAACGCTCTATCCCCTGAGCTACGGGGGCGCACCGAAAACTCGGTGTGCCGGTTGGGCTGGCTTAGCGTAGCGCATCGCGCGACGAATCCCTATTCGCACCCCCATACTCGATGAAGTAGCAGGTGACTCCTCACTGGAAGGCGCGCGAAGGCATGGCCGAACACGACCAGGTGCCCGACTACTCCGACGACGAACTCGACCTGGACCTGAGGTGGTGGGCCGCGGCCAACTACCTCACGGTCGCGCAGATCTACCTGCGCGAGAACACCTTGCTGCGGGAGCCGTTGCGGCCCGAGCACATCAAGCCCAGACTGCTCGGGCACTGGGGAACCAGCCCGGGATTGTCCGCGATCTACACCGTCCTGAACCGGCACATCCGCCGCACGGACGCGAACTGGCTGTACGTGACCGGGCCCGGTCACGGTGGTCCGGCCCTGGTCGCGGCCACGTATCTCGAGGGCACCTACTCGGAGATCTACCCGCACGTGAGTGCCGACGCAGCCGGCGTCGAGCGGCTCTGCCGCCAGTTCTCGACGCCCGGCGGCGTCCCGAGTCATGTCAGTGTCCAGACACCCGGCAGCATCCACGAGGGCGGTGAACTCGGGTACGCCCTCGCGCACGCGGCCGGCGCAGCGTTCGACCGGCCGGAACTGCTGGTGGCGTGTGTGATCGGAGACGGGGAGGCCGAGACCGGGCCGCTGTCGGCCTCGTGGAAGGTGCCCGCGTTTCTGAACCCGCGCCGCGACGGCGCCGTGCTGCCGATCCTGCACCTCAACGGTGCGAAGATCGCCGGCCCGACGGTGCTGGGACGGAGCAGCGACGTCGACGTCGCGGCGTACCTGGCCGGGCAGGGCTGGGCGCCGGTCCTCGTCGAGGGCGACGACCCGCGGCAGGTGTTTCGTGACCTCGCCGCCGCGGTCGACGGTGCGTACGACACGATCCGGGGGCTGCAGGCCGCGGCCCGGGCCGGCTCGCCCCCGCAGGAACGCCGGTGGCCGGCGATCGTGCTGCGAACCCCGAAGGGGTGGACCGGTCCGCACACCGTCGACGGGGTGCTGGTCGAGGGCACGCACCGGGCCCACCAGGTGCCGCTGTCCGGGGTCCGCGACAATCCCGACCACCTCGCCCGGCTGGAGCAATGGCTGCGGTCGTACCACCCGGAGCGTCAGTTCGACGAGAACGGGTCGCTGGCGCGTGAACTCGCCGGACTCGCCCCGGTGGGGGACAAGCGGATGGGTTCGACGCCGTACGCCAACGGGGGACGGCTGCGCCGGCCGCTCAGGATCCCGCCGCTGGAGCGGTACGCGCTCGCCGTCACCGAACCCGGCACCTCGTTCCACGAGACCACCCGGGTGTTCGGCGAGTTGATGCGCGACATCTACGCGGACGGCGTCCGGTCCGACGGCGGCGGCGACTTCCGGCTGTTCTGCCCCGACGAGACGGCCAGCAACCGCCTCGGGGCCGTGTTCGAGGTCACCGACCGGTGCTGGCAGCTGCCCGTCACCGGGTACGACGACGGGCTCGGGCCCGACGGACGGGTGATGGAGGTGCTCAGCGAGCACCTGTGTCAGGGCTGGCTCGAGGGCTACCTGCTGGCCGGGGGCCACGGGGTGTTCGCTAGCTACGAGGCGTTCGCGATGGTCAGCGTCTCGATGCTGATCCAGCACGCCAAGTGGCTCCAGCACGCACTGACCCTGCCGTGGCGCGAGTCGGTGTCGTCGCTGAACGTGCTGCTCACCAGCACCTGCTGGCGCAACGACCACAACGGCTTCAGTCACCAGGGCCCGGGCATGATCGACTCCGCGATCCCTCTGGCTCCGGACGTGGTGCGGATCTGGCTGCCGCCGGACTCGAACACCCTGCTCTCGATCGCCGACCACTGCCTGCGCAGCACCGACCACGTCAACCTGATCGTCGTCGACAAACAGCCGCACCTGCAGTACCTGACGCTGGAGCAGGCCGCCGAGCACTGCGCGGCCGGCGCCTCGGTGTGGCACTGGGCGGGCACCGAGGACGCCGACGCGGACGCCCCCGACGTCGTACTGGCCGCCGCCGGGGACGTGCCCACCCAGGAGATCCTCGCCGCGGCGGAGCTGCTCCGGAGGTGGGTGCCGTACCTGCGGGTGCGGGTGGTGAACGTGGTTGACCTGATGGCGCTGATGCCCGAGGACACGCATCCGCACGGATTCACGCCCACGAAGTTCCGGGAGCTGTTCACCGACGACACCCACGTGGTCTTCGCGTTCCACGGGTACTCGCGCGCCGTGCACGAACTACTGCACGGCCGGCCCGACACCGATCGCTTCCACGTGCGGGGATTCAGCGAACAGGGCACCACCACAACACCGTTCGACATGGTGGTGCTCAACCGGATGAGCCGGTACCACCTGGCGATCGAGGCGCTGCGGCGGAGCCGTCGGGTGCCCGAGCGCGGCGACGAGCTGGCCCGGTACTGCCGCGCCCAGCTGGACCGGCACCGCGACTACGTCGTCGCGCACCTCGAGGACATGCCCGAGGTGCGCGACTGGACATGGGGATCGCTGCAATCGTCCGGATAGCTCGCAGCCCCCGTCTCCCATCGCATGAACGGAACATTCAGTCGATCTACTCGACTGAACGCTTCCGTTCATGCCGGGAGGGGTCAGTTCAGCGGAAGCGGGGCCGCGCCCTTCTCCGTGAGCAACTGCGTCATCCGGTGCGACTCGCTCGCCTGGGTGTCGACCATCGTCTGCGCCAGGTCTCGCACCGTCTGCACCTCCGCGTGCTGGGCGGCGTACTCCATCATCGGCTGCCCGCCCTGGTGGTGGCGCAGCATCAGCTGCAGGAACAGCACGTCGCCCTCGGGACCCCGGGCCTGACGCAGCGCGGCCATCTCCTCCGACGTCGCCATGCCCGGCATCTGCGCCGAGGAGGGCGCAGGGGTCGTCGTGGCCCCATGGCCCGTCGTGCCGTGGCCGTCGCCGTGGCCGCCCACGTCGGACATCCAGGCCATGTGCTCGTCGGTCGTCGCCACCGGCTGGTCCCACAGCGACAGCCAGCCGGTCATCTGACCGATCTGGTTCTGCTGCGTGGTGAGGATGTCGTACGCGAGATCCCGCACCATCGGATCGGCGGCGTTGGCGATCGAGATCGCCGCCATCTCCACCGCCTGGTTGTGGTGCACGATCATGTCCTGCGCGAAGCCCACGTCCACCGAGCCCGCGGCCGGGGCGGCGGGCTGGTCGTCGTGCAGGAACTGGTTCGCGAAGAATCCGAGCCCGAATCCGACCGCGATCGCCGCGATCAGGCCCAGGACGGCGAGGGCGGTGCGCTGGCTGCGCGTACCGCCGGCCGCCGCGCCGTCGGAGCCCGTCATGTCAGCTCGCCGGGGCGGGCTCGGGGGCCATCGGCAGCCCGGCGCCGCCGCCGGTCTCCGAGGTGTCCGGCGTCAGGCCCTTGCCGTCCATGGTCACGGCGTCGGGGCCGGGGGGAGTGGCGTCGAACGCGGGCGGGTTGTCGGGATCGAACGCACCCGGGATCGTCGAGCAGCTCGCACCCTTCTCCGGGTAGGCGCCGAAGTTGTTCAGCCGCAGCGCCGCGATGAACTGGTTGATCCGCGGATCGTCGGCGCTGTCCAGCTTGAGCTGGTGGCCCCAGCTCTGCAGGGAGATCGCGGAGTCCATGCCCGGGTACGGCGACATCAGCATGTACGACTTGCCGTCGACGCGGTCGACCAGCGCCTGCCGCTCGTCACCGGACACCTTGTCCGGGTTGTAGGCGATCCAGACGGCACCGTGCTCGAGCGAGTGCACCGCGTTCTCCGTACGGATCGCGTTCGGGTAGACCACGCCCGTGCAGGTGGCCCAGGTCGCGTCGTGCGGCCCACCGAAGGGCGGCGTCTGGTCGTACGCGACCCGCTGGGCCGCCGACACGTGCAGCGCGGCCGGGTACTCGATCTTGACGACACCCTCGATCTCCGTGGAGGGGTCCGGGTTCGACGCGCTGGGGGCGAACTTGTCCGCCTCGGCCTTGTCCTGGTACTTCGGCACCAGGTTGATCGCCAACAGCGCGACCAGGGCGATGACCGCGGCCGCGGCGCCGATCGTCAACCAGGGGATCTGACGCTGCTTCGGCAGTCCGCGCTTGGCGGAGCCGCCGGAGCTCTTGTTGGCAGCCTTGATGGCCTTGGCGGACTTGGCGCTGTTCTTGGCGCTGCGATTTTCCGAACCGCTCGGCATCTGTGAGTGCTCTTTCGCTGATGTGGACGTCGGGTCTGTGGGACGGGACGCCGGCGTCGGTGCGACAGGTGGGTCCCGTGGTCGTCCCACTGTACGTTCAGTGCCTGAAGGCAGGCTTTGAACGGCCAGCACATAGGATGAATACCCGTGACTCCCGCCGACCTTGCCGAACTCCTTCGCGTCACCGCCGCGAAGGTCCTCACAGACCACGACCTCGACGCGTCCGTGCTGCCCGCGACGCTGACCGTCGAGCGCCCGCGCAACCCCGAACACGGCGACTACGCCAGCAACGTCGCGATGCAGGTCGGCAAGAAGGCCGGAGTGAACCCGCGCGACCTGGCCACCTGGCTCGCCGAGGCCCTGACCGCGACCGACGGCATCGAGTCCGCGGAGGTCGCCGGACCGGGATTCCTCAACATCCGGCTCGCCGCCGCCGCCCAGGGCGCCATCGTCGCCAAGGCGATCGCGGCAGGTCAGAGCTACGGCAGCTCGACCGCGCAGGCCGGCAAGCGGATCAACCTCGAGTTCGTCTCGGCGAACCCGACGGGCCCGATCCACCTCGGCGGCACCCGATGGGCGGCGGTCGGCGACGCCCTCGGCCGGATCCTCGCCGCCCAGGGTGCGGACGTCACCCGCGAGTACTACTTCAACGATCACGGCGCGCAGATCGACCGGTTCGCCCGCTCGCTGATCGCCTCGGCAAAGGGCGAACCGACCCCCGACGACGGCTACGCCGGTGCGTACATCGCCGACATCGCCGCCGAGGTGCTCCGGCAGCGCCCCGACGCGCTCGACCTGCCCGCCGACGAGCAGCAGGAGGTGTTCCGCTCGATCGGTGTCGCGCTGATGTTCGACCACATCAAGCAGACCCTGCACGAGTTCGGCACCGACTTCGACGTCTACTTCCACGAGAACTCGCTGTTCGAGTCCGGCGCGGTCGAGAAGGCCGTCGCCACCCTCAAGGCCAGCGGCAACCTCTACGAGGAGGACGGCGCGTGGTGGCTCAAGAGCACCGACTTCGGTGACGACAAGGACCGCGTCGTCATCAAGTCCGACGGCAACGCCGCCTACATCGCAGGCGACATCGCGTACTTCCAGGACAAGCGCTCGCGTGGCTTCGACCTGTGCATCTACATGCTCGGCGCGGACCACCACGGTTACATCGGCCGTCTAAAGGCCGCCGCGGCCGCGTTCGGGGACGACCCGGCGACCGTCGAGGTGCTGATCGGCCAGATGGTCAACCTGGTCCGCGACGGCGCGGCGGTCAAGATGAGCAAGCGCGCAGGCACCGTCATCACCCTCGACGACCTGGTCGAGGCGATCGGCGTCGACGCCGCCCGCTACGCGATGATCCGCTCGTCGGTGGACTCGAGCCTCGACATCGACCTCGAGCTGTGGGCGGGCACCACCAGCGAGAACCCGGTGTACTACGTGCAGTACGCGCACGCCCGGCTCGCATCGCTGGCCCGCAACGCCGCCGACCTGGGCCTGTCCGCTGCGGACCCCAAGCTCGAACTGCTCACCCATGACCGGGAGGGCGACCTGATCCGCACCATCGGCGACTTCCCGAAGGTCGTCGCCACCGCGGCGGACCTGCGCGAGCCGCACCGCGTCGCCCGGTACCTCGAGGAATTGGCCGGCACCTACCACCGCTTCTACACCGACTGCCGCGTCCTGCCCCAGGGCGACGAGCCGGCCGGCGACCTGCACACCGCGCGGCTCGCGCTGTGCGGTGCCACCCGCCAGGTCCTCGCGAACGGTCTCGGTCTGCTCGGTGTCAGCGCACCGGAGCGGATGTGAGCGCGCACCCCGCCGGTCCGCGCCACGCGGACATCCAGCACGCACCCGGGCTGCCGTCACGGCCGACCGACCCGTCGCAGATGACCACCCTGCCCGCCGAGGTGTGGCCGCGCGGCGCCACGCGAGGTGACGACGGGGTGGTCCGGCTGGCCGGTGTCCCGGTCACCGAACTGGCCGAGCAGTACGGCACGCCGCTGTTCGTGATCGACGAGGACGACTTCCGGTCCCGCTGCCGCGACATGGCCCGCGCCTTCGGTGCCGCCGAGCGGGTGCACTACGCGTCCAAGGCGTTCCTCAGCGCCGAGATCGCCCGCTGGGTCGCCGATGAAGGCCTGTCGATGGACGTCGCGTCCGGTGGCGAGCTGGCCGTCGCGCTGCACGGCGGATTCCCCGCCGAGCGGATCACCATGCACGGCAACAACAAATCCGTCGCCGAGCTGCGCGCCGCGGTGTCCGCGGGCGTCGGTCACGTGGTGCTGGACTCGATGCAGGAGATCGACCGCCTCGACGCCGTCGCCGGCGACCTCGGCGTCGTGCAGGAGGTGTTGATCCGGATCACCGTCGGGGTCGAGGCGCACACCCACGAGTTCATCGCGACCGCCCACGAGGACCAGAAGTTCGGTTTCTCGCTCTCCGGCGGTGCCGCCCTCGACGCGGTCCGCCGGGTGTTCGAGACCGACAACCTCAAGCTCGTCGGTCTGCACAGCCACATCGGCTCGCAGATCTTCGACGTCGACGGCTTCGAGCTGGCCGCGCACCGGGTGATCGGGCTGCTGCGGCAGATCGTCGACGGCTTCGGCGTCGAGAAGACCTCGCAGGTGAAGATCATCGACCTCGGTGGCGGCCTGGGCATCTCCTACCTGGAGAGCGACGACCCGCCGCCGGTCGACGACCTGGCCGCGAAACTCGCGAACATCGTCGCCACCGAATCCGCCGCGGCCGGACTGCCGGTCCCGACGCTCATGGTCGAACCGGGTCGGGCCATCGCCGGACCGGGCACCGTGACGCTGTACGAGGTCGGCACCACCAAGGATGTCCGGTTGGACGGCAACGCAACTCGCCGTTACGTCAGCGTGGACGGCGGAATGAGTGACAATATCCGGACCGCGCTGTACCAGGCCG
Source organism: Rhodococcus sp. NPDC003348 (assembly GCF_053589375.1). Classification (NCBI taxonomy): domain Bacteria; kingdom Bacillati; phylum Actinomycetota; class Actinomycetes; order Mycobacteriales; family Nocardiaceae; genus Rhodococcus; species Rhodococcus sp. NPDC003348. Next base: position 151,622 of record NZ_JBSFRT010000009.1, read on the forward strand.
AGTACGACTGTCGGCTGGTCTCGCGGGACAGTCGGGCGGAGCCGGTTGTCGCACGCGTGGTGGGCAAGCACTGCGAGAGCGGTGACATCGTGATCCGCGACGCCTGGCTGCCCGAGGACGTCGGTGCCGGAGACCTGCTCGCGGTCGCGGCCACCGGCGCATACTGCTATTCGATGTCCAGCCGCTACAACCTGCTCACCCGACCCGCCGTGGTCGCGGTCCGAGACGGGAAGTCCCGACTCGTCCTGCGCAGGGAGACCGTGGAAGATCTGCTCAGCTTGGAGGTACAGCAAGATGACTGAACCGAACGCCGCCGCGATCGGCGTGGCGGTACTCGGCCTCGGCAACGTCGGCAGCGAGGTTGTGCGGATCATCCGCGAACACGCCCGCGACCTCGAGGCCCGTGTCGGTGCGCCACTGGTCGTGCGGGGCATCGCCGTCCGCCGGATCGACGGGGACCGCGGCGTGCCGGAGGAGCTGCTGACCACCGACGCGGATTCGCTCGTCGCGCGTGACGACGTGGACGTGGTGGTCGAGGTCATCGGCGGAATCGAGGTGCCGCGCAAGCTCATCCTCTCCGCGCTGAACTCCGGCAAGTCCGTGGTCACCGCCAACAAGGCGCTGCTCGCCGACTACACGGGCGAACTCGCCGAGGCCGCCGAGAAGCAGAACGCCGACCTGTACTTCGAGGCCGCGGTCGCCGGGGCGATCCCCGTGATCCGGCCGCTGACCCAGTCGCTCGCCGGCGACCGCGTCGTCAGGGTCGCCGGAATCGTCAACGGCACCACCAACTTCATCCTGTCAGCGATGGACGAGACCGGCGCCGACTACGCCGACACCCTCGCCGAGGCGGGCCGGCTGGGCTACGCGGAGGCCGATCCGACCGCCGACGTCGAGGGCTTCGACGCGGCGGCCAAGGCCGCCATCCTGGCGTCGATCGCCTTCCACACCCGTGTCACCGCCGCCGACGTCTACCGCGAGGGCATCTCGAAGATCACCTCGGCGGACCTCGAGGCCGCGAAGTCGCTGGGCTGCACCGTCAAGCTGCTCTCCATCTGCGAGCGGATCGTCGGCGAGGACGGCACCGAGCGGGTGTCCGCGCGCGTCTACCCGTCGCTCGTGCCGCTCGATCACCCGCTGGCGTCGGTGAACGGCGCCTTCAACGCGGTCGTCGTCGAGGCCGAGGCCGCGGGGCGCCTGATGTTCTACGGCCAGGGTGCCGGCGGCGCCCCCACCGCGTCCGCCGTCATGGGCGACGTGGTGATGGCGGCCCGCAACAAGGTCAACGGCAGCCTCGGACCGCGAGAGTCGAGCTACGCGGACCTGGCGGTCGCGCCGATCGGTGAGATCCCCACCCGCTACTACGTCAACATGCAGGTCGCGGACCGCGCGGGCGTGCTGTCCGCGGTCGCGGCGGAGTTCGCCAAGCACGACGTCTCCATCTCGACGGTGCGCCAGGAAGGCGCCGGGGACGGTGCGCGGTTGATCGTCGTCACGCATCGGGCCACCGATGCGGCCCTGTCCGAAACCGTTGCATCCCTTGGCAAGCTCGACTTCGTCACCGCGGTCACCAGTGTTCTCCGATTGGAAGGTTCCAGTGAATAGCCCTCGTCAGCACACCCCCGTTCACACGCCCTGGCCGGGCCTGATCGAGGCGTACCGGGACCGACTCTCGATCGGCGAGAACTGGAAGACGATCACGCTGCGCGAGGGCGGCACCCCGCTCATCCCCGCCGGATACCTGTCCGAGCTGACCGGCTGCGACGTCCACCTCAAGGTCGAGGGGCTCAACCCCACCGGGTCGTTCAAGGACCGCGGCATGACGATGGCCGTCACCGATGCTCTCGCCCGCGGGCAGAAGGCCGTGCTGTGCGCGTCCACCGGCAACACCTCCGCATCGGCCGCCGCCTACGCCGCCGTCGCGAAGATGACCTGCGCGGTGCTCGTCCCGCAGGGCAAGATCGCGATGGGCAAGCTCGCCCAGGCCGTGATGCACGGCGCCAAGATCATCCAGGTCGAGGGCAACTTCGACGACTGCCTCGAACTCGCCCGCAAGACCACCGCCGAGTTCCCGACCATCGGCCTGGTCAACTCCGTGAACCCGGTCCGCATCGAGGGGCAGAAGACCGCGGCGTTCGAGATCGTCGACGCCCTCGGCAAGGCCCCCGACATCCACGCCCTGCCCGTCGGCAACGCCGGCAACATCACCGCGTACTGGAAGGGCTACTCGGAGTACCACGCCGACGGCATCTCCTCGTCCCGGCCGCGCATGCTCGGCGTGCAGGCCGCCGGCGCTGCCCCGCTCGTGCACGGCGCCCCGGTCAAGGATCCCGAGACCATCGCGACCGCGATCCGCATCGGCGCCCCCGCATCGTGGGACGGTGCCGTGAACGCCAAGGAGGAGTCGAACGGCGTCTTCCGCGCGGCGACCGACGAGGAGATCCTCGAGGCGTACCGGTTGATCGCGCGCACCGAGGGCGTCTTCGTCGAACCGGCGTCCGCCGCGTCCGTCGCCGGCCTGCTGGCCGCGCACAAGGAGGGCTGGCTCGACGCCGGTCAGACCGTGGTGTGCACCGTCACCGGCAACGGCCTCAAGGACCCCGACACGGCCCTGCTGGGAATGCCTCCCGTCCAGCCGATTCCGGTCGACCCGGTGGCCGTCGCGTCGGCGCTCGAGTTGGTGTAGTGACCGCACAGCGAATCGAAGACACAACGATGACTCGGACGTTGCCGACGGGGCTGACCGTGACGGCGCGGGTGCCCGCGTCCACGGCAAACCTCGGTCCGGGATTCGACACGCTGGGTATGGCCCTCGGCCTGTACGACGAGATCACGGTCACCACAACCGAGTCCGGACTCGCCGTTCGGGTCGAGGGGGAGGGGGCCGGGGACGTCCCGCTGGGCCCCTCGCACCTGGTGGTGCGCGCGATCGAGCGGGGACTCGAGGCGGCGGGGGTCTGGGCCGGTGGTCTGGACGTGGTGTGCCGCAACGCCATTCCACATTCGCGTGGACTCGGTTCGTCCGCATCGGCGGCCGTCGGCGGGCTCGCCGCCGGAAACGGCCTGGTGACCCTGCTCGACCCCGAGCTGGCACTGACCGAGGCCCAGTTGGTGCAGCTCTCGTCCGAGTTCGAAGGGCACCCCGACAATGCGTCCGCGAGCGTGCTCGGCGGTGCGGTGGTGTCCTGGAGCGAGGACCCGGTCGACGGGGACTCACCGCGCCGATTCGGCGCGGCCCGGCTCGCCGTCCATCCGAGCATTCGCGTCGTGGCGCTGGTGCCGGAGGAGCGGTCGACGACCGCCCACACCCGTGGACTGCTCCCGGAGACGGTGTCGCATGCCGACGCCGCCTTCAACGTCAGCCGCGGTGCACTGGCCGTGGTGGCCCTCACCTCCCGGCCCGATCTGCTGATGACCGCCACCGAGGATCGGTTGCACCAGCGGCAGCGGGCATCCGCCCTGCCCCTGACGACCCGCTGGGTCGCTGCGCTGCGTGAACGGGGCATCGCCGCCGTCGTCTCCGGCGCCGGTCCGACGGTGCTGGCGTTGACCACCGCGCCGCTGCCCGCGGACCTTCGAGTCTCCGCCGAGTCGGACGGCCTTCGGGTGCTCGACCTCGAAATCGCGGACGGCGTCCGCGTCTCCTGAGCCCTCCCGCCGGTGTGCCGCAGCACACCGGCGGGTTGTTCTTGCCCGTAACCGTGTTCACGGCTATCCTGGGGGCGTTCGCCCATCGTGCGTATCAGTCGCCGGTGCTCTATCAGGGCAATCACTCCCGAAATCAGGAGTCTCCCGATCGGATTCTCATCGGTCGCGAAGCTCGGAAATCACGGAACAGCCCCGAGTTCCGGACTGCGTGTTTTTCGCCCGAACCCCCTGTGCTCGAGGCTTTCGGCCTCTCGGGGTGTCGGCTCGGAGAAGGCGCCTGAGTGCGAGATGAGGGCGAGCGGCCCGACATTTCCCGAACATGTCCGGCATATCCGAGTTCAGTAATTGAGCTGCGGGACGAACCCTCGACTCAGCGCCGCGCGGGCGAGGGAAGGAAAGGACATCCGTGACCGATACGGACCTGATCGCCACTCCTGTGCTCGACTCTGCGGTGTCCACCGCGGCGAGCCAGTCCGGCGGTTCACAGACTTCAGAGACGGCCCCGGCCGTCGCTGCCGCGACCAAGCGCGCCGACGCGCGTCGTGGCGCCGGGCTTTCCGGAATGGTGCTCGCCGAGTTGCGCGCCCTCGCCGGTGAGCTCGGTATCAAGGGCACCTCCGGCATGCGCAAGGGCGACCTGATCGCCGCGATCAAGGAGCGGCAGGCCGGTGGTTCCACCACCAAGGCGGCCAAGGCCGCCGCCACCGAAAAGGCTCCCGCCGTGAAGGTCGAAGCCCCCGCGAAGACCGAGGCCCCCGCCAAGAGCGAAGCCTCCACCAAGGCCGAGGCGCCTGCGAAGGCCGAGGCGCCCGCGAAGCGCGAGACGCGTGCGAAGGCCGAGGCCGTCGAGGCCACCGGCCAGACCGCACTCCCCGTCGAGTCCGACTCGTCGGGTGATGCAGACCAGGGCGGACGCCGGGGTCGGCAGCGCCGTGGATCGGCCCGGGCCGCCGGTGCCGCCACCGAGCAGGCCGAGGCGACGGAGCAGCCGGCCGAGCGTCAGGGCGGGCGGCAGGAGCAGGGTGGCGATCGCCCCCGCCGCGATCGCAACCAGGGTGACCGCAACCAGGGTGACCGCAACCAGGGTGACCGCAACCAGGGTGACCGTAACCAGGGTGACCGTAACCAGGGTGGCCGCAACCAGGACCGCGCCCAGGACGAGCGCGGCCAGGGCAACAACGGACCCCGCGGTGAAGGCCGCGACAACCGCGGCGGGGACGACGACGGCGACGGCCGCGGCCGGCGCGGACGTCGATTCCGCGAGCGGCGCCGTGGACGCGACCGCGGCGAGGGCGGTGGCGCCGACGTCGAGATCCGCGAGGACGACGTCCTGCAGCCCGTCGCGGGCATCCTCGACGTCCTCGACAACTACGCGTTCGTGCGCACCTCCGGCTACCTCGCCGGGCCCAACGACGTCTACGTGTCGATGAACCTGATCCGCAAGAACGGTCTGCGTCGAGGCGACGCGATCACCGGTGCGGTTCGCGTCCCCCGCGAGGGCGAGGGCGGCGGCAACCAGCGGCAGAAGTTCAACCCGCTGGTGCGTATCGACACCGTCAACGGCGGCGACGTCGAGGCGGCCAAGCGTCGTCCGGAGTTCAACAAGCTCACCCCGTTGTACCCGAACCAGCGGCTGCGGCTCGAGACGGCTCCGAACGTCCTGACCACCCGCGTCATCGACCTGATCATGCCGATCGGCAAGGGCCAGCGCGCCCTGATCGTCTCGCCGCCGAAGGCAGGCAAGACGACGATCATGCAGGACATCGCGAACGCGATCGCGACGAACAACCCCGAGTGCTACCTGATGGTCGTCCTGGTGGACGAGCGGCCCGAAGAGGTCACCGACATGCAGCGTTCGGTCAAGGGTGAGGTCATCGCCTCCACCTTCGACCGGCCGCCGTCAGACCACACGTCGGTCGCGGAGCTGGCCATCGAGCGGGCCAAGCGTCTCGTCGAGAACGGTCGCGACGTGGTCGTGCTGCTCGACTCGATCACCCGCCTCGGCCGCGCGTACAACAACTCGTCGCCCGCGTCCGGACGCATCCTCTCCGGTGGTGTCGACTCGACCGCGCTGTACCCGCCGAAGCGATTCCTCGGTGCCGCCCGCAACATCGAGAACGGTGGCTCGCTCACCATCATCGCCACGGCGATGGTCGAAACCGGTTCGACCGGCGACACCGTGATCTTCGAGGAGTTCAAGGGCACCGGCAACGCCGAGCTCAAGCTCGACCGCAAGATCGCCGAGCGGCGCGTGTTCCCCGCGGTGGACGTCAACCCGTCCGGCACCCGCAAGGACGAGCTGCTGATGAGCCCCGACGAGTTCGCGGTCGTGCACAAGCTGCGCCGCGTGCTGTCGGGCCTGGACTCGCACCAGGCGATCGACCTGCTCATCGACCGGCTCAAGAAGTCCAAGAGCAACGTCGAGTTCCTGATGCAGGTCACCAAGACCGCTCCGGGCGCCATCGGCGACGACTAGGGAACAGATTCGGGCCGGAGGCCGTTTAGGAGAACGTCAGCGGCCTCTGGCAGAATGATCGATCGCGCATCAGGCATCTGCCGCGTGCTACGAACAACCATGTCCGGTTCCGGTTCACGGCTTCGATTCTCGAAGTCGACCCGGCGACCACCGAAAGGGACACCATGAAGGCAGGAATTCACCCCGAATACGTGGCGACCACCGTCGTCTGCGGTTGCGGGAACACGTTCGAGACCCACAGCACCAAGGAGTCCGGACGCATCGTCGTCGAGGTCTGCTCGCAGTGCCACCCGTTCTACACCGGCAAGCAGAAGATCCTCGATACCGGCGGACGCGTTGCCCGCTTCGAGGCTCGCTACGGAAAGCGCGCCCCGAAGAAGGCCGCTGCCGAGAGCTAGCGACATCGCCGACGCCCGTCCTGTGCACCTTGCAGGCCGGGCGTCGGCGTTTTTGCATCCCGTCCCCGGGAATCCAGACCCCCTGACTCACATATCGGAGCGCACCATGGCGGGCACGACCCAGCCCTCGGCCATCGACGACATTCTGGCCGAACACGCCGGCCTCGAACTGCAGCTGGCGGATCCGTCGCTGCACAACGATCCGGCCGCAGCCAGACGGGTCGGCAAGCGATTCGCCGAACTCGCGCCGATCATGGCCACCCACACCAAGCTGCTCGCCGCCCGTGAGGACCTCGAGGCGGCCCGTGAGCTGGCCGCCGACGACTCCGCCTTCGCGGCCGAGGTGCCCGCGCTCGAGGCGCTCGTCGCAGAGCTGGACGTGGCGCTGACCGATCTGCTCGCGCCGCGCGACCCCCACGACGCGGACGACGTGGTGCTCGAGCTCAAGTCGGGCGAGGGTGGCGAGGAATCGGCGCTGTTCGCGTCGGATCTGGCCCGGATGTACATCCGCTACGCGGAGCGGCACGGCTGGCGCGTCGAGGTGCTCGACGCCACCATCTCCGATCTCGGCGGGTACAAGGACGCGACGATCTCGATCAAGTCGAAGGGCGACGTGCGGGACGGGGTCTGGGCCCGGTTCAAGTTCGAGGGCGGAGTACACCGCGTGCAGCGCGTGCCCGTCACCGAGTCGCAGGGCCGCGTGCACACCTCCGCGGCAGGCGTGCTGATCTACCCGGAGCCCGACGAGGTCGAGGAGGTGCAGATCGACGAGGGCGATCTGCGCATCGACGTGTACCGGTCGTCCGGCAAGGGCGGTCAGGGCGTCAACACGACCGATTCCGCGGTCCGGATCACGCACCTGCCCACGGGCATCGTGGTGACCTGCCAGAACGAACGCTCCCAGCTGCAGAACAAGGCCCGCGCGATGCAGGTTCTCGCGGCGCGGCTGCAGGCCGCCGCCGAGGAGGCCGCCGAGGCCGAGGCGTCGGCCGGGCGGGCCAGCCAGGTCCGCACCGTCGACCGGTCCGAGCGCATCCGTACCTACAACTTCCCCGAGAACCGCATCACCGATCACCGCATCGGATTCAAGGCGCACAACCTCGACGCCGTGCTCGACGGTGACATGGACGCGCTGCTCGACGCGCTCGGCAAGGCCGACCGGGAGGCCCGGCTCGCCGCGGAGTGAGCCGGGGGAGCGGGGCCTCCCGGCAGGTCAGTCGTCGGGCTCGCCCGCCAGCTGGCTGATGTCGATGCCCGGCAGCAGGAAGCAGTTCTCGCCCGTGGCGTTCTGGTAGTTGCCCCACACGGCGGACACGGCGACACCCCCTTCCGGTTCCACGAGCGCGGCAGGGAACTTGGCGTCGCCCTCGCTGGGCGTCAGTTCGGCCGCGCCGGTCTCGCCGGTGTTGATGTTGATCCAGTTGACATCGGGACCGGACCTGCCTGCCTCGTTGACGACGAACAGCAGGTCGTCCGGTTCGATGGCGGCCTGCTCCTGGTGGGTGAGGGACTGCACCGGGGCGATGCCGCCGGCGCAGAACAACGGAGTCGGCTGAATGTCGATCGGTGCCGCGGACGCCAGTGCGGGCGCCGCGAGGGCGGCGGCGCCGGTGAGTGCCGCTGCCGTGGCGACGCGAAAGGTGAATCTTGAACTTGTCATGGGGATTCCTTTCCTTTGGCCGGACGAATCGACCGTATCGGCGTTCTCCGCGCCCGGCGTGGTTCGTGGCCTGTGCGTGTCCGGTTCGTGACGGCGTGGCAGGCTGAACGCCGTGAGCCGACAACCGTTGCGCCTGGCGATCCTCGACGCCACCAGAATCCTCGAGGAAGCCGGCGTGCCCAGCCCGCGAACAGACGCGGAACTGCTCGCCGCGCACGTGGTGGGCGTCGAACGCGGCCGACTCGGATTGGTGCCGCTCGTCGAACCCGAGGTCATCGAGACCTACCGGGAGATGGTGGCGCAGCGCGCGAAACGAATTCCGTTGCAGCACATCACCGGCGTCGCGGCGATGGGGGATATCGACCTCGCGGTGGGCCCTGGCGTCTTCGTGCCACGGCCCGAGACGGAGCTGTTGCTCGCGTGGGCGCTGGCCGTGCTCGAGGCCACCCCGACCCGGCCGCCCGTGGTTCTCGACCTGTGCACCGGTTCCGGGGCGCTGGCGTTGGCCATCGCGCACGCCCGCCCGGACGCGGTCGTGCACGCCGTCGAACTGGAGCCGAAGGCACTGGCGTGGGCGCGCAAGAACGCCGACGCCCGGGCCGCCGACGGGGACACACCGATCGTCCTGCACCACGGGGACGTGACCAGCAGGGCGCTGCTGACCGAACTCGAGGGCGGCGTGGATCTCGTGGTCTCGAACCCGCCGTACATTCCCGAGGGGGCGGTCCTCGACCGCGAGGTCGCCGAGCACGATCCGGCGTCCGCACTCTTCGGTGGCCCGGATGGGCTGTCGGTGATCACGCCGATGGTCTCGAACATCGCCCGGTGGCTGCGGATCGGCGGCGCGCTTGCCATCGAGCACGACGACAGCAACGGTGGCCAGGTCGCCGCGCTGCTGCGGGAACGACGCGTCTTCGGCGAGGTCGCCGAGCACGACGACCTCGCCGGCAAACCGCGGTTCGTGGTGGGTCGACGCGTCGCGACCGCGGCCGAGGCGGCGCGACGCCCGTGAGGTCGCGAACCCCCGATGTCCCGGCTGTCGGGGTGGTGACCGAACCGGCTCTTTCGGCAGGGTGAAAGGATGGACCGGTGAGCATCGTCTACGACTGCGGACAACCCGAAACACGTGAGGCCGGAATCCGCGCGGCCGGCAACGCACTCAAGGCAGGCCGGCTGGCGGTCATCCCCACCGACACGCTGTACGGCCTGGCGGCAGACGCCTTCGACGGCGAGGCGGTCGCGAGCCTGCTGCGCGCCAAGGGCCGTGGGCGGGACATGCCGGTGCCGGTCCTCGTCGGCTCGTGGAACACGATCGACGGGCTGGTGTTCACCGTGCGCCCGGAGGCCCGCGAACTGATCCGTGCCTTCTGGCCGGGCGGGCTGAGTCTCGTTGTCCAGCAGGCGCCGTCGCTGGCCTGGGACCTCGGGGACACCCGCGGGACGGTGATGCTGCGGATGCCACTGCACCCCGTTGCCCTCGAACTGCTGCGCGAGGTCGGCCCGCTCGCGGTGTCGAGTGCCAACATCTCCGGGCATGCGCCCGCGACCACCGTGGAGGAGGCGCGCAGCCAGCTCGGTGGCAGCGCCAGCGTCTACCTCGACGGCGGGCCGGCCGAACATGCCCTCGCGTCCACCATCGTCGACCTGACCTCCGACGTCCCGCGCATCCTGCGTGAGGGTGCGGTCCCGACACCGGCGGTCGCCGAGGTGCTCGGCGTGACCGTCGAGAGCCTGCTCGGGGGCGGGGACCGAGGGTGAGCACCGCACAGTGACCGTCGTCGACGCCACGCTCCTGCTCGCAGCGGACGGCCCGGCGAACCGGGGGGCCGGGGTGCCGCTGCGGGAGCTGCTGCTGGTGCTGTTCACCGCCGCGGTCGTCACGTTCCTCGCGACCGGTGCCGTGCGGCTGTTCGCGATCAAGTTCGGGGCGGTCGCCGTTCCCCGGGACCGCGACGTGCACGTCACGCCGACGCCGAGACTCGGCGGCCTCGGCATGTACCTCGGTTTCGCTGCGGCACTGCTGTTCGCTCAACAGCTTCCGGCGTTGACGCGCGGATTCGAGTACAACACCAAGGACATTCCGGCGGCACTGGTCTCGGCGACGGTGATCGTCGCGGTGGGGTTCATCGACGACCGCTGGGGGCTCGACGCGCTCACCAAGTTCGTCGGCCAGGTCACCGCGGCCGGGGTGATGGTCGTGATGGGTGTGAGCTGGCTGGTGCTGTACGTCCCGTTCGGGGGCGGCACCACCTGGGTGCTCGACCAGCTGCAGGGCGGCTTGTTCACCGTGCTCGTCGCGGTCGTGATGATCAATGCGATGAACTTCGTCGACGGTCTGGACGGCCTGGCCGCCGGGCTCGGGTTGATCGCGTCGGTGGCGATCTGCGTGTTCTCCGTCGGCCTGCTCCACGAGCAGGGCGGTGACGTCAGCGCCTACCCGCCGGCGATGCTGGCCGCCGCGCTCGCGGGTGCCTGCCTCGGGTTCCTCCCGCACAACTTCCAGCCGGCCCGGATCTTCATGGGTGACTCCGGGTCGATGCTGATCGGCCTGATGCTCGCAGCGATCTCGACGAGTGCGTCCGGGCGGATCCCGCTGAACGCCTATGGATCTCGCGACATGCTCGGCCTGCTCTCGCCGCTGCTCCTGGTCGGCGCCGTGATGTTCATTCCGATCCTGGACCTGCTGCTGGCGGTGGTTCGCCGGACGATGGCGGGCCGCAGCCCGTTCGCGCCGGACAAGATGCACCTGCACCATCGGTTGCTGCAGATCGGGCACTCGCACCGTCGTGTCGTGCTTCTGATCTACCTCTGGGTCGGCGTGCTCGCGTTCGGCGCCGTGGGGTCCGCGCTGTTCGACCGGCGCATCGTGGTGCTGCTGGTGGCCGGCGGGCTGGTGTTCGCGTTGGTGGTGACCGCGGTCCCGTCGCTGCGGCTGCAGCAGGTTCGTGGCCGCGACGGCGGCGGTGCCGCCTGACGGGTGCGGCGGCGGTGCCGCCTGACGGGTGCGGCGGCGGTTCCTGAGCGACCGCTACCCTTGACGGTTGTGAGCTTCTCTCCCGAACCCCTGCCCGATCCGTCCGCACCACTTCGCGCCGCGGTGCGTTGGGGGCTCGCAGGGCTGGTTGCCCTCGCGGTCGTGGGGTCCGTGGTGGCCTCGCTGGTCGCGGGGTGGGCCGGACTGTGGGGTGCGCTGATCGGTGTCGCGGTGGGTGGTGGGTTCATCCTCTGCACCGCGCTGGCGGTCCTGTTCACCGAGAAGATGCCGCCGGCGACGTCGGGTCTGATCCTGCTCGGCAGCTGGCTGCTGAAGATGATCCTCGCGATCGTCGTGCTCGGCCTGCTCAAGGGGATGGATTTCTACAGCAAGGGCGCCCTGGTGATCGTCATGGTGCTCGCACTGGTGATCGTGCTCGGCGCCGAGACCTACGGTCTGCTGAAGGTGAAGGTGCCGTACGTCGACACCGCGGAGCCCAAATCTGACGAGAAGTAGTACTACGTCCAGTAGTTTTTTCGTCAATGACGACCCCCGTCTACACAACGTCGTAGTTGTCTTGATAAGGTCAAGCTCACGCGAGTGCTGGAATGACGCGAATCAGACGAAACAGCGTCGGGCCGCAGTCGCACAGGTGACTCCCGTTTCGAGTGTTTCGTGGTACGAAACTGCGCGTGGTGGGGCCGCCGAGTCGACGACAGTCGCCGACACCGACAGACGCAAGACCGCCGATTCCTCCGGGCACAGGCGGGCACAGCGGCTGACGAATACGCGAGCCGACCTTGTCGACTTGTTAGTTCGTCAATGTCCGATCGAACCGCAGGCGATGCCGCCTGCGGCCACGACTACGGGAGAGACCGCTGAGCGTCACCACCCTGGCCGCGGAGTTCCATCCGCCGTCACTTGCAGACTTCTTCCCTCCCGCTGTGCTGTTCGAGGGCACGCCGTTCGAGCTCGACCGTCTGATGCTGATCCGCATCCTCATGACGGTCGTCCTGCTCGGCTTCTTCGCGTTCGCGATGCGCAGCCCGAAGCTCATCCCTCGTGGCGCGCAGAACGTCGCCGAGATCGGACTGAACTTCGTCAAGGAGCAGATCGCCGACGAGGTCCTCGGCAAGGAACAGGGCAAGCGCTTCCTGCCCGTCCTGGTCACGATCTTCTTCACGGTCCTGTTCCTGAACTCGTCCAGTGTGATCCCGTTCCTGAACATTTCGTCCAACGCACGCGTCGGCATGCCGATCGTTCTCGCCGCGCTCGCGTACGTCGTGTTCAACTACGTCGGTATCAAGAAGTACGGCTTCTTCAAGTACGTGAAGTCGAGCATCGTGGTCCCGAACGTGCCGCTGCCGCTGCACTTCCTGCTGATCCCGATCGAGTTCATCTCGACGTTCATCCTGCGGCCGTTCACGCTGACCGTGCGACTCATGGCCAACATGCTGGCCGGTCACATCATGCTCGTGCTGTTCTTCAGCGCCACCCAGTACTTCTTCTTCGAGGCCGCGGCCGGAATGAAGATCTTCGGTGTGTTCTCGCTGGCAGCCGGATTCGGCTTCACCCTCTTCGAGCTGCTGGTGATCTTCCTGCAGGCGTACGTCTTCGCCCTGCTGACCGCCGTGTACATCGACCTGGCGCTGCACGCCGATTCGCACTGATCTCGACTGCACTGACTGCCTGACACACCACACAAACTGACCCTTCGCCGAACCCGGCGGCGGGCAACAGAAAGGGAACGGAAAACCACATGAGCCTCTCGTACCTGGCACAGACCACCTCCGAGGTCACCGGCGGCGGATTCGGCGCCATCGGTTACGGCCTCGCCGCCATCGGCCCGGGCATCGGCGTGGGCATCGTCGTCGGTAAGGCCATCGAGGGCATCGCCCGTCAGCCCGAGCTCGCCGGCCAGATCCGTACCAACATGTTCCTCGGTATCGCGTTCACCGAGGCCCTGGCGCTGATCGGCCTCGTTGCCGGCTTCATTTTCTGATCACGCCATGTCGAACATTGCAGTGATCGCGGCCTCGGAGGGTGAGGACATCAATCCTCTGCTCCCCGAGACCTATGACATCGTCTGGTCGCTGGTCTGTGTCGCTGTCATCGGCTTCGTCTTCTGGAAGTACATCCTTCCGAAGTTCCAGCAGGTCCTGGCCGATCGCTCCGACCAGATCGAGGGCGGCATCAAGCGCGCCGAAGAGGCCCAGGCAGAGGCGAAGGCGGCGCTCGAGCAGTACCGCGCCCAGCTCGCCGACGCTCGGACCGAGGCAGCGGCCATCCGCGAGGATGCCCGCACCCAGGGTCAGCAGATCATCAACGAGATGAAGGTGCAGGCCCAGGAGGAAAGCGACCGTATCGTCGCAGCCGGCAGCAACCAGCTCGCCGCACAGCGTCAGCAGATCGTGGCGGAGCTCCGCAGCGACCTCGGGCGCACCGCGGTGGACCTGGCCGAGAAGGTCATCGGCGAGACCCTGGCCGACGACGTGAAGCGGGCCGGCACGATCGACCGGTTCCTCAGCGAACTGGACACCGTCAGCGCTGACTCCGCAAACGGAAAGTGAGCACCATGTACGCAGCAAGCCGTGAGGCGCTGACTCAGACGAGGAGCGCCCTGGAATCAGCGTTGGCCGGGGTTTCGGCCGGCGCAGCGACCGCGGCTGCGGCACAGACCGGTGCGGAGCTGTTCACGGCGGTCGAGGTTCTCGACGGCCAGCGCACCCTCCGCGCCGCGCTGGCCGATCCGTCGGCTCCCGCGGCCGTCCGGCAGGCGCTCGCCGAGCAGGTGTTCTCGGACAAGGTTTCCGCCGAGACCCAGGCGACGCTGAAGGCAGCGGTCGGTCAGGACTGGTCGACCTCCGCGGACCTGCGCAACTCGCTGGTCCAGCTGGGCCGGGAGTCGCTGCTGCGTGCAGCCGACGACCAGGGTCAGCTCGACACCGTCGAGGACGAGCTGTTCCGGCTCGGGCGCATCGTGGCCGGCGACGCCGACCTCGAGCAGAGCCTGTCCGATCGTGCCCGCCCGGCGTCGGCCAAGCGTGAGCTGCTGTCCAAGCTGCTGTACGGCAAGGTCACGGCGGTCACCGAGGCGCTGGCGGGCCAGGCGGTCGGCCGACTGCAGTCGGCTCCGGCGGACGCGTTCAACGAGTTGTCCGAGCTGGCCGCGGCCCGACGGGACAAGGCGGTCGCGCACGTGCGCAGCGCCACCCCGCTGTCGGCAGCCCAGTCCGAACGGCTCGCCGAGACGCTGACCAGGACCTACGGGAAGCCGGTCACCGTGCATGTGGAGGTCGACCCCGAGCTCCTCGGTGGACTCGTGGTCCGCGTGGGTGACGAGGTCATCGACGGCAGTGCCGCGGGACGACTCGCCGCGCTGCGCAAGAACCTCAAGTAGCCGGCGTCCACCTGCTGCGCCACGCAGCACCCACCCTCCCGAACCAATTTCGAGACCAGATACCGAGAGCAGGAAGAACATGGCGGAGCTGACGATCTCCTCCGACGAGATCCGTAGCGCGATCGAGAACTACACCGCGAGCTACTCCCCGGAGGCCTCCCGTGAGGAGGTCGGCACGGTGTCCGACACCAGCGACGGCATTGCGCACGTCACCGGCCTGCCTTCGGCGATGGCCAACGAGCTGCTGGAGTTCCCCGGCGGCGTCCTCGGTGTGGCGCTGAACCTGGACGCCACCGAGATCGGTGCCGTCATCCTGGGTGACTTCCAGGACATCGAGGAGGGCCAGCAGGTCAAGCGGACCGGCGACGTCCTCTCCGTTCCCGTCGGCGACGGCTTCCTCGGCCGCGTCGTCAACCCGCTCGGCCAGCCGATCGACGGCCTGGGCGAGATCGAGTCGACCGAGACCCGCGCCCTCGAGCTGCAGGCCGCGACCGTGCTCGAGCGTCAGCCCGTCGAGGAGCCGCTGCAGACCGGCATCAAGGCCATCGACGCGATGACCCCGATCGGCCGCGGACAGCGTCAGCTCGTCATCGGCGACCGCAAGACCGGCAAGACCGCGGTCTGCATCGACGCGATCCTGAACCAGAAGGCCAACTGGGCGACCGGCGACCCGAAGCAGCAGGTCCGCTGCATCTACGTCGCGATCGGTCAGAAGGGCTCCACCATCGCCGGCGTGAAGCAGGCGCTGGAGGAGAACGGTGCGATGGAGTACACCACCATCGTCGCCGCCCCGGCCTCCGACTCCGCCGGCTTCAAGTGGCTCGCTCCGTACACCGGTTCGGCCATCGGCCAGCACTGGATGTACCAGGGCAAGCACGTCCTCGTCGTGTTCGACGACCTGACCAAGCAGGCCGAGGCGTACCGCGCCATCTCGCTGCTGCTGCGTCGCCCGCCGGGACGCGAGGCCTACCCCGGTGACGTCTTCTACCTGCACTCCCGCCTGCTGGAGCGCTCGGCCAAGCTGTCCGACGCGCTCGGTGGCGGTTCGCTGACCGCGCTGCCGATCATCGAGACCAAGGCCAACGACGTTTCGGCCTACATCCCGACCAACGTCATCTCGATCACCGACGGTCAGGTCTTCCTCGAGTCCGACCTGTTCAACAAGGGCATCCGCCCCGCCATCAACGTCGGCATCTCGGTGTCCCGCGTCGGTGGCGCCGCCCAGACCAAGGGCATGAAGAAGGTCTCCGGCTCGCTGCGTCTGGAGCTGGCACAGTTCCGTGAGCTCGAGGCGTTCTCCGCGTTCGCCTCGGACCTGGACGAGGCATCGAAGGCTCAGCTCGAGCGCGGCCAGCGTCTGGTCGAGCTGCTCAAGCAGGACCAGTACAGCCCGATCGCTGTCGAGGACCAGATCATCTCGATCTACCTCGCCGGTGAAGGCGTGTTCGACTCCGTGCCGGTCGGCGACGTCCGCCGGTTCGAGTCCGAGCTCCTCGAGGACCTGCACCGTAACGCCGCCGGCGTGTACGAGCAGATCGCGGGTGGCAAGGCGCTCGACGACAGCTCGATCGAGGCGCTCAATGCCGCGACCGACAAGTTCAAGCAGGGCTTCCTCGCCTCCGACGGCAGCCGCGTCGTCAACGAGGCCGAGGCCGCCGCTCTCGGTGCCGACGAGGTCAGCCAGGAGCAGGTTTCCGTCACCCGCAAGCACGTCACCAAGTGAGCGCGGCGGCCGTGACGGACACCAATTGGGAAGGAGGGACTGAGTAGATGGCGAACTTGCGCGAATTGCGCTCCCGCATCAAGTCGGTCAACTCGACCAAGAAGATCACCAAGGCGCAGGAGCTGATCGCCACCTCCCGGATCACCAAGGCGCAGATTCGGGTCGCGGCGTCCAAGCCGTACGCCGAGGAGATCACCAAGGTGCTCTCCGCGCTGGCGAGTGCCTCGGGATCGCTCGATCACCCGCTGCTGAACGAGCGCGCGAACCCGAAGCGCGCGGCCGTGCTGGTGGTCACCAGCGACCGCGGTATGTGCGGTGGCTACAACTCCAACGTCCTCAGGGAGGCCGAGGAGCTGTTCGCGCTGCTGCGCAGCGAGGGCAAGGAGCCGGTGCTCTACGTGCTCGGCGCGAAGGGCCTGACCTACTACACCTTCCGCGACCGCGATGTGAAGGGTGCCTGGACCGGATTCTCCCAGGATCCGGGCTACGCCGATGCGGCACGGGCCAGCCGTCACCTCGTCGAGCTGTTCATGGCGGGATCCGGCAACACGATCCCGGCGTACAACGGTGAGGGCACGATCGAGGGCGTCGACGAGCTGCACATCGTCTACACGAAGTTCGTGTCGATGCTGACGCAGTCTCCGGAGGTTCGCCGGATGGCGCCGCTGGAGGTCAACTACCAGGACGAGAACTTCGAGCTCGGCGAGGACATGCTCACCGACTCGAACGGTGCTGCGCCGACGGCTCAGTACGACTTCGAGCCGGAGGCCGGGACGCTGCTGTCCGCCCTGCTGCCGAAGTACATCAACACCCGCATCTACTCCTCGCTGCTCGATGCGGCAGCGTCGGAGTCGGCCGCACGTCGTACCGCCATGAAGGCGGCCACCGACAACGCGAACGAGCTGGTGAACACCCTGAGCCGTGAGGCCAACCAGGTGCGCCAGGCACAGATCACCCAGGAAATCAGCGAGATCGTCGGTGGCGCGAATGCGCTCGCCTCGAGCGCAGGAAGTGACTAAGAGCACATGACCGCAGCAGTAACCCAAACCAACGCGAACGGCGCGGGCACCACGTCCGGCCGGGTCGTGCGGGTCATCGGTCCCGTTGTGGACGTTGAGTTCCCGCGTGGCGCCGTCCCCGCCCTGTTCAACGCCCTGAACGCCGAGGTCACCCTCCCGTCCGTGGCCAAGACGCTGACCCTCGAGGTGGCGCAGCACCTGGGCGACAACCTGGTGCGCACCATTTCGATGCAGCCCACCGACGGCCTCGTCCGCGGCGCGGCGGTCGTCGACTCCGGCAAGCCGATCTCGGTTCCCGTCGGTGACGTCGTCAAGGGCCACGTGTTCAACGCCCTCGGCGACTGCCTCGACGCGCCGGGCACCGGTCGCGACGGCGAGCAGTGGGGCATCCACCGCAAGCCCCCGGCCTTCGACCAGCTCGAGGGCAAGACCGAGATCCTCGAGACGGGCATCAAGGTCATCGACCTGCTGACCCCGTACGTCAAGGGCGGCAAGATCGGTCTGTTCGGTGGTGCCGGCGTCGGCAAGACCGTTCTGATCCAGGAGATGATCACCCGTATCGCCCGCGAGTTCTCCGGAACCTCGGTGTTCGCAGGCGTCGGTGAGCGCACCCGTGAGGGCACCGACCTTCACCTCGAGATGGAAGAGATGGGCGTCCTCCAGGACACCGCCCTTGTCTTCGGCCAGATGGACGAGCCGCCGGGAACGCGTATGCGCGTGGCCCTGTCCGCGCTGACCATGGCGGAGTACTTCCGCGATGTCCAGGGCCAGGACGTGCTGCTGTTCATCGACAACATCTTCCGCTTCACCCAGGCCGGTTCCGAGGTCTCGACCCTGCTGGGTCGTATGCCTTCGGCCGTGGGTTACCAGCCGACGCTGGCGGACGAGATGGGTGAGCTCCAGGAGCGCATCACCTCGACCCGTGGCCGCTCGATCACCTCGCTGCAGGCGATCTACGTCCCCGCCGACGACTACACCGACCCGGCGCCGGCGACCACGTTCGCGCACCTCGATGCGACCACCGAGCTCTCGCGTCCGATTTCGCAGATGGGTATCTACCCCGCTGTGGACCCGCTGACGTCGACCTCGCGCATCCTGGAGCCCGGCATCGTCGGTGCCGAGCACTTCCGCGTCGCCAACGAGGTCAAGCGGATCCTGCAGAAGTACAAGGAACTGCAGGACATCATCGCCATCCTCGGTATGGACGAGCTGCAGGAGGAGGACAAGGTCCTCGTCGGCCGCGCCCGTCGTCTGCAGAAGTTCCTCGGCCAGAACTTCATCGTCGCCGAGAAGTTCACCGGTGAGCCCGGCTCCGTGGTGCCGCTGCGCGACACCATCGAGGCGTTCGACCGCGTCTGCAAGGGCGAGTTCGATCACCTGCCCGAGCAGGCGTTCAACAGCTGTGGTGGACTCGACGACGTCGAGGCCGCTGCCGCCAAGATCGCGGGGAAGTAGTCGACGATGGCTGAGATGACCGTTGAGCTCGTCGCCGTCGAGCGGCGGCTGTGGTCGGGGCAGGCGACTCTCGTCAGCGCCCAGACCACCGAGGGTGAGATCGGCATCATGTACGGCCACGAGCCGGTCCTCGGCCAGCTGGTCGAGGCCGGGACGGTCGCCATCACCACCGCTGACGGCGAGCGTCTCGTCGCCGCGGTGCACGGTGGCTTCCTCTCGGTGACCGGCAAGACGGTGACGGTCCTGGCGGAGTCCGCGGACTTCTCCGGTGACATCGACGTCGACGTCGCCAAGGCCGTCCTCGCCGACAGCAGCGCCACCGACGAGGCGATCGCGATCGCCAAGGGCCAGCTCCGCGCTGTCGAGCGGGCCTGACAGGTACCCCCGAAAAGCCGCGACGAGTAGGCCGACGAGTAGTGACATCCGGAGTGATCGTTCTCTTCATTCTGGTTGTGCTGCTCGCGGCCCTCGTCGCGGCTTTCGTGTACCGCCTCACCGTCCTGCGGCGCGGCGGCACCGCGGCGATCCTGCGAACGTTGCCTGCCGACGCCGGTCTGGGTTGGCGGCACGGGATCATTCGCTACGGCGAGGAAACCCTGGTGTTCTTCAAACTGTCGAGCCTGCGCCCGGGACCGGATACGCGGATCGCCCGTCAGGGCATCGAACTCGGCGATCGACGATCCCCACAGGACACCGAGTACGACATCATGACCGACGAGATCGTCATCGTCGAGGTGCGTGACGGTGAGCGGGCGTTCGAGTTCGCCCTCGACAGGGGAGCGCTGACCGCGTTCCTCTCCTGGGTCGAATCGCGGCCGTCCGGGCGTTCCGTGCGGGGACGCCCACCCGGATCGACCGACTGACATACGAACGAACCCCGACCGTCTCCGGTCGGGGTTCTCGTGGTTTCAGGGTCAGTCCCGGTCTCCGCCGGGCTTCCACAGGACGTCGCCGCCCGGGTTCGCGACCCGGCCGAGGATGAACAGCAGGTCCGACAACCGGTTCAGGTACTTCGCCGGCAGCACGCTGGTGTCCTCGGGCGCCGCGTCGACCGCGGCCCACGCCGCGCGTTCCGCACGCCGGACCACGGTCCGTGCGACGTGCAGTTGCGCGGCCAACACGGTCCCACCCGGCAGGATGAACGAATTCAGCGGCTCGAGCTCCTCGTTGAACTCGTCGCACCATCCCTCGAGGCGTTCGACGTAGGCGGGGGTGACCCGCAGCGGCGGGTACTTCGGATTCTCGACCACCGGCGTCGACAGGTCCGCGCCGGCATCGAACAGGTCGTTCTGCACCTGTCGGAGCACGCCGGTGATCCGGTCGTCGGGGGAGCCGAGGGCCAGTGCGACTCCGAGCGCCGCATTGGCCTCGTCGCAGTCGGCGTAGGCGATCAGCCGGGGGTCGTTCTTCGACACCCGGGAGAAGTCGCTCAGTCCGGTGGTCCCGTCGTCTCCGGTGCGGGTGTAAATGCGGGTCAGGTGCACTGCCATGGGGTCACGGTACCGCGCCTCGCGAGGGCGCCGAGGGCAGCTGGTTAGGCTGTGCGACTGTGAGTGAACGCTTTCTGGTCACCGGCGGCAACCGACTGTCGGGAGAAGTCTCCGTCAGCGGCGCGAAGAACAGCGTCCTGAAACTGATGGCGGCAGCACTGCTGGCCGAGGGCACCACGACGATCACCAACTGTCCCGACATCCTCGACGTCCCGCTGATGGCCGAGGTCCTGCGTGGACTCGGTTGCGAGGTGGCACTCGACGGTGACGAGGTGCGGATCACCACCCCGGCCGAACCGAAGTACCACGCGGACTTCCCCGCGGTGACTCAGTTCCGGGCGTCGGTCTGTGTGCTCGGCCCGCTCGTCGCACGGTGCCGCCGGGCCGTCGTGGCACTGCCCGGTGGTGACGCGATCGGTTCGCGACCGCTGGACATGCATCAGTCGGGGCTCCGCCTGCTCGGCGCCACCAGCGAGATCCAGCACGGTTGCGTCGTCGCCGAGGCGGAGGACCTGCACGGTGCCAGCATTCGGCTGGCCTTCCCGTCGGTCGGGGCGACCGAGAACATCCTGATGGCGGCTGTCCTCGCGAAGGGTGAGACGGTGATCGACAACGCCGCCCGCGAACCCGACATCGTCGACCTGTGCAACATGCTTGGGCGGATGGGCGCCCAGATCGAGGGCGCCGGAACGTCGACGCTGACGATTCAGGGTGTCAGGGCCCTGCGCCCGACGGAGCACCGCGTGATCGGGGACCGCATCGTCGCGGCCACCTGGGGAATCGCCGCCGCGATGACGCGAGGTGACGTGCGCGTGCGCGGGGTCAACCCGAGGCATCTGGCGCTCGTGCTCGACAAGCTGCGGGCGGCGGGCTCGGAGGTCACCGCCGAGCCCGACGGATTCCGGGTGGTGCAGGAGTCGCGTCCGAGGGCGGTCAACTTCGCGACCCTGCCGTTCCCCGGATTCCCGACGGACCTGCAGCCGATGGCGATCGGGCTGGCCGCCGTCGCGGACGGCACTTCGATGATCACCGAGAACGTCTTCGAGGCACGGTTCCGGTTCGTCGAGGAGATGATCCGGCTCGGTGCCGACGCGCGTACCGACGGCCACCATGCGGTGGTCCGGGGTATCCCGCAGCTGTCGAGCGCACCGGTGTGGTCGTCCGACATCCGCGCCGGAGCGGGCCTGGTGCTCGCCGGCCTGGTCGCGGACGGAACCACCGAGGTCCACGACGTGTACCACATCGACCGTGGCTACCCGAGGTTCGTCGAGGACCTCACCGATCTCGGGGGAGACATCGAGCGGGTGCCGGGAACGGACTGAGGTCCGGCCGGCCCGTGGTGACCGAAGGGCGTCGTCGCTCGCGAATGCGAGGGGCGGCGCCCTTCGGCGTTGTGGAGCCCTCGGAATCGTGGGTGTCCGGCGTCACACCGCGGTGTTCTGCCGGTGTTGGCGGGTTTCGATGGGTGGTGACCTGCGTGTTCGCATCGCTGCGCATGCTGTGACCAGCGGATTTGCGATGCCGTTCACGGCCACGTAACTTTTGTCGAGTCAGAGCGACACGGACACCGACCCGGCCCGCGAGGGACTGG